>NZ_JBAVYV010000181.1:0-4867 GCF_049588435.1 Ilumatobacter sp.
GCCGAGCACAACGGCGTCTGGCTGCTCGAGTGCGCCCGGGCCGGGGTCCCACCGTTCCTGAACATGGTCGGCCTCGTCCTCACCGGCGGCGCGATCCTCCGCTACGGAACCCCCGGGCAACGGCAGCGACACCTGCGCGCATCGCTCGATGCCGACCACGTCTGGTGCCAACTCTTCTCCGAGCCGGGATCCGGAAGCGACCTCGCATCCCTCTCGACCCGTGCGGTTCGCGACGGCGACCGCTACATCGTCAACGGTCAGAAGGTGTGGTGCTCGGGCGGTCGCTACAGCAACTGGGGAATCCTGATGGCCAGGACCGACCCCGATGCCGGCAAACACGAGGGGATCTCGTTCTTCCTGTGCCCGATGGACCTGCCCGGGATCGAGATCCGTCCGTTGAAGCAGATGACCGGCGAAGCCGAATTCGACGAGGTGTTCTTCACCGACGTCGAGATGCCGGTCGAGACCCTGCTCGGCCCCGAACACGGTGGCTGGGGCGTCGCGATGGCGGTCCTCACCAACGAACGGGGACACATCGGCACGGCGGTCATCACGCTCCAGCGCCGACTCGACAAGATGATGCGCCTGGCCGAGGGACGAACGCTCGATCCGAGTGCCCGCCAGGAGATGATGCGCCTCGTCTCCGTCGCGACCGCCTACAAGTCGATGGCCCAGCGCCAGGGACCGGTCGCCTCGACGGCCGCCTCGCTGACGAAGCTCGGGATCACCCAGATGACGTTCGACGCGGCGATGCTGCGCGGCGATCTCGCCGGGGCCGATGGTCTCCTCGACGGGGGTGACGCGTCTGGCATGCTGGCCGCACCCGGCGGCCGCATCGCCGGCGGGACCAGCGAAGTGCAACGGAACATCATCGGAGAGCGGCTGCTGGGGCTGCCGCGAGAACCTCGACCGGAAGTGAGTGGAACATGATCGATCGACGAAACGACATCCCCGACGGAGAATTCGGAGGCGATGACGATTCCGGGCCGCCGATCGCGCTGATCCTCGCAGGTGTCGTCGCGATCCTCTGCCTGATCTTCGTCATCCAGAACGGCGAGAAGGTCACCGCACAGTTCCTCTGGGTCGACCAGGAGATCCGGCTGTGGGTGGCGATCGTGATCTCGATCGTCCTCGGGATCCTGCTCGACCGGCTGTTCTCGATCTGGTGGCGCCGCACACGTCGCGACGACGACTGACGCTCCACCGGCACGCCGATGCGACGCCTGTCACGGCGCGTCGCTCCGGCAGGATTGGCACCCGACGAGCAGGTCCGACGATGATGACCTCGTGCGAGTGATGTCGTCAGACCAGGTCAGCGTTGCAATCCACGAGTTCGGGGGATCCGGGCGACCGCTGCTGCTGTCCCACGCCACCGGGTTCCACGGCTACTGCTATCTCCCGATCGCCGATCGGCTCAACGATCGATTCGACTGCTTCGCGCTCGACTACCGGGGACACGGGTCCACGCCGCGCCCCGACGACTGGCAGGTCGACTGGGATCGGTACGGCGACGACGCACTCGCTGCAGCTCGCGCCATTGCTCCCGACGGCGGCCTCGTCGGGTTCGGCCACTCGATGGGCGGCGCCGGGCTGCTGATGGCCGCTCAGCGCGATCCCGGGTTGTTCGACCTGATCATCGCGTTCGAACCGATCGTGTTCCCGACCGACGTCGACCGTTCCGAGTCCGAGCCGTCGATGATGGTCGAGGGGGCGCGTCGCCGACGGGAATCATTCGACTCATTCGAAGCCGCGATCGCCAACTACGCGTCGAAGCCGCCGATGCAGGCCTTCGACCCCGACGTGCTCCGGCTGTACGTGGCGCACGGGTTCCGCCCCGCTCCCGAGGGTGTTCGCCTGACGTGCGCCCCCGAGCACGAGGCGCGCACATTCGAGACCGGAGCCGCGCACACCACCTGGGACCTCCTTCCCGAGATCCACACCCGCGTCGTCGTGATCGCGAGCGGCGACGAGATGGGACCAGCGGAGGTCGCGCCGAAGATCGCCGAGCGGCTCCCGAACTCGGTGCTGGTCGAGCAACCCGATTCGAACCACTTCGGGCCGTTCATCGACCCCGCGGGTACCGCCGACCTGATCGCCGACTTCGCCCTCTCGATCCCCACCCCCTGAACACCCGCACGCTCACCCGCCGCCCCACCCGCGCCGGTGAGATGTGAGACGACCCCTCCGCCCGAACTCTCACCGGAGCGCCCACACATCCTCCCCCGGTGAGATGTGAGACGACCTGCTTGTCTCACAACTCACCCGTGTGCAGATGTGGTGCCGGATGAGTGGGTGCCAACTCCGAGGTACCCCGTCCGTACAGTGGGAGCCATGACCGATCTCGCCGAGGCCGACACTCCCGTGTGGCCGATCCCGTCGTCGCTGTCGCCGTCGCGGGTGTCATCGTTCACGTCGTGCCCGATGCAGTTCCGGTTCTCGTCGGTGCAGCGCCTCCCCGAACCCCCCGGCGTGGCCACCACGCGCGGGTCGGTCGTGCACCGTGCGCTCGAGCTGCTGTTCGTCCTCGACCCCATCGAGCGCACGCCAGAGGCGCTCGCCACGACCCTGAGCGGAGCACTCGACGAGTACGCGACCGATCCCGACTACGTCGGGTTGCAGCTCGACGATGCGGCCGCGCAGGCCTTCCGCGCCGACTGCGACAAGCTGATCGAGCGGTACTTCGACATGGAGGATCCGACGACGATTCGAGACATCGGTCTCGAGGTGCGGATGGCCGCACCCGTCGGATCACTCGAGCTCCGCGGGATCATCGACCGTCTCGAACTCGACGACGACGGAGAGTTGGTCGTCACCGACTACAAGACCGGACGTGCACCGTCGGGCCGATACGAGCAGAAGAGCCTCGCGGGCGTGCACTTCTACTCCTTCCTGTGTGAGGCGGTCCTCGGGCGACGGCCCGCCAAGATCCGGCTGATGTACCTGTCGAGTGGGGAGACGATCGAAACCGTGCCATCGGCTCAGTCGGTCCGATTCATCGACACGCGCACCAGCGCGGTGTGGAAGGCGGTCGAACGCGCGTGTACGACGGGTGATTTCCGTCCCAACCAGAGTCGACTCTGCGACTGGTGCGGCTTCCGTCAGTGGTGTCCCGCATTCGGCGGGGATCCCGACCGCGCCGAAGCCGAGGCCACCGCCGCCTACGAGGCACTTCTCACCGCTCCGGCCGCCACCGGATGACCGACCATCCACTCCCCGAACACGTCCCCGGGCAGCACGACCTCGGTCCGCTCGTCGAACGCTTCGACGAGACCGCCGACCGAGCGATGCAACCGTTCCGGGGAAATCCGGTGCTCGACCGCATCTTCACCGTCGCCAGCCACGTCGGCGACTTCAGCATGATCTGGCATTCGATCAACCTGCTGCTGGGGATCCGCAACCGCAATCCCCGTCGCATCGTGATGTTCGCCGGACTGATCGGCCTCGAGAGTCTGATCGTGAACCAGGGCATCAAACGTATCTTCAATCGATCTCGTCCCACCATCGACGGCGAGGACGGCCTTGAGGTCCGGCGGCCCGCGACATCCTCGTTCCCCTCGGGCCATGCCAGTTCCGCCACATTTGCGGCAACGTTGCTCGCTCACCGCACCAGCAATCCGGTCACCACCATGATCTACGCGGCCGCGTTCACGGTCGCCACCAGCCGGGCCTACGTCCGCATCCATCACGCGTCCGATGTCGTGGCCGGCATCGTCACCGGCGGATTCCTCGCACTGCTCACCCGACGCGTGATTCGGAGGCTCGGAGCCGGCGACCTACTCTGATCGGCGCCATGAGCGGGATCGTCTACGACTCGAAGATGTCCGACGCCGAGGGCCTGATGTGGCGTCTCGAGAAGGACCCCCACCTCTCCTCGACCTTCGGAAACGTCAGCTTCCTCGACCGGCCGCCGGACTTCGACCTCTTCCGGCGACGCATGGAGCGAGCCGCACGGATCATCCCCCGACTCCGCCAGGTCGTGCGCAGCAGACCCGGCAACATCGCTCCCCCGACCTGGGTCGACGACAGCGACTTCGACATCGACCACCACGTTCGTCGCGTCGCTCTCCCCGCGCCCGCAGACGAACGCACTCTGCTCGATCTCGCCAGCGCGCTTGTCGCTGACCCGTTCGACCGACTCCGACCGCTCTGGCAGTTCACCGTCGTGGAAGGACTCGCCGATGGACGGGCCGCACTGATCCAGAAGATGCATCACACCATCGCGGACGGCGAGAGCGGCGTCCAGCTGTCGCTCGAGTTCCTCGACTTCGAACGTGAGACCGAGCCACCGGCAACTCCCGATCCCGATGTCATCGACGAAGCGTCCGAGATCGCAGCCGACAATGACACGGTGGAAGTGGTGCGCGACCTGCTCGCTGCGTCGTTGCGCATCCCGCTCGGGATCACCCGTCAGGTCCGTGATCTGCTCGCCGATCCTGGCCAGATCCCCGCGGCGAGCAACGCGGCGACCGACACGCTGCGCGGCATCCTGGGTCAACTCGGCGACACCGACGGGGCGCGGAGCCCGTTGTGGAACGAGCGTTCGCTGCGCCGACATCTCGAGGTGGCGTCGGCTCCGTTCCGACCCACGAAGGATGCAGCGACGGTTCTCGGTGGCACCTTGAACACGGCGTTCATGACCATCGCCACCGACGCGGTCGGCCGATACCACCGCGAACTCGGAGCGCCCGTCGACGCGCTCCGGGCGTCGATGGCGATCAGCACCCGCACCGCCGACTCGGGCGCCAACGCCTTCTCGCTGGTGCGGATGTTGGTCCCGACCGGTGACATGGCCGTCGACGAGCGTTTCCGCGCGATCCATACCGCCACCGAGACAGCCGTCGAAGCGTCGCGTTCGGCATCGCTCGAC
>NZ_JBAVYV010000182.1:0-34639 GCF_049588435.1 Ilumatobacter sp.
GATGCACGACGACCTCTACGACGGGTTGAAGGAAGAGATCGCCGAGGGCACGACGATTCTGCTCGATCGCGGATGGAGCGCCGAGAAGGTGCTCAACGATGCCCTCGTCGAAGGCATGCGGATCGTCGGGATCGACTTCCGCGACGGGATCCTGTTCGTCCCCGAGGTGCTTCTGTCCGCGCACGCGATGAAGGCGGGGATGGAGATCCTGCGTCCACTGCTCGCCGAAACCGGAGCCGAGTCGGTGGGCAAGGTCGTCATCGGAACGGTGAAGGGCGACATCCACGACATCGGCAAGAACCTCGTCGCGATGATGCTCGAGGGCGCCGGTTTCGAGGTGATCGACCTCGGCATCAACACCGACGTCGAGCAGTTCACGCGCCAGTGCGCCGCAGGCGATGACGAGCGTGCGCGGCTCTGCCACGTCAGGCGCGGACCGACGGGCCGGCAGGCTCGTGCTTGACGCGCCGTGCCCCGACGAGCTCCTTGGCCATCTCGGATGCCACCGCAGCGTCGCGGCAGTAGGCGTCGGCACCGATCGCATCGCCGAATTCCTGGTTGAGCGGAGCGCCACCGACGAGGATGATCTGGTCGTCGCGGCGCCCCTGGTCGGTGAGCGTGTCGATGACCACCTTCATGTACGGCATCGTCGTGGTCAACAGCGCGGACATCCCGAGGATGTCGGGCTGGTGCTCGTCGAGCGCGGCGAGGAACTCGTCGACGTCGGTGTTGATGCCGAGGTCGATCACCTCGAAGCCCGCACCCTCGAGCATCATCGCGACGAGGTTCTTGCCGATGTCGTGGATGTCGCCCTTCACCGTCCCGATGACGACCTTGCCCACCGATTCGGCTCCGGTTTCGGCGAGCAGCGGTCGCAGGATCTCCATCCCCGCCTTCATCGCGTGGGCGGACAGCAGGACCTCGGGCACGAACAGGATTCCGTCGCGGAAGTCGATCCCGACGATCCGCATCCCCTCGACGAGGGCGTCGTTGAGCACCTTCTCGGCGCTCCATCCGCGATCGAGCAGAATCGTCGTGCCCTCGGCGATCTCTTCCTTCAACCCGTCGTAGAGGTCGTCGTGCATCTGCAGCGTGAGTTCCTCATCGCTGAGTGTCGCGAGATCGACCTCGTCGTCGCCGTCGGTTGCGTCGTTGTCGACGTCTGTCATGTCATGACCCCCAGAGCTCGAGAGACCTGCGTGGACGGATGCCGTCCCGCAAGTGTTCCGTCATGCGGAACCGTACCGTATAATGAAACAGTACGCCAGGCCCCTCTGGGCCGACTCCTCTGAGCAGCGCACGGTCCACGCTACAGGCGAGCCGACGACACAGGACAGACAACGAGACATCCGAGATGGCAGGAGTGCAGTCGATCGAACGAGCCTTCGCCGTGCTCCGCGCGCTCGCTCGCGGATCGGCCGGTGTGACCGAGATCGCCGAGCGGACCGAACTTCCGAAGTCGACCGTGTCGCGACTGCTGTCGGCTCTCGAGCACGAAGGGGCGGTCGTCCAGGTCGAAGTCGGCGGAGGGTATGCGATCGGGACGGCGTTGTCGACGCTCGGCGCTGCATCGGCTCCCCGTGCCAGCATCCGCACGACGGTCCGTCCGTTCATCGAGGAACTGGCGCTGATGACCGGCGGGAGTAGCGGCTACACCCTCCGCGACGGTGACACCGCGTACTGGGTCGACAACGTCGACGACGGTGACGAACTCGTTCTGCTCGCCGACCAGACGGGCCAGTCGTTTCCCCTCCACACCGTCGCGAGCGGACTCGCCGTGCTCGCCCGGTTGCCCGCCGACGCGCTCGATCGCTACCTGTCGGACATGGAATCCACGTCGGTCGACGCGGTGTTCTCCGACCCGACCGCACTCCGACAACGACTCAAGAGCGTGCGCTCCGATGGGGTGATGGTGTCTCGCGAGGAACTCGATCCCGGCGTGAACGCCGTGGCCGCTGCGTTCCGCGGGCCCGACGGCGACTGGGACGGTGCCATCTATCTCCAGGGGCCGTCATTCCGCTTCCCCGATGCGGGAGACGAGAAGCGGGTGGTCAAGTTGGTCGTCGAAGCGGCGAATCAGCTCTCCGACCTGCTCGCCGGCCGCTGACGCGCGCCCGGCCCTGTGACAGAATGCGCCGGCGATGGGAACCGAACGTGCCGACGCGCACCGATCGTCGATCATCGGTCGCGACGCGCTCGTCGATCAGGTCGTCGAGACACTGACGTCGGACCGGGCGCGGTGCATCGTCCTCCGCGGACCGGCCGGAATCGGAAAGTCACACGTCGCCGACCGTGTCGTCGAACGGTTGCGAGCGCCGTTGTCGCCCGTGGCTGTGCGCACGGTGCACGCCGGGGTCGCGCAGCAGGCACTCGAGTTCGGTGCGCTGCTCCACCTGCTCCCGATCGATGCGCCGCCGGTCGCGGCCGAGTTCGAACTCGTCCAGCGCCTTCGTCGGGGACTGGTCGAGCAAGCGACCGCGACGGTCGTCAGCATCGACGACGTCGGAATGCTCGATCACAAGTCCGCAGCGATCCTGGAAGGGCTCATCCGCGCCGGTGACATCACCGTGATCGCGACCGAACGAACCGGGCCCGACGGGGTCCGCGACGACGACCACCACCTGTCGAGGGTGCTGCGCGATCACGCCGATGGTGTCGTCCTCGCGCCGCTCGACGCCGAGCGGTTGATCGAACTGCTCGTCGAATGGCAGGGCCCCGGCGAGGTCGGGTCGCTGCGGCGGATGGCTGCGTTGAGCGAGGGCAACCCGCTGGCGCTCCGCGAGCTGTTGGCGTCGGCTCGCGCGTCGTCATCGATCGGTGAGCGGTCGGGCCTGTGGCATCTCTCCGAGTTCGTTCCGGGCAGCCGCTCGCTCGAGCAGCTCGTCGCGTCGCACCTCGAACGCCTGTCGCAGACCGAATGGGATCTCCTGCGCACCGTCGCGATCGCGGGAGCGGTTCCCCGCAGGGTGTTGTCGCGCCTCGACCGCGAGGCGGTCGAGCGTCTGGAACGATCGGGTCTCGTCGCCGGTGACCCGTGCGTCCTCGTCCACCCCCTCTACGCGCAGGTGATCCGCACCCAGCTCGTCGGCCAGGAGACCCGTCGGCTCTATTCGAAGCTCGCGTCGGCGGTCGGCCCGGAGGACGGGGTGGACCCGGCCCGGCTCGCCGAGTGGATGCTCGACTCCGAGAGCGGCATCGACGACCGTACCGCGCGTCTCGGGGCTGCGGTCGCCGTCGGTCGGTGGGAGAACGCCCTGGCGCAACGGTTGATCGAATCGATCTCGCAACCGACCGCGGCCGACCTCGTCCAGCTCGTCTGGGCGCACGCCAACGAGGGTGATCTCGGCGAGGCGCAGATCGCCTCGCATCGTGCGATCGATGCCGCAGAAACCGAGACCGAACGGGTCGACGCCGGCTTGGCCCGCGCCGAGCTGTGGTGTCTGCAACTCGGTCGCAGCGACGAGGGATACGTGCAGCTCGCCGAGCTGCGCGAGAGCCTGGAGCAACCCGACCAGCGCGCTCGCGTCGACGGAGCGACGGCGCTGTACATGCGGATGACGGGCAAGGGTCCGCTCGCCGAGGCCTCGGCGGCTGCGGCCACCGCGAACGATGTCACGACCGACGCCGGGCGGCTGTCCGTCGTCCTCGCCGATGCCTTCGACAAGGTGTTCCAGGGACGGTTCGACGCCGCCGGACCCCCGATCCTGGAGGGGTACGAACTGGCGGAGCGGTTGTCGGTTCCTCACACCACGGTGCGCCTCGGGATCGCCGATGCGATCCGGCACCTGCTCGGCGGTGACCTCGATCGCGCGTGCGAGGTGATCGAACGCTGGCTCCGTGCCGCCGATGTGTCGTTGGTGAGACCCGCTCACGCGGTGTGGCTCGGACTCGGCGCACATGCTGCGTCGCTCACCGGCGACTACGCGCAAGCGGTGCTCCGGTCGCGCGAAGCGGTGCGCGCCGCCGACCATGTCGACGACATCGGCGCAGGAGGGTTCCTCCGCGGCGAGTTGCGCGCCACCCTGGTCGAACTCGGCATCGAGGCGGTGGCCCGGCCGGATGAATCTCCGCTCGGCCGGGCGCGAGCCGAACTCAGACTGGCCGATGACCGCGATGTCGACTCCCGTGCCGCAGTACTCACGCGCCAGGCGATCGACTCCGGCTACGTGCTCTGGGCCCCGTGGCTGGGCTTGGAGGCGATCCGGCGCGGCCCGGCCCCCGAGACCGCTCCGATCGTCGCCAATGTCACCGCGGGGATGGACGGTCACCTGTCGAAGGCGATCCATGCCCACGCGCGCGGCGTGCTCGACGGCGATGTCGCGCAGATCTCCCACGCGGCCGACACGTTCTCGGCCCGACGCGCGAACGGCCCTGCGCTCGACGCCTTGATCGCCGAGATCGATCTGGCGCTCACGGGTGACGGCGACGTCGTCGCACTGCGCCGCCGAGCACTGTCGGCACGCTCCATCGCGGTCGCGATGACACCGCACGCTCCACCGGCTGCGACAGCACGACTCGACCGGATCTGCGCGCGCGTCGAGATGCCGAGCGATCGCCAACTCGAGATCGCGCGTCTCGCGGCGGAGGGCAAGTCGAGCAAGGACGTCGCGGCCGAGCTGATCGTGTCGGCGCGCACGGTCGACAACCATCTCGCAGTCGTCTACCGCAGGTTCGGGCTGTCGGGCCGTCACGAACTGGCCGAACTCGATCTCTGAACCGGTCGCGCCGACGGGGGCCTGACAACCCGACGGCGCACCGGCTGGTCGCGCGGTGTCCGGTCGGCGGGCGCGGCGGACGGTCACGACATCGTCGACGCCCGTTCACAACCCGCGGACGACGTGACATACGGCGAATCAATCACGGCAGCAGGGTTTGGGAGAGAATTCACAAGCCCTGGTATCTTCGGAGCCCGTATGTCGGATTTCCTTCGCGACTATCTGAACGTCGTCTGGTTCGCCGTGGCCGCCATCGTGATCGGTGGACTGCTGCTCGGACTGGCGGCCGCCATCCGTCCCACCTTCCCGTCCGCGGAGAAGTACATCGCCTACGAGTCCGGTGTCGATCCGGTGGGAATGGGCTGGTCACAGAGCCAGATCCGCTACTACGTGTTCGCCCTGCTGTTCGTGATCTTCGACGTCGAGGCGGTGTTCCTGTTCCCGTGGGCGGCGAACATCGAGCGATACGGAACCTTCGGTCTCGTGGTGATGCTCGTGTTCATCGTGCTGCTGCTCGACGGACTGGTGTATGCCTGGAAGCGGGGGCTGCTCCGTTGGGTGTGACCGTGACAGCGACGGCCGTCGTCAGCGTGTGCAACGCGACGTTCTGCCCACATCGACAAGGAGTGCACTGACATGGGTCTCGTCGACAAGGGTCGGATGCCGGCTCCGCTCACCAAACTGTTCAACATCAGCCGCTCGTACAGCCTCTGGGTGTACCAGTGGGGGCTCGCCTGCTGCGCGATCGAGATGGGCGCCGCGTTCGGTTCGCCGCGTTACGACGTGATGCGTCTCGGCGTCATCCCGCTCCCGGCCAGCCCGCGTCAGGCCGACTTCGTGTGTGTGTCGGGCACGGTCACCGACAAGATGGCTCCCGCCGTCAAGCGGTTGTGGGAGCAGATGCCCGAGCCGATGTACGCGATCTCGATGGGCTCGTGCGCCAACTGTGGTGGCCCGTACTGGGACAGCTACTCGGTCACGAAGGGCGTCGATCAGATCATCCCGATCGACGTGTACGTCCCCGGCTGCCCGCCGCGTCCCGAGGCGCTGCTCGAAGGCGTCGTGCTGCTCCAGCAGCGGATCAAGAACGAGGACATGCAGGCGAAGTGGAAGGGCGACGAGTTCACGACGCTCCAGGCCAAGCGCGCCGCCGAGCGCGGAGAACTGCACGCGGGGGAGCCCACCGGGCAGACCACGCACGACATCTCGACGGATCCGCAGCCGATCCCGGCACGCGATCGTCCCGATCCGATCGTGGTGGGCGGTGGCCCCATTGAGTGACACCGACACCACCGACGAGCAGGCCCCCCAGGCACTTCCGGGCGACGGGCTGCGCGAGGGCATCGTCGACGACCTGCGCGAGCGCATCGGCGACTCATTGCTCGAGTTCCACATCGTCCCCAACGACGATCTGACCGTCCGGGTTGCCACCGAGGCGTGGGCCGACACCGGCGCGGCGCTGAAGCTGGCCGGGTTCACCTGGTTCTCGTTCCTGTCCGCGATCGACTGGATGCCGTCGCCGTACGGAAACAGCGAATCGGATCCGACCGTCGAGAAGGAACCGATCGACATGACGATCAAGCACGGGGTGTGCGGTGGCGAGACCCGGATGCAGGTGTTCGCTCGCCTCACCGATCTCGATCGTCACGTCGGGATCACGATCAAGGCCGACGTCGACGACGACGTCCAGGTGGTCGATTCGTGGACCGGATCGTTCGCCGGCGCCAACTGGCACGAGCGCGAGTGTCACGAGATGTTCGGGATCGGCTTCAACGGCCACCCCGACCTGCGCAACATGTACCTCCCGGGCGATTTCGAGGGGTATCCGCTCAAGAAGGACTTCCCGCTGCTGGCGCGCATGGTGAAGCCGTGGCCCGGCATCGTCGACGTCGAACCGATGCCCGCCCGAGACGAAGAGGACGAATCATGAAGCGTTACGCAACGGGTCAGACCCGTTCGGTAACGGCGAAGGGTGCATCGTGACCGACCTGACCGACCGCCAACAGCTGTCGTACATCGCGTCGCAGGCCGCCGATGCGCGCCTGAACGTCGAACTCGAGACCGAGGGCATGACCCTCAACATCGGTCCGCAGCACCCGGCCACCCACGGCACGCTGCGGATCATCGCCCGCCTCGACGGCGAGCAGGTGATCTGGGCGGAACCGTCCGCCGGCTACATGCACCGCGGTTACGAGAAGCTGACCGAGGTCCGCACGTTCCCGCAGGTCACGACGCTGATCAACCGGATCGACTGGCTCGGCAGCTTCGCCAACGAAGTGCCGTTCATCCTCGCCGCCGAGAAGCTGATGGAGATCGAGGCGCCGCCCCGCGCGCAGGTCATCCGCACGATCCTGTTCGAGCTGTCGCGCATCGCGAACGTGTCGCTGTTCCTCGGTGATCTCGGCGTGCAGATGGGCGCGATCACCCCGGTGTTCCTCGCCTTCCGTGACCGTGAGTACGTCCTCAACCTCATCGAGGGCGCGACCGGCGGTCGGTTCCACCCGAACTTCGACCGCATCGGCGGCCTCAAGGACGATCTGCCCAAGGGCTGGATCGACGAGACCAAGCAGGTCATGAAGAAGCTGATCGGCTTCTGCGACGAGATCGAGGACCTGCTCTTCGGCAACGAGATCTTCCAGAGTCGGATGCGCGGGATCGGCGTGATCCCCGCACACGTCGCCGAGGAGTACGGCCTCTCCGGTGCCAACCTCCGCGCCTCGGGCATCGACTACGACCTGCGTCGCGACAACCCGGTCGGACTCGCCTGGGACAAGGCCGACTGGAAGGTCTGGACCCACCCCGACGGTGACTCGTGGGCACGCTGCTGGATCCGTCTGCAAGAGACGCGCGAGTCGTGCAAGATCGTCCAGCAGTTGGTCGAGCAGATCCCTGCGGGACCGATCATGACCAAGGTTCCGCGCATCATCAAGGTGCCCGAGGGCGAGGCGTACGTCTCGACCGAGAACCCACTCGGCGAGATGGGCTACTACGTCGTCTCGAAGGGTGACCTGGGGCCGTTCCGCGTCAAGATCCGTTCGGCGAGCTTCAACAACATCAGCATCACCCCGTGGGTGTTGAAGGGCGTCTACGTCCCCGACATCATCACGATCCTCGCCAGCCTCTACTTCATCCTCGGAGACATCGACCGATGATCAGTGCCCTCGCTGTCGAGATCCCGTACTGGGGTCAATCGATCTTCCGCGTCATCGGTGGACTCGTGGCCGTGCTGCTTCCCGCCGGAGCGATCGTCTACCTGTTCCTGTTCAAGATGATGTCGTTCATGCAGAGCCGTCTCGGACCGATGGAAGCCGGTCCGTACGGGTCGATGCAGCTGCTCGCCGAAGTCGGCAAGTGGTTGCAGAAGGAAGACATCGCACCCGACAACGCCGACAAGACCGTCTTCAAGCTCGCCCCGGTGGTCGTGCTGATGTCGACGTTCCTGCTGATCGTCGTCGTTCCGTTCGGCCCCGAGGCGGTGTTCGCCGACCTCGACTCCGGGGTGTTCTACTTCCTCGCCGTCGGCTCGGTCAGCGTGCTCGGCATCTTGATGGCCGGCTGGGCGAGCGCCAACAAGTACTCCCTGCTCGGTGGTCTGCGTGCGGCGGGACAGCTGATCGCCTACGAACTGCCGATGGTGCTCGCCACCCTCGGCGTGGTCATCCAGGCCCAGTCGATGAACCTCAACCGGATCGTCGAGGTCCAGAACACCGGCGAGATGTTCGGGATCGGCTTCCTCGGCAACCCGTTCATCATCACCCAGTTCTTCGGGTTCCTGATCTTCATGATCGCCGTGCAGGCCGAGCTCACCCAGGCGCCGTTCGACATGCCGATCGCCGAATCCGAGCTCGTGTCCGGCTACATGACCGAGTATTCGGGCTTCCGGTTCCTGATGTTCTTCATCGCCGAGTTCGCCACGGCCGGCGTGTTCGCGTTCATCGCTGCGGTGCTGTTCCTCGGTGGCTGGGGTGTGCCGTTCGAATGGTTCGGATGGGACAACCTCGACGACGTCGCGTGGTGGATGAACCTCGTCGGCCCGGTGATCCTGTTCACCAAGATGCTCGTGCTCGTCGGGATCGTCATGTGGGTCCGATTCAGCTACCCCCGCTTCCGTGAGGACCAACTCCAGACCTTTGCCTGGAAGTTCCTCATCCCGCTCTCGCTCGCCAACATCGCCGTCACGGCGATTCTGAAGGTGGCTTTCTGATGCCCAAGGTTCCTGGTCTCATCAAGGGCCTGGGTGTCACGCTCGGCACCCTCGGCCGCACCGTCAAGGACGGCGCGAACACCGTGCAGTACCCGCACGAGAAGGAATCGCCGCCGATCCGCGCGCGTGGCGTCATCGCCCTGCACGAGGACAACTGCACGGCGTGCATGCTCTGCTCGCGCAGCTGCCCGGACTGGTGCATCTACATCGAAGGTCACAAGCAGTTGGCGCCCCCGCGCCGTGCCGGTGGCAAGCCGCGTCAGGTCAACCATCTCGACCGCTTCGACATCGACTACGCACTCTGCATGTACTGCGGGATCTGTGTCGAGGTCTGCCCGTTCGACGCACTCTTCTGGAGCCCCGAATACGAGTACTCCGAGCCGCGGATCGCCGATCTGCTGCACGACAAGGAGAAGCTCGGCGAGTGGATGGAGACCGTTCCCGAAGCTCCCGAGCTCGAAGCTGGAGCAGGCAAGTAGATGAGTGTGTCCCTTCTCGCCGCCGACGGCGTCAACGTGGCGCAGAACGTCGGCTTCGGCATCATCGCGTTCGGCATGATCTTCGCTGCCCTCTGCGTGGTGACGACGAAGAACGTCGTCCACGCGGCGCTCTGGCTCGTCATCGTGCTCGGTGGCGTCGCCGCCCAGTACGTGCTCGCCGCCGCCGAGTTCGTCGCCGTGTCCCAGGTGATGGTGTACATCGGCGCCGTGATGGTGCTGTTCCTGTTCGGCATCATGCTCACCCGTGCCCAGATCGGCAAGGAGTCCGGCCTCAACAACAAGGGCTGGGCGATCGGGATTCCGATCGCCCTGGTGCTGTTCGGCCTGCTCGCCTACGTCGTGCTCGACACCTACGGTGACGCCACGATCGCCGAACCGCAGCTGACCGGAGCGAACAACGAATCCACCGTCGACATCGCGGACCGGGTCCTGTCGCCGTATCTTGCCCCGTTCTTCGGAATGACCTTCGTCCTCCTCGCCGCCGCCATCGGCGCAATCGTCCTGGCGCGGAAGGACTGACCTCACATGCTTGCTGCCAACTTCCTCCTCCGTTCTCCGGCCGACCTGGGCTGACTTCACATGCTTGCTGCCAACTTCCTCCTCCTCGCCGCGGTGCTGTTCTGCATCGGCGTGTTCGGGGTCATCGCCCGCCGCAACGCGGTCATGGTGCTGATGTCGATCGAACTCGTCCTCAACTCGGTGAATCTCAACCTCGTCGCGTTCGCGCTGATGAACAACGACGTCGACGGACAGGTCTTCGCGCTCTTCGTGATCGCGATCGCCGCCGCCGAAGTGGGCGTCGGCCTCGCGATGGTGTTGCTGATCTATCGCAACCGTCGCTCGATCTCCCTCGACGAACTCTCGGAACTGAAGGGCTGACCCGGTGCTCGCCGCAGAAGAAGTTCAAGAAGCACTCCACCTGAGCTCCGGCTGGTTCCTCGAGAACCTCTGGCTGATCGCGCTCATCCCGGCGGTCGCCTTCGCGCTCATCATGGCGTTCGGCAAGAAGATGCCGAACGGCGGGTCCGAGTTCGGGCTGGCGTCGATGGCGGCATCGCTGGTCATCGCGACCGGCGCGATGATCCAATGGACGGCCCGGGTCGATTCCGGCGACGCGAGCGAGGCCGGCGGGCACGGAATCAGTCTGCTGAAGACCTTCGGTCGTTCGATCCCGCGCGCCGCCGAGGGCGGCGAGGTCCAACCGTACATCGAACCCGTCGTCACGAGCTGGGTGTGGTGGCAGAACTCCGGCCTCGAGTTCGGCATCGGCTCGTACGGCGATGGCCTCTCCATCCTGCTGTTGTGGCTCGTTGCGTTCATCTCGCTGCTCGTCCAGATCTTCAGCCTCGACTACGTCCGTGGCGACCGGCGATACACGCAGTTCTTCGGCGCGTTGACCCTCTTCTCCGCCGGAATGCTCGTGATGGTCATGGCCGGCAACATGGTTCAGCTCATCTTGGGCTGGGAGATCATGGGCCTCTGCTCGTTCATGCTGATCGGGCACTGGTGGGAGGACGAGGCCAACTCGAAGGCCGCACTGAAGGCGTTCTTCACGGTGCGCGTCGGTGACATCGGCCTGCTGGTCGGTACGGCGATCATCTACTTCTCCTCGAGCGACTGGATCGCCGAGAACCTGCCCGGCGCGAACGGGTTCGACATCTCGGCCATCCAGGCGTGGGCCCTGTCGGGCGACTCCTCGGCGAGCGGCGCCGCAATTCTCGTCGGCGCCTCCGCGCTGTTCATCGCGTGCATCGGCAAGTCGGGCCAGTTCCCGCTGCACACCTGGCTGCCCGACGCGATGGCCGGGCCGACGCCCGTCTCGTCGTTGCTCCACTCGTCCACGATGGTGGTCGCCGGCGTGTTCCTCGTCGCCCGGATCTACCCGGTCTTCTGGGAGGCGTTCAACATCGCCAACGGTGGCGTGTCGTTCATCGCGGTGATCGGCGTGATCACGATCATCATCGCTGCGCTCTTGGCGTTCGTCCAGGACGACATCAAGAAGGTGCTCGCCTACTCGACCGTGTCACAGCTCGGCTACATGATGCTCGGCCTCGGAACCGGCGCCTGGCTCCCGGCGGTGTTCCACGTGTTCACGCACGCCTTCTTCAAGTGCTGCCTGTTCCTCTGCGCCGGATCGATCAGCCACTCCGGTTCGCACCACTCGTTCGACATGAAGAAGGACATGGGCGGGCTGCGCAAGAAGATGCCCATCACCTTCATCTCGTGGTGCGCGGCGACGCTCGCCCTCACCGGGGTGTTCCCGCTCGCCGGCTTCTGGTCGAAGGACGAGATCATCGACAATGTCGGCAACAACGGTTACACGGTGATGATGTGGCTCGCCCTCGGCGGTGCGGCACTGACCGCGATGTACATGACCCGTGCGACGTACCTCACGTTCTTCGGTGAGCCCCGCGGTGCAGCGGCCGGGCACCACTACGAGGATCACATCGGCGATCACGACCTCACGGTCGAAGAGCACGAGCCGGAGTTGGCGATGGCCGGCGGACCGCTCGTCGACGCTCACGACCCGACGCCGCCACGGTCGCTGAGCGCCGCGGCGAACGCCCACGACGATCACGATGCCCACGGCGACGACCACGAGGATCACGGACCGCACGAGTCCGGCAAGCTGATCCTCATCCCGATCGTGATCCTCGCATTCTTCGCGACCTTCGCCGGATTCAGCAACGCCACGCCGCTCGGCGAAGGCTGGGAGTACGTGAAGGAATACGTCGAGCCGCGACCGGTCGCGGTCGCCATCGACTCCCTCGAGCCCGGTGGTCCCGGGTCGAGCATCGTCGAGTTCGTCCCCGGCTTCGCCGAGGCGGAAGGCGAAGGCGAACACCATGACGGCTGCGGCTTCACCGCACCCACCGAGGGTTCGGTCTGCTTCTTCCCGTCGGTCACGCACGCCACGCCGACCTTCGCCAAGATCATGCTGTCGCTCGTCGTGGTCGCCGCCGGTTACGCCCTGGCGATCGGGTTCTGTCTGGCCTTCTACAAGCGCCGCGACAAGCGTCTCGTCGGGCTCACCGAGCGCAGTCGCATCGCGCGAGCCGGCCACACGTTCCTCGTCAACAAGTACTACCTCGACGTGTTGTACGAGAACGTCATCGTGCGTGCCGTCGCCCACCCGATCGCAAACGCTGCCTACTGGGTCAACCAGAAGGTCCTCGACGCCACCGTCAATGCCGTCGGCGAAGGCGGCAAGCGCACCGGAGAATGGGTCTACGAGAACATCGACCAGAAGGTGGTCGATGGTGCCGTGAACGGCTCCGGCACCGTCGCATCCGAAACCGGCCACGGGCTCCAGAGCACGCAGTCGGGCAAGATCAACCAGTACGGCGGGCTCATCTTCGGCTTTGCGGCCGTCGGCGCCATCGTCCTCGTCATCATCAACGTCGGCTGACCCAGCACGGCATCCTGAGATCAACCTGAGAACTGAGATCATGAACAACCTCACCGAGTACAACTGGATCCTGAGCGTCGGCACCTTCCTGCCGCTGCTCGGTGCCCTGGCGATCATGTTCGGCACCAGTCGGGACGACGAGCGGACGCCGAAGATCATCGGCATCTTCACCGCCGGCGTCACACTGGCGATCGGCGTGGCGACGCTGGTGCTGTTCGACTACGACCAGTCGCAGAACCTGCAGTTCTTCGTCGACGCCGAGTGGATCCCGATGATCTCGTCGGGGTACACGATCGGACTCGACGGCATCAGCCTGCCGCTCTACTTCCTGTCGATGGCCGTCACGTTCCTCGTGATGGTCTACTCGTGGGACAACATGCCCGACGCCGGCAACGCCAAGGCCTTCTACTCCTTGATGTTGATCCTGCAGACGGGGATGGCGGGCACGTTCATCGCCCAGGACCTGATCCTGTTCTTCGTCTTCTTCGAAGTCGTGCTGCTGCCGATGTACTTCATGATCGGCGTCTGGGGTGGCGAGCAGCGCAAGTATGCCTCGCTCAAGTTCTTCCTCTACACGATGTTCGGCTCGGCGTTCATGCTCGTCGCGTTCCTGGCGCTCTTCTTCCAGACCGGCGGTGAGAGTTTCAGCTTCTCGTGGCTCTATGAGATGGGCGCGGGCATCGACAAGAACGTCCAGATCTGGATCTTCGCGGGCATGTTCCTCGGGTTCGCGGTGAAGGTGCCGATGTTCCCGTTCCACACCTGGCTGCCCGACGCGCACACCCAGGCACCGACACAGGGTTCGGTCATCCTGGCAGCCATTCTGCTGAAGCTCGGAACGTACGGCTTCGTCCGGATCGCACTCCCGATGCTCCCGCAGGGCGCGGTGGCGTGGGCGCCCGTCATCGGAATCCTCGCCGTGATCGGCATCATTTATGGCGCACTCGGCTGTCTCGCACAAACCGACATGAAACGTCTGATCGCGTTCTCGTCGGTCGCGCACATGGGCTTCGTGATGCTCGGCATCTCGACGCTCACCACGTTCGGCATCAACGCCGCGCTCTTCGGCATGGTCGCTCACGGCCTGATCACCGGCATGCTCTTCTTCGTCGCCGGTTCGATCAAGCACCGCTACCACACGCTCGAGATCAGCCGCCTCAGCGGCATGTTGATCCAGATGCCGAAGATGGGCTGGATCCTCGGATTTGCCGCCATGGCGTCGCTCGGTCTGCCCGGCCTGGCCGGATTCTGGGGCGAGTTCCCGGCGATCCTGTCCGCGTACAGCCCGAACCCGGCCCTCAACGAGACGCTGTTCCGGACCCTGATGGTGATCGCAGCGATCGGTACCGTCCTCGCCGCCGCCTACCTGCTGTGGCTGTACCAGCGCACCGCATTCGGTGAGCCGACCGAGGAGTTCGTGGGCCAGTCCGACGCCGAGCACGCGGCCGGCGGTCACGGTGTCGCCCATTCGCTCAGCTCGGCTGCCAACGCCGACGCCGCTGTCGCCGATGATCATCACGACGAGATCCACGACGTCCAGCCGACCGAATGGATCGCCTGGACGCCGTTCCTCATCGCGATCGTGGTCTTCGGTGTCTACCCGCAGCTGATGTTCAAGGTCCTCGACCCGGCGGTGACCCAGCTCGTCCACACGATCTCGGCCGGCATTCCGCAATGATCGGAATGATCTCGTCGTTCCTCGCGCAGGCCGATTGGACTGCGCCGGCCATCGACTGGCACGCGATCGCGCCCGAGTTGATCCTCGTCATCGGGATCAACATCGTGCTGCTCATCGACCTCAATCTCGAGCAGACGAAGAAGTGGATGATCGCCACCCTGACGGGCATCGTGCTGTTGACGGCGTTCATCCCGGTGGTCACGCTCGGGCTCGAACTCGATGGGGTCCCACGCGAGCTGTTCGACGGCCGGTATGTGATCGACGAGTATGCGTTGGTCCTCAAGGCGCTGTTCCTGCTCGTCGGCTACGTCGTGGTCCTGATGAGCCAGAACGAACTCGAGGACGGTGGCTACCACCAGGGCGAGTTCTACGTCCTGCTGCTGTGCTCGATCCTCGGCATGGTGATGATGACGTCGGCCCGCGACCTCATCTCGATCTTCGTCGCTCTCGAGTTGCTCTCGATCCCCGCCTACATGATGGCGGCGTGGCGCAAACGCTCGTCGAAGTCGAACGAAGCGGGTGTCAAGTACTACCTGCTCGGCGTGTTCGCATCCGCCGTGATGCTGTTCGGCATGTCGTACCTCTACGGCGCGACGTCGAGCACCAAGCTCACCGAACTCGGCGCCGTCCTCACCGACGGGAACCTGAGCGGTCTCGAAGTGGTCGGAATCGTCTTCGTGATCGTCGGATTCGCCTTCAAGATCTCGGCGGTTCCGTTCCACAGCTGGGCGCCAGACACCTACGAGGGCGCACCGACACCGGTCACCGCGTTCCTGTCGGTCGCGTCGAAGGCAGCGGGTTTCGTTGCGCTGATGTCGCTGGTCTTCGTGGCGTTCCCGGCCGCCAGCGACGTCTACGGCCCGATGATCTGGGTGATGGCGGCGCTCACGATGACCGTCGGCAACGTGCTCGCACTGCGCCAGACCAACATCGTGCGCATGCTCGCCTATTCCTCGGTGAGCCAGGGTGGCTTCATCCTGATGCCGCTCGCGTTCGCCGGTGACTCCGACGCCTCGGGCGCCGCACTCAACGCGGTTGTCGTCTACCTGCTCGTGTACGCCTTCATGAACCTCGGTGCCTTTGCCGTGGTGATCGCGGTGTCCCGCAAGACCCACAGCGGGGAGATCTCGTCGTTCGGTGGCCTGTTCAGCTATGCGCCCGGGATGACCGTTGCGTTGACCGTGTTCATGGCGTCGCTCGCCGGAATCCCGCCGCTCGGTGGATGGTTCGCCAAGTTCAATGCTTTCAAGGCCGTGCTCGATGCCGACACGACCTCGGCGTACGTCCTGGCGTGCATCGCCGCCGTCAACACCGTGATCGCTGCGGCCTACTACTTCCGTGTGCTGCGCACCGTGTGGGTCGACGACGTGCCCGACGGCAACACCGCGCCGCTCGACCCGCCGTCGCCGATCATCGCTGCGCTCGCGATCACCGTCATCGGCACGATCGCGATCGGGGTGTACCCCCGACTCGTGGCCGGCTTCGGCAACATCTCCGACCTCGCCGGCGCCTTCCCCGGCTGAGGACGCACACGAACACCGATCTCGTGAACTTCTCCGGCGCTCCGTGCGCGAAGAGTTCATGAGATCGACCTTTCAGGTGGGGCGGACCCAGTGGCCTTCGTCGTCGAAGACGAGGTCGGTCAACTCGCCGGGCTTGATCTCGCGGTCGAGGCCGAGCGCCACCGCGAACTTCTGGTAGCTCCACTTCATCACGTCGAGCGCGAGTTCGGTGATCTGTTCGGGCGTGAAGTGTTCGTTCAGCCGGACCCGAAGTTCGTCGGACACGCCGGCGGGGTCGGCCATGATCGTGCTCGCGAAATCGACCGCCGCGATCTGCGCAGGGGTGAGGTCGGGCTCGCGCGCGGAGAGCTGCGCGACGAGATCTTCGTCGAGCCCGTTCTGCTTGGCAACTGCCGAGCGCAGCGACAGTCAAGTGTGGCAGTCGTGGTACGTCGCACACCGCAGCCGAACGAGTTCGGTGGTCACGGGGTCGACCGTGTCGTTACGAACCGCAGCAGCGGCGTACTGCATCAGTGCACCGCTGAGGTCGCTGTCACCACGCGTTCCGGCTGCGACCCGCGGTGTCCGCTGTGCGCTCATCTCGGCACCCCGAGTGCACCGTCGAGCGCGAGTTCGAGTGTCATCCGCTGTTCGACGACGAGCACCGCGTTCACGAAGTCGACGAGGCCGACGGGGCCGAGGTGAGTCCGCAACCGCTCGGCCTGGGAATCGGTGAGGCCGGTCACGTCGACGATGTACTGCTCGGTGAAGTCGAGCGCGGCACGCTCGGTCTCGGAGAATTGTTCCGCCGTCGGCCACGCGCTCAACTCGGAGCGATCCTCGTCGGACATCGCGGCCAGTGTCGGTTCGTGGCCGAGCAACATCGCCACCCGATCCCGGCAGGTCGCCAGCAGCGACGGGTCGATCGCGCTCCACGCAGCGGCATCGGCTGCGTCGAGAGCGGCCAGCGTGTCGGTGCCGGCGAGGCGATCGTCGAGGTCCACGTGTCGATGGTAGAACGACGACTTCGATACGTTCGCAGCGTGGGGAACATCGACTACGACCCGTTCGGGTCCGAGGTGCTGGAGAATCCGTTCCCGACGTACGCCGAGCTTCGATCGGGCTGCCCCGTGCACCGCTTCGAGGACTTCGATCCCGCGTTCACGACGATGACCCGTCACGCCGACGTGACGGCGATGCTGCGCGACTGGAAGACCTGGTCCAGCCACTACGGACAATCGCCGCGGTTCTCCGTCACGGGCTGTCTGTTCAGTGACCCGCCGGCGCACACGATGTACCGGCGCCTGGTGCAGCAGGGCTTCGCTCCTCGCGTGGTCGATCGGATGGAAGCGGACATCAGGAGACTCACCGACGAACTGATCGACGCGATGCTCGAGCGCACCGGTCCGCCCGAGTCCGGCGGAATGGGAGACCTCCACGACGACATCGCCTGCCCGCTCCCGGTCCTCGTGATCGCGAACGTGCTCGGTGTGCCGACCGATCAGATCGCACAGTTCAAGCTCTGGTCCGACCGTCAGGTCGAGGCGATGGGGAGCCAGGACCCCGCTGCTGCCGCCGAGAACCGGGCTCAGATCGATGCGTTCTTCACCGAGCAGCTCGACAACCGGCGCGCCGACCTCGCGGCAGCGGGGATCGCTCCGGACGACTGGAACGAGGACGCGCTCGGCGATTCCGTGTCCGACGACGTGATGTCGGGGCTGCTCGTGGCATCGGTCGAAGGGCGCCGACTGACCGACCCCGAGTTGTTGAACATCCTCCAGCAGCTCCTCGTCGGCGGCAACGAGACGACGACCTCGCTGATCACGAACCTGTTCTGGCGGATCCTCGAGCGACCCGAGCTGTACCGCGAGCTCCGTGATCATCCCGAACTCGACGCCGTTGCCGTGGAGGAGAGCCTGCGCTTCGATGCTCCGGTGCTCGGCCTGTACCGCACCAACACGCGCGAGGTCGAGATGCACGGTGTGACGATCCCCGAGACGACCAAGTCGATGGCGACCTACGGTGCCGCCAATCGTGACCCGGCGGTGTTCGACGATCCCGAGACATTCCGCCTCGATCGCGATCTCGACCATCTCCGGCGGACACATCTGGCTTTCGGACTCGGACGCCACTTCTGTCCGGGCGCCCACCTGTCGCGACTCGAAGCTCGGATCGTGCTGCGGCGCGTGCTCGAGCGACTTCCCGACCTTCGACTCGACGGTCCGACCACCCGCATTCCGACGTTCCTGCTCTGGGGACGTCGGACCATTCCGATCGCCTGGGGGCAATCACATGACTGACACCGACCCGACCATGACCGCCATCGTCACGGGGGCTGCCCAGGGCATCGGTCGCGGACTCGCCGAGCGCTTCACCGCCGACGGGTGGAACGTCGTCGTGACCGACCGCAACCCGAAGATCCTGGATGTGGCCGGCGAGATCGGAGCGACCGGACACGTCGGTGACGTCGCGGATGCACACCACGTTCGATTCGTCGTCGATGCGACGGTGACCGCCCACGGGAGCATCGACGTGCTCGTCAACAATGCCGGCGAGGTCGAGGCGACCGGAACGAAGGATCCGTGGGACGGGATCGACGCCCAGTTCGACCGCCTCTTCGGGTCGAACGCGAAGGGCGCATTCCTGTTCGGTCGGGCGGTCGCTCCGGTGATGATCGACGGCGGCCGTGGCGGCAACATCGTCAACATCTCGACCGACCACGTGAAACCGTGTCCGGACTGCGATCGTCACCACGGTCACGGATCGATGGACCTCTACAACGCGGCGAAGTGGGCGCTCAACGGCTTCACGTTCGACTGGGCGAAAACGCTCGCCAAGCACCACATCCGCGTCAACAACATCTGCATGGGTGCGACCGACACCGAGATGCTGCGCGGCTATATGGGCAGCGATCCCGATCCGGAGTACCAGGCGACCTGGATGAGCACGGCGCAGATCGCCGACATCGTGGCCGAACTGATCGCGGAGGGCCCTGACGGTCGCACCGCCAACAGCATCGGCCTCTACGCCGGCTATCCGTGCGTCATGCCTGACCCCGAGTGAGTATCAAGTGGGGTCAGACCCCAGTCGATACGGACAACTGGTGTCAGGCACCAGTTGTCGCTGGGAGGTGCCAGCAGGTGTGCATCTCGCCGAGGCGGAGGCTGCGGATGGTGGGAGTTGCTCCGTCGGCGAGTCGCAGGTCGGGAACTGCGGTGAGCAGGCGCCGTGATGCGGCGACGGCGATGTCGCTGGTGATCGCATAGTTCGAGCGGGGACGATCCTTGGGAACCGCGGGGTGGATCGACGGCCTCCCGAGACCGAAGGCGATCCCCGAAGGCAGCCCGTCCGCGCGGTACTGGCCCCGCGGCTCGCGCTGGCACAGGTCCTTGCGACCGACGATGAACGCGTCGGGATCGTCGAACACGCGCGGATCACGGTTGGCGGCGGCCGCCGACAGCTCGAGTAGCGCGCCGTCGGGAAGCAGGCGCCCGAAGCGTTCGACCTCGTGTCGAGCGAATCGCTGAGCGCCGTGGACCGGAGGGCTGTGGCGGAGCGTCTCGAGCCAGGCGAACTTCATCATCCGCGGGTCGTCGCGCACCGTCTGCAGCTGATCGGGGTGGAGCAGCAGCTGACACCACATGTTCGCCACACCGCCGTGGAGCGTCTCGTGGTCGGCCTCGAGGATCGTCGCCACCAGGTCGCGCGCCCGGTCCGGTCGCTCCTCACCGGGATCGACGGCGATGATCGCACTGATCAGATCGTCGGATGGTTCCGCTCGCCGCCGCTCGACGATCGGCTCGAAGAACGCGACGAGTTCGTCGAACGCCCGACGCCCATCGAGTCGCGCCTGCGGGTCCCAGCCGACGCCACGCTGCATCTTCCAGTAGCGCGACGCGAACCCGGGGAGTTCGTCGTCGGTCAGATCGAGCACCGCACCCCAGAGTTCGAGCGGGATCCGCGCTGCGAACTCGGTCGCGAGATCGACCGGCTCGCCGCGCGCGGCGGTTGCCGAGATGTCGCCGACGACGCGTTCGACGACGTCGTTCAACGCAGCGTCGACCCGCCCGGCCCGGGCGGTGGCCACCGCCACCTCGGCGCCCAGATCTCGCCCGAGGAGTCGCTCGGTCGCGATGTCGCCGTCGCTGAGCGACCACCGCTTCGAGCGGGTCTCGAAGTTGGCCTCGTCCGCGAATACCGAGGTGACGTCGTCGTAGCGGGTGATCCAGAAGCGATTCCCCTTCCAGTCGCGGTAGCACGGATAGTTCTCGCGGAGCACCGTGAGCAGCCGCGTCGGGTCGGCGAGCATCTCGTCGCCGATCAGTTCGCGCGGTGAGAGGAGATTCGTGGTCTCACCCACCCGTTCGCGTTGGAAGACCTCGTACGTGCGGTACCCGGCCGCGGGCAGCGGTTCCTCGTCCGCCTCGACCTCGTAGCCGAGCGTCATGATCCTCCGCGAGGAGTGGTCTCGCCGGTGTCGTCGGTGCCAACGGCCGATGTGACGGCTGACGGAAGATCGAAGCGCAGCCAGAGTTCGCGAATCGCGCCGAGGCCGACCGGAGCGAGCTCGATGCCGTCGACATCGGCGGTCGGGTTCATCGGCATCCGGTCGGTCTCGATGCGCACGTTGCGGAGGACGGGTGCGAGCAACTCCGAGCCGATCGCCGCCTCCTGATGCGAGATCCACGCCCCCGGACACAGGTGGGGTCCGACACCGAACGCCATGTGGCTGAACCGACCGTCGCCGTCGGGCCCGCCGCCGTCGTGGCCGGAGCGGAGGATCTTTCCGCTGTACAGGTCGTCACGGAAGATGTCGAATCGTTCGGGATCGGCGAACACGCGATCGTCGTGGTTCGCCGAGACGTCGACCATGTGGATCAGCGAGCCGGCGGGAATCGTCACCCCGTGGAGCTCGATGTCGAACGTGTTGTGGCGTGGTTGCCCGCCGATCGAGGTCGAGTGACGCAGCATCTCGTGGAACGCGGTCGTCCAGAGCGACGGATCCGACTCGAGCGCCGCGTACTGGTCCGGATGCTGGAGCAGCAGATACCAGAGGTTCATGATCGCGCCGCGGGTCGTCTCTCCGCCGCCCCCGACGACCAGTGCGACGAACGAGGTGATCTCCTCGGTCGACATCACGTCGCCGTCGATCTCGGAGCTGCACAGTTCGGAGATGATGTCGAGGCAGATCTCGTTGCCCGCCTCGTCGTGGAGGTAGGTGGGGGTCGACCGCCGCTCCTCGACGAGCGATTCGACATAGTCCTCGAGGTCCTGGCGGGCGACGAGGCCGTCGTGATGCGTGTCGCTGCCACCCAGGCCCGACATCATCGCGTCGTACCACCACGTGAACTGTTGGCGGGCTTCCTGGGGGATCCCGAGAACCTGAGCCACCACGCTGATCGGGAACTCGTTGGCGAAGCATGCCCCCAGCTCGATCAGCGCGGTCCCGGACTCCCGATCGATCTCGATCCTCGCCGGCCGATCGCCGGCTGCCGCGTTCTTCGGGTTGTCCGCGTCCCACCACTCGGCGATCAACTCGTCGGCGATGTCGCGCAGCGCGTGCAACCGTTTCGTGAGCGCGGCACCGACCAGATGACGCCCGTAGATGTTGCGGCGTCGGCGGTGCTCGATGCCGCTCAACTCCAACTGCGTGTTGCCCAGTACGCCCGACGACGAGCCCTTCGGAATGGTGTTGAAACCGATTTCGTCGAAGTAGCAGTCGGTGACGTCGCCGTACCGCGTGACGTAGTAGCAGTTGTGCAGTTGGTCGTGGAACACCGGATAGTGGTCACGCATGATCCGGTAGTAGGGGTAGGGATTGCGGGCGAATTCACCGCTGTCGAAGATGCGTGGGTCGATCAGCGGGGTCCCGTCGGGGGCGTGTCCCATGTCGACCGCCTCGCCGATCGGCATCGGGGCGAACCGGCGGCGCGCGGCCTCGCCGGTCGTCTCCGGCGGTCGCAGGTCGATCGCCGAGTCGAGCACGGCAGTGAACGGATTGGACACGAATGACCCCTTCGTCTTCGGATGGATGGTGATCTCGGTCCGACCGTACCGGTCGGTCGTCGACCGCTTCCCGTCGGAGCACGCGCCGTTTTCGGTGCCCGGTCGTGCGGATGACGGGGTGGAAAGTCGCACCCGAACCGACGAGAGTGGGCGGAGAGCTGCCAGCCTGTCGGCGTGAGTGATCCGGGTCCGATTCCGTTCGACGAGTTCATGGAGGGCGCCCTGTACGGCACCGACGGCTTCTACATGCGCCCGGACGGCGGGAGCGCCGGACGACGCGGCGATTTCCTGACGTCGCCCGAGGTCGGGCCGCTGTTCGGGTTCGTGTTGGCGGCATACCTCGACGGTGAGTGGGAGCGTCTCGGGCGACCGGATCCGTTCACCGTCATCGACGCAGGAGCAGGACCGGGCACGCTGGCCCGCTCGGTGGTGGCCGCCGCCCCCCAATGTGCGGGGGCGATGCGCTACGTCGCCGTCGAGATCTCGGCCGCTCAGCGTGAACGGCACCCGGACGGGATCGAATCCGTCGGATCACTCCCCGACGGGCCCATCGACGGCGTGATCATCGCCAATGAACTGCTCGACAACCTGCCGTTCCGGCTCGCCGTCTTCGATCAGGGATGGCGCGAAGCGTTCGTCGACGTCGACCGCTCGGGCGCGTCGGTCGAGCGCTTGTCGGCACGGTTCGATCCCGTGCCCGCCGTTCTCCCCGCGCGATCGACACACGGTGACCGCGCTCCACTGACCGATCGCGCGGTCGCGTGGGTTGCCGACGCCCGGTCGCTCATCCGACGAGGCTCGTTGTTGGTGATCGACTACGGCGTCGCCGAGACCGGCGAACTCGCGACCCGTCCGTGGCGCGACTGGTTGCGGACGTATCGGCACAACACGCGCGGCGAGCACTACCTGAGCGCACCGGGGACGCAGGACATCACGACCGATCTCGCCTTCGATCAGTTCCCGGCACCCGATTCGCTGCGCACGCAGGCGCAGTTCCTCCAACTCCACGGCATCGCCGACCGGGTCGCCGAAGGAAGGCGCTACTGGGAGGAGCACGCCGCGCGGCCCGACCTCGCAGCGATGCGGATGCGCAGCCGGATCAGCGAGGCCGAAGCGCTCCTGGACCCGTCCGGGCTCGGTGGATTCCTCGTGGCCGAGTGGCGCTCGTCGTCGCCCGACTGACGCATCGGGATGACCCGCGTGGGTGATCTACGATCGCCTCATGAGTGAGGAACAGCACGAGACCATCGACGCACTGAGCTCGGAGAACCGCACGTTTCCCCCGTCCGACTCGTTCAAGGCCGACTCCCTCGTCGTCGACACGGCGATGTACGACGAGGCGAATCAGGACGATGAGGCGTTCTGGGCTCGCCAGGCTGGCGAGTTGCTCGCCTGGAGCCAGCCGTGGGACACGACCCTCGAGTGGGAGCTTCCGTACTCCAAGTGGTTCGACGGGGGAACGCTGAACGTCGCCTACAACTGCCTCGATCGACACGTGCTGGCCGGACGCGGTGACAAGGTCGCGTTCCACTGGGAGGGTGAGCCCGGCGACACCCGCACGATCACCTACCAGGACCTGCTCGACGAGGTGTGTCAGTTCGCCAACGTCCTCAAGGGGCTCGGCGTGGAGAAGGGCGACCGGGTCAACATCTATCTCCCGATGATCCCCGAAGCGGCGGTTGCGATGCTGGCGTGTGCTCGGATCGGGGCGCCGCACAGCGTCGTGTTCGGCGGCTTTTCGAGTCAGTCGTTGAGCGACCGGATCAACGATGCGGAGGCCAAGGTCCTGATCACGGCGGACGGCGGATACCGACGCGGTGAGGTGTTCCCGCTCAAGCCCGCTGCGGACGAGGCATGTGAGTCGGCGCCGACCATCGATCACGTCGTCGTGGTCAAACGCGGTGGCAACGACGTCACGATGGTGGACGGCCGGGACCACTGGTACCACGACCTGATGGAGGGTGCCTCGACCGATTGCGTCGCGGAGCCGATGGAGGCCGAGCACCTGCTGTTCCTGCTGTACACGTCGGGGACCACCGGCAAGCCGAAGGGGATCATGCACACGACGGGCGGGTACCTCACGCATGTCACCTACACGCACCGGTACGTGTTCGACCTGCAACCCGAGACCGATGTGTTCTGGTGCACCGCCGACGTGGGGTGGATCACCGGGCACAGCTACATCGTGTACGGGCCATTGTCGAACGGGTGCACACAGGTGATGTACGAGGGAGTCCCGAACTACCCGGGCAACGACCGGTTCTGGGAGATCATCGAGAAGTACGGCGTCACGATCTTCTACACGGCGCCGACCGCGATCCGCACGTTCATGAAGTGGGGCGGTGAGGAGCCGGCCAAGCACGACCTCTCGTCGTTGCGGCTGCTCGGCACGGTCGGCGAGCCGATCAACCCGGAAGCCTGGATGTGGTACCACGAACACATCGGTGGTGCCCGGTGCCCGATCGTCGACACGTGGTGGCAGACCGAGACCGGCGGGATCATGATCAGCCCGCTCCCCGGAGCGACGACGACGAAACCGGGCTCGGCAACGTTCCCGCTCCCCGGTGTGCGCACCGAACTGGTCGACGACGAGGCGAACACGGTCTCGGTCGGCGGGGGCTATCTCACCTTGACGCGGCCGTGGCCGGGGATGCTCCGTGGGATCTGGGGCGACCCGGATCGCTACCAGGAGACCTACTGGTCACGTTTTCCCGATCGGTACTTCGCCGGTGACGGCGCGAAGCTCGACGACGACGGTTACCTCTGGCTGCTCGGTCGCGTCGACGACGTGATGAACGTGTCCGGTCACCGCATCTCGACGACCGAGGTCGAATCGGCGCTCGTGTCACACCCGTCGGTCGCGGAGGCGGCGGTCGTCGGTGCGAACGATCCGACGACGGGTCAGGCGGTGTTCGCCTACGTCATCCTGCGCGGCGGAACGGAAACGAACGAGGCCGAACTGCGTGCGCACGTCGCCGGCGAGATCGGTGCGATCGCGAAACCGAAGCGGGTGTTCATCACCCCGGACCTCCCCAAGACGCGCTCGGGCAAGATCATGCGGCGGCTGCTGCGCGACGTCGCGGAGGGCCGCAACATCGGCGACACCACCACGCTCGCCGATGCATCGATCGTCGACGAACTCCAGGCAAAGGCAGCTGAGTCGCCGACCGACTGATCCGTGCTTCGACGCTTCGGCGTTGCATAGTCTGATCGGAGCCGGCGATCGAGCGCTGCGCACGACACGAAGGAGTGATGATGATCGAAGTCCTGGACGGCTACCGCGACGGAGTTCTCGCGATCGACGTGAGCGGCGAGGTGAGCGACGACGACTACGAGGACGTTCTCGACCCCGCGATCGCCGACCTGCTCACGCGCCACGACAAGATCCGCCTGCTGTACCGGCTCGGCGAGGACTTCGAGGGCTACGAAGGCGACGCGATGTGGGAGGACGCGAAGTTGGGGATGCGCAACTTCACCAAGTTCGACCGGTTGGCGGTGGTGACCGACACGACCTGGGTCCGTCGTTCCGTCAAGGCGTTCGGATGGATGATGCCCGGCCAGGTCCGCGTCTTCGGGCTCGGCGAGATGCAGTCGGCGTCGACCTGGATCTCCGAAGCCGACTGATCACCGGTCCGCCCGCGGCGTTCAGGCGGACGGCGCCAGCGCGCGCAGCGCGTTGCGGTCGAGGGTGTTCGCACCGTCGGTGGACAACGGTTGGATGCACACGTGCGTCGCCCCGGCGTCGTAGTGATCCTGCACACCGCGGCGGATGCGGTCCTCGTCGCCCCACACGACGACGGCGTCGATGAAGCGGTTGTCGCGCTGCTGGATCTCGTCCTCGGTGAACCCGAGGCGCTTCCAGTTGTTGCGGTAGTTCGGCAGGTCGGCGTAGATCGCGATCGCGGTACGGGCGGCCTCACGTGCGGCGTCGGCGTCGGTCGACAGGCAGACCTTCTGCTCGACGCAGAGCAGCGAGTCGGGGCCGAGGATCTCGCGGGCCTGCGCGGTGTGTTCCGGCGTGGTCCAGTACGGGTGGGCGCCGTCGGCGGCGGTTCCCGCGAGTTCGATCATCTTGGGGCCGAGCGCGGCGAGGACGACCGGGACCGGGTCGACCGGCGTCTGGCCACGGAACGGCTGGGCTTCCATTGCGGCGAGGTACTCGCGCATCTGGGTCAAGGGTTTGGAGTAGTCGAGTCCGCGCAACCCGGCGACCATCGGGCCGTGGCTCACCCCCAGTCCGAGGATGAACCGGCCGCCCGACTGCTCGCCGATGGTGTTCGCCACCTGCTTCATCGGCCCGGCGTGACGGTGGAAGATGTTGGCGATTCCGGTCGCGAACGTGAGGCTCGTCGTCTGCGATGCAAGCCAGGCGATGTGGGCGAACGGGTCGCGTCCGATCGTGTCGGGCGTCCAGAGCGTCGAATACCCGAGCGACTCGACCTCCCCGGCGAACTCGGCGGCTTCGCCGGCGCTCATCTGATCGGTGAAGTACCAGATACCCGGGGTGGAGAGATTGTCGAGAGCGGTCATCGTTCGAGCGTAGGCCGTTCGATCGCGTCCGGTCGGGCCGTCCGAACCGATGCCCGATGCTCGAACCAGTCGCCGCTCGCGATCGGAACCAGGTCGAGGTCGGAACCGTATTCGTAGGCGTGGGCGGCGACACCGCGCGACGTCGTCACGACGATCCGGCGGTACCGGCCCCCGACCGTGTCCTCCTCCCGGTCGAGGACGGCGAGGCAACGCTCGACCGACGCTGCGTCGAGGGCATAGGTCTGACCGAGGACCGTTCCGCCCGCTTCGACCCGCCCGTCGAAGATCGCGGCCGGATAGTCGAGGCCGGTGTCGAACAGTCGCCCCTCGACCGCGTCGGACCAGCCGTCGTCGATCACGAATGGTTGGAGGAATCGCCAGCGGACGTCGCCCGGGCGCAGCGTGCCGTACACGAAGACGTGGTTGGGCACGACGGTCACGGCGTGCCCGATCCGGTCGAACGGCGGATCATCAATCGCCGATCCCGGATTCGTCCATCGCCCTGCGCGCCTCCACTTCGCGTTGTACCGGCGGTGCCGCGAGGCCGATCACCTCGCCGGTCTCGGGCAGCGGGTCGTTCCGGCAGATGAAGGCCATTTCGCCGTCCTCGATCCGGGCGAGGGGGATGAACTGCTGCTCGGTGAACGCGTCGATGATCAGCGCGTCGGCCGGTTCGCCGATGACCTTCCACCCCTGGCGAGAGCGTTCGTCCAGGATCGAATACGTCAGGCCGTCGATGCCGATGATCCGGCCGAGGTACTCCTCGGGGACGGCGGTGTGACCGCTGCGGCGTTTGCCCGGAGCGAGTTGGAACGCCTCGCGCCGCCCGAAGACCCGCGAGAACCGACCGGTGGAGAGCGCGTTCACCTCGTCGTTCGACGTCAATGCGAGAAGTCGGCCGATGCCGCGCAGATCGAGGCTCTCCGTCGCATTCTCCGCGAGGGCGCTCATCCGGCGGGCGCTCAGTCCGAGCGCGATCGCACGGGTCACGTTGTACGGGTCGGTGTCGATCAGCAGCGTCTTGATCTCGCGCTTCTTGAGCTCGGTCGCGATCCCGCGCGCGGTCGCATGCGAGCCGACGATCAACACGCCGACCGCCTCGGCTTCGGCGAGCCCCAACAGGCGTGCGGCCGGCCCGGCGATGAACCCGTAGACGACGATCGTGCCGATGATCATCAGGAACACGATCGGGACGATCTTGTCCGCGTCGGGCACATTCGCCTCCTCGAGCCGGAGCGCGAAGATCGCCGACACGGCCGCGGCGACGATGCCGCGGGGAGCCATCGCGGTCAGGAACACCCGCTCGCGCCAGGTCAGGGACGTGCGGACGGTGGAGACCAGCACCGCCAGCGGGCGCGCGATCAGGACCAGAACCGCCAGGAAGATCAGCGAGGGGACGACGACGTCGCGCAACGCGTCGGCCTCGATCCGCGCGGCGAGCAGGATGAACAGCGCCGAGATCAGCAGTGTGCGCAGGCTCTCGTTGAACTCGAGCACCGGTCGGATCGTCGACGACTCGCGGCGGGCGAGGTAGATGCCGACGACGGTCACGGCGAGCAACCCCGACTCCTCCTGGATCTCGTTCGACGCGACGTAGCTGGCGACGACGAACGCGAACGTCATCGGGACCGCGAGCTGGTCGGGGATGAGGAAGCGTCGCAGCGCCGTGTCGAGCAGGAATGCGGTTCCGAGGCCGAGCCCGATGCCGGCGAGCAGCGTCAGGCCGACGATGCCGAACAGGCTGAGGACGGCTTCGTCGGTCTCGTCGGCGAGTACGAGCTCGAACGCGACCAGCGCGGCGGTGGCGCCGATCGGATCGATCAGCACGCCCTCGGCGCGCAGGATCGGTCCGGTCGTCCCGGACGGCCGGACGAAGCGGAGCAGCGGCCCGACGACGGTCGGGCCCGTGACGACGAGGACGGCGGCGAGCACGATCGCCGCCTCGTTCGAGATCCCGAAGATCGAGCGCGAGAAGTACCACGCCACCGCGCCGGTGACGATCGCTCCGATCGTGATCAGACGACGGACGACGGTTCCGGTGTTGCGCAGCTCGCGCGGTGGGAGATCGAGTCCGCCCTCGAACAGGATCAGCGCGACCGACAGCGACACCAGCGGGAACAACGTGTTCCCGAGGAGTTCGTCGGGTTCCAGGATCCCGGTCACCGGGCCGAGCAGGAGACCGGCGATCAGCAGAGCGATGATCGACGGAAGCTGGGTCCGCCAGGCGATCCACTGAGCGACCATGCCGACGCCGACGATCAGCGCGAGTGACGGTCCGATCGCAGAATCACCGGCGGCGAGGATGACCGCGTTCATGAACCAGCCCTCGCCATCCGGGGACATGGTAGTGCAGGAGCTGTGTAGCTTCGCCTCATGACACCGACGAAACCGGCTCGTTTCGAACGGGTGACCTTTCCCGGGAGCCAGGGTGATGCGCTCGCCGCCCGGCTCGATCTGCCGGCGGGTCCACCCCGCGCGTTTGCGCTGTTCGCCCACTGTTTCACGTGCGGGAAGGACATCCGTTCGGCGGGTCGGTTGTCATCGGCGCTGACCGCGGCGGGGTTTGCCGTGCTGCGCTTCGACTTCACCGGAATCGGGTCGAGCGAGGGAGAGTTCGCGAACACCAACTTCTCGTCGAACACCGACGACCTGCTCGCGGCCGTCGACTGGCTTCGATCCGAGCATGCAGCGCCGCAGTTGATGGTGGGGCATTCGCTGGGCGGTGCAGCGGTGCTCGCGGTCGCCGGGCAGGTCGAGGAGGTGAACGCGGTCGTCACGATCGGGGCTCCGGCCGACACCGAGCATCTGACGGGCCTGTTCACGGACGCGAGCGATGAGATCGCCGCGCGGGGTGAGGCATGTGTCTCGCTGGCCGGACGCCGGTTCACGATCAAGCAGCAGTTCCTCGACGATCTCGGTGAGCACCGGGTCATCGAGCGGGTCGCCGCGATGAAGAAGCCCCTGCTCGTGATGCATTCACCGGTCGACAACACCGTGGGCGTCGAACACGCCGCGCAGATCTTCGCGGCCGCCCGTCACCCGAAGAGTTTCATGTCGCTCGACGGTGCCGACCACCTGTTGAGTGATCTCGACGACGCCGAGTTCGCCGCCGGGGTGATCGCCGCCTTTGCCGGTCGCTACGTCGAGGACCAGAGCGGAGCGCTCGCGGCGCCGGACCCACGTGCTGCCGTGGTCGTCGCCGAGACGACGCAGGGACCGTTCCTCAACCACGTCGTGGTCGGGTCACACCGATTCCTCGCCGACGAGCCGACCTCGATCGGCGGCTTCGATGCCGGCCCGGCGCCCTACGACCTGCTGGGCGCAGCGCTCGGGGCGTGCACGTCGATGACCCTGCGGATGTACGCGGATCGCAAGGGGCTCGCGCTCGATCGGGTGGTCGTGGCCGTTTCGCACGACAAGGTCCACGCCGAGGACTGCGTCGAGTGCGTCGGCAACGAGGCGCTTGCCGGCCGGACCGGCATGATCGATCGGTTCGAACGCGAGGTCACGCTCGAGGGTGGATCGCTCAGCGACGACGATCGTCGGAAGCTCTTGGCGATCGCCGACAAGTGCCCGGTCCACCGCACCCTCGAATCGGCCAGCGCCATCGCAACCCACCTCGCCTGAACCACCCACCGACGCGCCAACCACCCCCAACCGCCGATCTCGTGATTTCTTCGCGCATGGAGCGCCAGAAGAGTTCACGAGAACGGCGGTGACGTGGAGGGTCGAGGCGTCAGGTGCGGATGGCGATGTCGAGGTTGGCGCCCTCGAGCCGGGGGCCATCCTGGATCCGCTTGCGAGCGGCGTTGAGTTCGGCACACATGATCACGGTGATGCCGACGAGGCTCATCCACGTGATCAGACCGATCACGACGCCGATCACCTGCATCGACTGGTTGCTGGCCTCGCTCGCTCCGGCGAACCGCGTGACCAGCCGGGTCCCGAACGTCTGCAGAACCGTGAAGATGACACCGGCGATGATCGCTCCGGGCCAGACGTCGCCCCAACTCGGCGTCGCCGACGTGAGGAAGCGATACATCGTCGCGATGACCAAGATGTTGATCACCACCGTCGCGAACACCAGCGCGACATTGCTGATGGCGGGAAAGCCGGCCTTGTTCACGATGGATGCGATGACGATGCTCGCGATCAGCGCCGAACCGACGACGGCGAGACCGAGCAGCGCCCGGCCGCGTTGAGCGGGGAGCCCGGCGCGATCGTCGACGTCGATCTCCCACGTGTCGTCGAGTGCTCCCTGGAGCCCGACGAAGGCCTTGGTCGACGACCACAGTGCGGCCCCGAGCCCGATGACCAGTGCCCAGATGCTGCCGTCGATGGAGTCGGGGTTCTCGCGCAGGTCGTTGCCGAGCACCGGGATCTGCGACGCCGCGCTGTCGAGGATCCGATCGCGGAGTTCGGGGTCGTCGTCGAGCACGAACCCCAGGATCGTGACCGCAGCGAGCATCAGGGGGAAGATCGACAGGAACGAGAAGAACGCGAGCACCGAGGCGTTGCGACCGGAGAGGTGCCGCCTCCATCCGTCCATCATCTCGGCGAACACGTCGAAGGCGTGAGAGCGCTCTCGGAGTGTCATCACCCTGTCGCTGGTCGTCCAGGCCATGGTCAGTGTGTACCCGCTCCGACCGGTTCGGAACCAACCAGGTCCCAGTCGACCGGGTCGCGTCCGAACCCGACGAGTGCCTCGTTGGCGCGGCTGAACGGTGTGCTCCCGAAGAAGCCTCCGCTCGCCGACAACGGGGACGGATGCGGTGACTCGAGGATCGCGTGGCGCCCGGTGTCGACCCGCTCGCGCTTGCGGCGAGCGTGGTTGCCCCACAGGATGAACACGATCGGGTCGTCCTTCTCCGCCGCGACATCGATGACGCGATCGGTGAACGTCTCCCATCCATGGCCGGCGTGCGAACCGGCCTGCCCGGCGCGCACGGTCAACGACGTGTTCAGCAGGAGGACTCCCGAACGCGCCCACGATTCGAGGTTGCCGTGTTCGGGAATCGGGAGCGCGAGGTCGTCGTGCAGTTCGCGGTGGATGTTGCGCAGCGATGGCGGGACCCGGACCCCGCGCCGCACCGAGAACGCGAGTCCGTGCGCCTGATCCGGCCCGTGGTACGGATCCTGGCCGACGATCACGACCTTCAGCTCGGAGTAGGGCGTGAGATGCAGAGCCGTGAAGACGTCGGCTTCGGGCGGGTAGACGGTGTACCGACCGCGCTCATCCGCGACGAACGCCTGGAGGTCGCGCCAGTACGGTTCGTCGAACTCCGCCCGCAGTCGCGGATTCCAGTCCGTGGTCGCCATCATCGCAAGCTTGCCACGAACGAAACCGGGCGCCCGTCGGTCGCTGTCTTCGCGCGTCGTACGATGAGATCGTGTTCGATCATCTTCCACGCGCGTCTCTCGCCACGTTGCCCACTCCGCTCGAAGCGGCGGATCGGCCCCATAACGCCGGTCCGGCGCTGTGGATCAAACGTGACGATCTGACCGGTCTCGGGGGCGGCGGCAACAAGGCGCGCAAGCTCGAGTTCCTGTGTGGCGAGGCGGTTGCCGAGGACGCGAAGTCCCTCGTCACGGTCGGAGCAGCGCAATCGAACCACTGTCGGATGACCGCGGCTGCGGGCAGTCGACTCGGGCTCGAGGTGCACCTCATTCTGTCCGGCGACGCGCCGGTCGCCGATGACGCCCTCACCGGCAACCAGCTGTTGTCGAAGATGTTCGGCGCCCAGATGCACTACACCGGCGCCGCCGAGAGCCACTGGGGTGAACTCGAGATCGCCCGCGAAGCGCTCACCGACGAACTGGCCGCACAGGGGATGCGACCGAGTTCGATTCCGATCGGCGGGAGCACCGTCACCGGGGCGCTCGGCTACGCGGTCGCGTTCGTCGAGTTGATCGAACAGTGCGCGACCGCGGGGTTCGTGCCGCGTGCCGTCGTGTTCACGTCGTCGAGCGGTGGGACACACGCCGGGCTGCTCGCCGGTCGGGCGGCGATGATCGCGGACGGTCGACTCGATCGAGACTCCGCGCCGGACATCGTGGCGATCGGTGTCGCCAAAGGGGTCAACCTCGGATATCCCGACATCGCCGGACTCGCCGATTCGGTTCTCGAGGTGATGCAGGTGGACGCCGTGATCGACGGCGACGATGTCGAGGTCGACGCCCGATGGCTCGGGGAGGACTACGGAGCGCGAACCGACGCCGCGACCGCTGCCATCGACTGGGCCGCTCGGAGCGGCGGATGGTTGATGGATCCGACGTACTCGGGCAAGGGTCTGTCGGGTCTGCTCGGCCAGGTCGCCGAGGGCCGCTGGAATCGGGACGACCACGTCGTGTTCATCCACACCGGCGGCTGGCCCGCCCTCTTCGCCTGACCCGTCCCGCCGATTCGGTCCGTTCTCGTGAACTTCTCCCGCGTTCCGTGCGCGAACAGTTCACGAGATCGCACCTGCTCGGGTGGGGAGGGGGTTCGTCGTAGGCTGGTGCGATGACTGAGGAGATTCTCGACGTCGATCTGCTGGCCTTCGAGAACGGGAGCTCGGCGCAGCGACGAGCGGTCGTCGATGGGGTGTCGCGCAGTCTCGAGACCGGGTTCGTGTACACGAGCCACGACGTGCCCGACGATGTGATCGACACCGCCTATGCGATGCTGCGCGAGTTCTTCGAGAAGTCGCCGGAGGAGAAGCAGACCGCCACGGTGCCCGGCGCGAGCGGCCAGACCGGGTACACCGGTCTGCTGGTCGAGACGGCGGCGTCGAGCGACAAGCCGGACTGGAAGGAGATGCTCAACTGGTCGACACCGATCGTCGAGGGGCATCCGTTGAAGCGTCACTTTCCGGGTGCATACCCCGACCAGGTGTTGCCGGAGCAGATCGTGCCGGGCATCACCGAGGTGCTCTACCGCTTCCACGACTCGATCGCCGATCTGCAGCGGCGGTTCCTCCGCATCATCGCCGAGGGCATCGGATGCCACGAGACGTTCTTTGACGACATGGTCCAGGACGGCCCGACGCTGACCCGCGCGATCAGGTACCCGGCGATGTCCGAGCTCGACGTCGCGCTCGGCGCCGACGGCGAACCGGGGCACGTGTGGGCTGCCGCGCACGGTGACATCAACCTCATCACGGCCCTGCCCCGCTCGACCGCACCCGGCCTCCAGGTCGAGGTCAACGACGACTGGGTCGACGCGATCCCGCCGGACAACGGTGTCATCGTCAACACCGGCATCATGCTGGAACGGTTGACGAACGGACGGATTCCGATCGGCTGGCATCGGGTGGTCGCCGCTCCCGGGTACGAGGGGGAGCGGTACAGCGTCGTCCAGTTCTGTCACCCGCGACCCTGGACGGTCCTGGCGCCGGTCGCGTCGTGCTGCACCCCCGACAACCCCCAGCGCTTCAGCGCGATCAGCGCGGCCCATGCCCTCGACGAAGTGCTGTACGAGATCAATCTCGTCGAGACCGCGCGTCGCGTGGGCTGATCAACGCGCCTGCTTGCTCGCCGCCCGATCGGTCCGTGGGGATCAGCGGTGGAATGTGCTGCGGTACTCGGGGTCGTCCTGCACGGTGACCGCGACCCACGTCTTCGTGGACAGTTCGACCGGTGTCAGCCAGTGGAGGAGCCCATCGTCCACGCCGGCGTGACCGGGGCCGAACGGCATCTCGGGTGTGTAGGTGCACGACTCGCTCGGGTTCACCATCGCGGCCCATCCGGTCGCGGTCACCTGACCGGCAGGCGTGAAGGTCCAGCGTGAGTCGACATCGTCGAGGTTGTCCACGGCTTCGATCGTCGGCGGTGCGGCGTCCATTCCGGACGGGGGGAGCGACCATGGCCCGATCATCACCTGACAGGTCTGATGGAACATGGCGTCGACGATCGGACCGAACGTGTCGACCGGGCGACCGTTGACATCGCTGGTTCTGATCCGGATGTGCGGGGCCGGTGGGACGACGTCGGCTTCGACGATCGCGTCGGGCCGCTCGGGCGTGTCCGGCCCATCGGTCGCGTCGGTCTGCTCGGGCGTGTCCGGCCCATCGGTCGCGTCGGTCCGGTCGGTCGCGTCCGGCTCGTCGGTCCGGTC
>NZ_JBAVYV010000183.1:0-1709 GCF_049588435.1 Ilumatobacter sp.
ATCCGGTACTGGGCCTCGTACTGGCCGTCCTCGGACGCCCTCGCTGCAGCCTCCATCACGGAGACGAGGTCGTCCGGGTGCACGAGGTCGAGCATCGGCAGGTCCGAGGCGCTGGCGGTGTCGAGTCCGGTGAGCTCGATGAAGCGGGAGTTCACATAGGTGACCTCGCCCGACGTCGTCGCCTCCCACACCGCGACCGCGAGCATGTCGGTGATCGTGCGGAATCGGGTGTCCTGAGACTCGAGCAGGAGCCGTGAATTGCGCCTGCGATCGTGGTCGGCGACGACCAGGTCGACCGCCACGTCCGGATCATCCAACACCGGCCATGCGATCAATCGCAGTCGGCGACGCGCTCGGCCGCTGGACTCCGGCTCCTGGTAGACGACCACCCGCTCCGCGCTCTCGCCGGTCCGCAGCGTGATCATCGCCGGATGGTCGCTCATCGACAGTGGCTCGCCCCCGTCGTCGTACATCGTCCACCCGTCCGGGAGAGGCCAGTCACCGACGAGGTCATCTGCCGAGATCCCGAGCCGCTGATCGATCTTGCGACTCTCCACCACACGACCGTCGTGGCCGACCAGCATCGTGCCCTCCCGAACAACGAGTTCGAGACTGCGATATGTCCGTCGGATCGATTCCTCGACGTGCTCGCTATCGGCTCTCACCGACCGACGCGGACCGAATCGCTCCGGATCCGGCCGGCGGTCGTCCACGTCCGGTCCTCGGTCCCTTGTCCGGAACCGTCAGTCCTCGGACGGAGCGAAGATTCCGTCCATCAGCTGAGCGAGTTCCTGGTCGTGAATCGTCTTCGAACCCGTCGCTGGGCTTCCCGACTCGACCCGGGCGACGTGTCGCAGGTCGTAGCCCTGGTCCTTGACCCTCCACACGTGGTGTTCGATGAAGTTCCAGGCCCCCATGTTTTCGGGCTCCTCCTGCAACCATCGCAGTTCCTTCGCGTTCGGATACTTGGCCAGGATGGCGAGCATCTGCTCGGTCGGCAGCGGGTAGAGCTGTTCGACACGCACGACGGCGACGGGCTCCTGGCGCTCGTCGCGTGCCGCGATCGCATCCCAGGCCACCTTCCCCGAGCAGAACACGATGCGGGTGACCGCCTCCGGGTCGAGGTCACCGGGATCGTCCACGACCTCCCGGAACGAGCCGTGCGTCAATTCGTCGATCGACGACCTCGTCTGCTTCATCCTCAAGCCCTGCTTGGGTGCGAAGACGATCAGCGGAGTCTGGCGCTCCTGCAGGACCTGTCGGCGCAGGAGGTGGAAGAAGTTCGCCGCGGTCGTCGTGTTGACGATCTGCATGTTGTCCTCGGCGGCCAACGTGAGGAACCGCTCGATGCGGGCAGACGAGTGCTCGGGACCCTGTCCCTCGTACCCGTGGGGCAGCAGCAGGACGACACCGTTCTGCTGCCCCCACTTGTCCTCGGCGGCGACGATGTACTGGTCGATGATGATTTGGGCGCCGTTGATGAAGTCGCCGAACTGGGCCTCCCACACGACGAGCGCCTCGCGGTTGGTGTGGCTGTAGCCGTACTCGAACCCGAGCGCTGCGTACTCCGACAGCAACGAGTCGAACACCCAGAAACGCGCATCGTCGGCGCCGTCGAGACGATCGAGCGGCACGAACGATTCGCCGGTCTCGAAGTCGATCAGCGCGGCGTGGCGATGGCTGAACGTGCCGCGTCGGGTGTCCTCACC
>NZ_JBAVYV010000184.1:0-2753 GCF_049588435.1 Ilumatobacter sp.
CGCGTGCATCACGAGTGCGAGCGACGCCGGGATGAGCGCGGCTGCACCGGCGGCCTGGGCGATGCGGAACACGATGAGCAGCTCGGCGTTCGGGGCCAGACCGCACGCCATCGACGCGAGCGTGAACAACGTCGAACCCGCGAGGAACACACGCCGGTGACCGATCCGGTCGGCGACCTTGCCGGCAGGGATCAGCAGCGCCGCGAAGACGATCGTGTAGGCGTTGAGGACCCACGAGAGTTCCGATGCGCTGGTGTCGGAGAAGGTGGACGAGATGTCGGGGAACGCGACGTAGAGAATCGTCGTGTCGAGAAACGTCGCGAGTGTGGCCAGCGATGCGATGAGCAGGGTGCGATTGGAGTGGGCGAACACGATGGATCAGTCCTCGGCGCCGAGCCGGGTCCGGAGCGACCGGGCGACCTGGACCTCACCGATCGTTGCGATCACATCACGCCATCTGGCGACTACTTCGAGTTGCATCATGCAACTGATCATGACAGGTCGAGTTGCATGATGCAACCGAGATAGGCTCGCGTCATGCGCAAGGCGTCATTCGCGGACATGAACTGCTCGGTCGCCCAGTCGCTCGAGATCATCGGCGAGTGGTGGACGCTGTTGATCCTGCGCGACTGCTTCCTCGGGTTCCGCCGCTTCGACGACTTCGTCGAGCGACTCGGGATCTCCCGCAACATCCTCACCAACCGGCTCGACACACTCGTGGGCGGCGGCCTGCTCGAACGACGTCCCTACGACGAGGCCCGGAATCGCTACGACTACGTACTCACCGACAAGGGCCGAGCCCTGTGGCCGGTGCTGACCGCGCTCCGTCAGTGGGGCGACGAATGGATCCTCGGTGCCGGCAACGAGCCGATCCTGCTCGAGCATCGCGATCACGGACACACCACCACCGCGCACATGGCCTGCGACGTCTGCGGCGAGGCCCTCGACGCGAGATCGGTCCGTGCCGTGCCGGGTCCGGGCGCCACCCCCTGATCCCGAGCACCGGGCCATCCGCTCGGTCACCGCGCCGATTGCGCTTCTGCGAAACTTCTTCCATGGAGGAAACGGCGTACTCCGTGTCGGCTCTCGACGAGGCGTCGTGGCCGGCATTCGCAGCGCTCGTGGAGTGCAACAACGGAATCTTCGGCGGCTGTTGGTGCATGGGATTCCATCCCGAGGGCGTCGGCAAGCACTCGACACCGGAGCTCAACCGCGAACGCAAGTTGGCCCGCGTCGCGTCGGGAACGGCCCACGCTGCGCTCGTGTTCGACGGTGACGCCTGTGTCGGCTGGTGCCAGTTCGGCGCGCCCGAAGAACTCCCACGGATCAAGAGTCGAGCGGCGTACGAGCGCAGCGGGACGACATTGCCGGACTGGCGGATCGCGTGTTGCTACGTCGGCAAGGGCCATCGCCGACAGGGCGTCGCCACCGCCGCGCTCGCCGGTGCCCTCGAGTTGATCGCCGGGCTCGGCGGAGGCCCGGTGGAGGGATACCCGGAGTCCGCCGACTCGGTCTCGGCCGGATTCCTCTACAACGGAGCGCTGTCCACCTACGAGCGGTTGGGATTCGTCCGCGATCGCAAGATCGGCAAGCATCGCTGGGTCGTCACGACGACCGTGCCAGCCGCGTCGTAGATCCGCCGCACGTCGACCGGTCGATCTCCAGCGCGTTGTCGACCGGAGCGGGTGCTGTTGCGAGTCAGTCGGGGATGCCGATGCACACGGCGATCGGTTTGCCGTGGCGGAACAGGGTCACCGGCCCGTCCTCGCTGACGACGAACGCGACGGTGTGGTGGTGGTCCCACGTGTACCGGGCGGCGGATCGGTGGCGCATCCCCGACTCGAGGTGGATCGCCGTCTCGGATGCGATCGAGCTCCTCAGTCCCACTCCGAGCATCCCGACGTCACCATCGGCGGCGACGAGCGTCGCGAGGTCGGTCTGCGCGAGCACTGCGAACAGCGCCGGGTAGTGGTGACGTTCGAGCACCGAGAGATTCGGTGACGGAAGCGCCGCCGACAGGTCGAGGCCGTGGTCGTCGTGGGTCTGCGGATTCAGGTCGAGCAGGAACGTCGCTCCGATCCGTGCCGGGCTCAGCCAGTGCACCGCGAGGTCGAGCAGGCCGAGGAGCAGTGCTCGCGGCGCTTCGGGCACGGCGGCGCGCACGGCCGGGAGGTAGATGCGTGCCGACGGACGGTGCCGCCAGCGATGTCCGTTCCACTCGACGACGCCGGTGGGGGTGAACACCCGGGTCACGCCCATCACGGTGCGCTGGACGATCGCGGCTCCGGTGGCCTGTTCGATCTCGGCGAGGTCGGCCTCGTACTGGATCGTCCGCCGGAAGCAGGCCAACTGCGTGCTCCCATCGGCACGACGGACGACGAAGGACGACCGGCCGTCGGAGAAGCGACGTGCCTGCTCGATCGGCATGTCCATGTCGAGCAGTTCGACGAGGTTGTCGATCTGGATCAGCGAGCGCTCGCCGGGCAACACGAACGATCCGTAGATCAGCGAGCGGTTCTCGAACACCGGCGGCCGCCACGCGTACTCGAGTTCGGTGAGCAGCAGGTCGACCTCGTCGGGAGCGCCGGGAAGCGTGATCGCTGCATCAGCCAGTTCCTCGCGCAACCGCTCGTGCGCTCGCGTCAGATCGCTCACGAACCCCAACCTACCGACCCCCTCCCCCACCCCCTTCCGGTGAGATGTGAGACCGACAGGTGCGCTCATCCCTCACCGCCACCGCACCAGTCCTCGCT
>NZ_JBAVYV010000185.1:0-3294 GCF_049588435.1 Ilumatobacter sp.
TGGCGGAACGCGCGGTCCGGCTGCTCGCCGATGCCGCGTGGAATCCGTCCGACGAGGCGGTCGGCGCGGCGGCTCGCCTCGGCGACGAGTTGTCCCGCCTGTGGTCGGACGACGACGCACTGATCGCCGGTCTCGCAGCGGGAGTCGACCTCGTCGACGCGGCGAGCGACCACCGCGCCGCCTGTCTCGACCATGCCCGCCGCGCGACGACGGGATTGCTCGCGGCGGTCGGCGGAGCCGGGATGGACCTTCGCCACCCCGCACAGCGGCTCGCCCGCGAGGCGGACTTCTACGTGATCCAAGCCCAGACGACCGACGGTCGCGCCGCCACGCTCCGCTCGCTCTGAGGCGTCACGCACCCACCGTCAAGCCGCTCGCCACCCACCGTTCCGATCCCGGAGAGTGGCGCAGGCCTTGCGGTGCGTGTCGTTCGTCACGTACCGTGGCGCGATGACGACCACGGCGAGTGCGCGGCACGCCGTGAGAACCGCGTCGACTTCGCGTCGTGACGAGCCCGGACACGCAACCGACGAAGCCCACCTCATCGAGGCAGCGCGCGACGGCGACACCGATGCGTTCGCCCAGCTGTATTCACTTCACGTGGCGGAGGTCTGTCGGCTCGCTCGCCGACTCTGTCGTGACGCCTACGAGGCCGACGATGTGGTCAGCGAAGTGTTCTGCAACACGCTGCGCGCCCTGCGTCGCGGAGCCGGGCCGACCGACGCCCTGCGCCCGTATCTCCTTCGCTCGGTTCGCAACACGGTGATCAAGGTCCGCACGCGAACCGACTCCGGACGCGCCGACCCGGCATCACCGGACACGCTCGACCGACCCGACGACCACGACCCCTATCTCGCACCGGGTGCGGCCACCACCGCGTTCGGAGCGGTGTCGGAACGTCACCGACGAGTCCTCTGGTCGGTCGAGGTCGAAGGGACGCCGACCGCCGCGGTCGCCGAGACCGAGGAGATCGCCGCACCCGCTGCCGCGTCACTCGCCTACCGGGCGCGATGCGCGCTGCGACGCGCCTACATCGGAGCATCGATCACCCCCACGACCGCTGCCGAGTGCGTGCCGATCCGATCGCTCATGGCCGCCTATGTCGACGGTGGCCTCGGTGCGGCGAAGTCGGCGACCGTGCTCGCCCACAGCGACCTCTGCGCCGATTGCGCTGCAGCGCTCGTGAGTGCTCGGAAGCTGAAGTCCGGCCTCGGCGACAAGGCTCCGTTCGCGGCACTGATCCTCGGACTGCGAGCGCTCATCGCGATGGCGGGTCGCTCGGTGGCCGGCCTGCTCGCTGCGACACCGATCACCGCCGTCGTCGCCACGGCGACCCTGGCGCTCGGTCTGGGTGCCATGGTCGATGCCGAGCCGGTCCCCGACGATGTGCGAGCCTCAGCAGAGCAGCCGCGACTCGACGATGGGGTCCGCGACGACGTCGAGCCGACCGGGTTCGGACCGATCGACGACGGCCCCGATTCCACACCGATCGACGCCGCGACCGTGAGCGAACCGCTCGTGTTCGGAGACGTCTCGGTGCCACGCTCCGCGAGAGCCCAGCCCGGCGAGGATGCTGCCGAGGCGAACGCACCCGCTCCGGCCGGCGTCGACGGAACCGATGGATCCGTCGACGGCGAACTCCCCCTCGTCGACGAGGTCGTCGATGCCACCCAACTCCCGTCCGCTCCCCCGGTCGAACACGTCACCGAGCACGTCACCGAGGTGGTCGGCCACACGACAGGTGCCGTCGTCGAGGTCGTGGATGCCACCACCGACGTGGTCGACACCGTGACCGAGGTCGTCGACCGGACGACTCGCACGGTGACGGATCTGGAGGTCGTGGATGTCGTCGTCGACCTGGTCGCCGACCCGACGTTGACCCAGACCGTGGACGATGCGGTGGCCGACTCGGCGGGCGCGCTGGATGACGTCGTCGATGCGGTCGTGGGTGGCGGCGGTGCCTCCGTGGGCGGCCTCCTCGGCGGCCTCGGATCCGGCAACTGAGCCTCCCGCGTCGACGACTCGCCGATCGACGGGTCGGGACGTCTGGAGAAACCTTCGAACTTTCTCGAAGACGACCGTCATGGATCGTCCGGTGGTGGGTGTGCACAGGTGAGGACGTCGCCGATTCGGGCGGTGTCGACAACCAAGGAGCCCACCATGATGTTTCGAAAGAACCCCGAACGATTCCTGCTCGGCACGCGACTCGTCGGCATCGCCGGCATCGCGCTGGGTGTCGGTCTCGCCGCGACACCGAGTGCTGCACATGCGTCCTCGGCGCCCGTCCGTCAGGCTCCGTCGGAGCGCTGCATCCTCGTGCTGTGTCCGGGTGGCGAGGTCGACATCGACCTCGATCTCGACATCGATCTCCCGATCCTCGGCGATCCCGCTCCCACACCGACGACCACGCCGACGCCGTCCACACCAGCGCCCACCCCCACAACGCCGCCGGCGCCCACGCCGAGCGGCAACGTCGTCGACGTCGACCTCGACCTCGGTGTCGATGTCGGGCTCGGAAATGTCGCCGATGTCTCGGTGACCGTTCCGGCCGATGTGGCCGTCTCGACGGGCGGACACAACGGTGGCGGCGCTGGTGGCGGAGTCCTCGGCGGACCACCGTTGCTCGACGTCGACGCCGGCATCGAACCGGCGGTTGACATCGACCTCCTCCCGCAGGCTGGAGCGCCGCTGCCGGTTCCGGGCATGGGCGGTGACGGCACGGACGGCGGCGACGTCGTCGGGTCGTTGGTCGACCTGGACGCCGATCTGATCTGCGGCCTCTCGTTCCTCGTGCTCGGCCCGTCGGATGTCCGCTGCGGAGGTGCGGTCCTCGGTGACGTGACCACCGGGCTCGTCGATGTCGGCCTCGACGTCGACATCTGCGACATCAGCGTGTCGGTGCTCTCGCCCGCCGAGGAAGCCGAGTGTGCCTCGGCGGCCACCGACGACGGCAATCCCGGTGACGACGGCGATCCGGCCGTCGACACCGATGGCGCCGATGACGATTCCACGAGTGACGGGAACGCCACCGGCGACTCGGGTGACGCCGGTGCGGGCAGCGACGGCGACGACTCTTCGGCGACAGGTGCCGGGAGCGGTTCGGATGACGCCTCGAGGGGCATCGTCACCAGCGATGCGAACGGCCCCGGTGGCTCACTGCCCCTGACCGGCAACACACCGCTGTTGATTCTCGCCGCGGCGTGCGTTCTGCTGGCCGCCGGGACTGCGGTCCGCGTCGCCGGCTCGCGACACAATCCGGATCCCGTCGACTGATCCCCCCGGATCGTTGGGGGG
>NZ_JBAVYV010000186.1:0-7018 GCF_049588435.1 Ilumatobacter sp.
GGGTGACCTTCATCGATCCCGACGACTGGATCGATGACGGGTATCTCGACACGGTCGCCACGTTCTTGGACCGGAACCCGGCAACCGTGATGGTCGCCACCAACCGCGTCTACTTCGAGGAATCGCATCAACGCCGTCGAGACGGCCATCCGCTCCGGCAGATGTTCCGGTCCGACCGGTTGGTCGACCTGAACGATCAGCCCGAGTACTTCCACAGCAGCGCGCCGGCCGCGTTCTTCCTGCGTTCGCTGATCGCCCAGGTCGGACTCCGGTTCGACACCCGGATCCGTCCGATCTTCGAGGACGGTCACTTCTGCGTCAGGTATCTCCTCGAGTGCGACGAGCCCCTCGTCGCCTTTCTCGGTTCCGCGCAGTACGTCTATCGACGGCGCAGTGACCTGAGTTCGACGCTGCAGGGAAGCCTCGCCCATCCCGGCCGGTTCTCGGATGTGCCCCGGTTCGGATACCTCGACGCGCTCGAACGCGGGAGCGCTCGAGATGGCCGCGCGCCGCGGTGGGTGCAGAACCTCGTCCTGTACGAGTTGTCGTGGTTCTTCAGCGCCGACGCGAAGGCGGCGGGAGCTCACACCGCGGGGATCGGTGCGCTAGGAGCCGAGTTCGTCGAGCTCCTGGCCCGGATCGTGTCGTATCTGGACGACGACGCGATCGAGAGCTTTGCCGTCCGGCGCTACGAGGAGGACTGGCGGATGATCCTCCGCCACGGCATCCACCCCGAGGACTGGCACTCCGACTACGCGGTCGTCGACCGGACGAGGACCGACAGCGTTCGCCTGTGCCATCGATTCGTCGGTCGACCCCCGAGCGAACGGGTCCTCGTCGACCACGTGCCGGTCGATCCGATCGCGGCGAAGACCCGCACCCTGCGATACTTCGACCAGCCGCTGCTCCACGAACGGATCCACTGGGTCCCCGCCGGTGCCGAGCTGGAACTCGACGGACGGATCGTCGAGGTGCGCACCTCGTGGGGCCGACCCGGAGTGACGCCCGAACACCGTCCGCCCGGGCGATTCGGCTCGGTGATCCGGCGCGCGAGGCGCCGGACACTGTCATCGCTGACACGTCGGGTCGGGGTGAAACTCTGGCGCACGGCGACGGAGTGGACCGTGCCGCGCCTCGCGGCGAGCCGGCCGGTTCGACGACGGTTCGCCGAGTGCTGGGTCCTGATGGACCGCACCCACGACGCGAACGACAACGCGGAGTACCTGTTCCGGTTTCTCCGCGACGAACGGCCCGACGTGAATGCGTGGTTCACCCTCGAACGGGACACGCCCGACTGGCACAGGATGCACGCCGCGGACAGCAGCCGGCTGGTCGCGTACGGTTCGCTCACCTGGAAACTGATGATGCTGAACTGCGCTCATCTCGTGACGTCCCATGCGGAACGATCGGCGGTGTGCCCGCCGACGATCGAGTCGATGCGTGCGCCCGGCTGGCGCACCACCTGTCTGAACCACGGTGTCATCGAGCGGGACGAGTCACGGACCTACGCGGGGGTCCCCATCGATCTCTTCGTGGTCAGCACCGAGCGCGAACGGCAGTCGATCGCCGGCGACGGAAACGGCTACGACCTGACGATGCGCGAGGTGCAGCTGACCGGAATGCCACGACTCGACGTCCTCCGCGCCGCCGGCGGCGTGACGCGGTCCGAGCGCAACGTCGTCCTCATCGCCCCCACGTGGCGCCACTGGCTGGTACCACCGTCGGACGTGTCACCGCGGGAGGATCAGGCCTCCGATCGACTGCGGAGCAGCGAGTTCGCGTGTCGGTGGGCCGCGGTGGCGTCATCGCCGCGACTGCATGACCTCGCGGATGAGCTCGGGCTGGAGATCGGGCTGCTCCCTCACCCCGATCTCGATCGGGTCGAGTCGTTCCTCGACGACATCCCGGGAACGACGCGACATCGCTTCTCCTCCGCAGATCTTCCTCGCGTGTTCGCGCGGACGGCGGTGTTGATCACCGACTACTCCTCGATGGCCTGGAACGTCGCGTATCTCGGACGGCCCACGATCTACTACCGGTTCGACGAGGACCAGGTGTTCGACGGGGGACACGTCGGACGCGTCCGCCGTCCGTCGCAACAGCAGCTGTTCGGTCCGAGTACGGCCGACGCGGACGAGCTTCTCGACCAGGTGGAGGCGCTGCTCCGACGCGGGCACGCCGATGCGCCGTACCTCCACCGGATCGAAACCGCGTTCGCGCTGCACGATGGCCGTTGTCGCGCTCGCGTCGCCGACGCCATCGCCGGCCTCGAATGATCGCCCCGAGCCGCGGATCGAACACGATTCGCCCGGACCAGGCCGCCGTCACCCGCCAACCGACGCACTAGAGTTCGCCAGCGACGTCGAGCCATTTCCGACGTCTTCAACCGGGAGAACAACCATGCCTGAGCTACACATCGCCGAACGATTTCGACGTGGCGGATGGCGCGGTGCCATCCGGGCCGCACGTCGCCGCCTGGCCGAGGTCATCGCCCCCGACGATCGAAGCGAACCGACGGACGCAGCCGAACCCGCGGCGGCCCCGAAACCGGACGTTCAACCCGACCGATCCAAGCTCTCGGCGATCGAGGTGTCCCACGACGCTGCACTCGAGTGGTTCGAGAGCCGTCATGCGAACTACGTCGCGCTCGCCGGATCGCTGCGGGGGCGCCTCCCCGAGGAAGGTGTCCTGCTCGACGTCGGCGCGAACATCGGCTACTTCACCAAGGTCGTCGGCGACGAACTCGGATTCACCGGTACAGCACATCTGTTCGAACCGATTCCCCATCTGGCCGAACTCTGCAGCTCCACGCTCGACGACACCGACTTCTCGAGCGCCGTTCACCCCTTCGGGCTCAGCGGCGAGGATGCGACGGTCGACATCTTCGTTGCCGATGACGGCAACCTCGGCTGGAACACGATGGTGGCCGGTCGCCGGACGAGCGGGATGGCGGCGATCTCGATCGATGTCCGCCGTTTCGACGACCTCGCGCTCGACGTCGTCCCCGATGTCATCAAGATCGACGTCGAGGGCGCCGAGCACCGGGTGCTGAGCGGGATGCAGCGATCGCTGGAGACCTGGACACCCAAGCCGACGATCCTGTGCGAGATCGGCTGGGGCACGAACCATCCCGATTGGGAGGCCGAACTCGCCGCGTTCGCGATGCTGGAGAAGATCGGCTACTCGGCACACGACCTCGAGGGCGAACCTCTCGATGTCGCAAGCCTGTCCAAGACCACCGACGTGCTGTTCCTTCCGCACGCGCCGGTCGCCTGACGGGTCAGGACGAGCGAGACCTCAGCGCTCTCAGGCGGTGCCGAAGTCGTCGGCCGCTTCCGCCCGCCTTTTCGGCCTGCACCTCGAGATCGCTCTCGAGTTGAGCGCTCCGCTTCTGCTCCTTGGCGGTCGCCTTGCGTTGGGCGGCTGCCATCCGATGCAGTTCGGCGATCCGTTTGCCGAGCACCGCATTGTTCTCGCAATCGGCAATGTCGGCGTCCGACCAGGCCTTCGCCGACTCCACCCGCGTGAAATCCCACAGATGACCGAAGCGCTGGAAGTCCGCCGCATAGATTCGTTCGATCCGCTCGCGAACTCCGCGATCGAACAGCGCGGCAACCGGTCGCAACGGGGTGGGATTGGATCGCGGCGTGTACAGATCCCTCGGCCGACCGACGGCCGCGAGATGCTCGGCAAGATCCGTGCGCAGTTGAGCAATCTCGCCGATCTCGTAGATGCGGGAGTAGGGCACGGCGTCCTCGGTGAGCAGCTCGACCTGGTCCCTGAAGTGCGCGTCCCTCGCGCGGAGCCAGTGATCAGGCTGGGTATCGAAGAGGTCCACGAACTTGGCGAAGTCGGCGACCACGCTGTCGGACGTCATCGGATGACGCGGATACCACGCTTCGTTTCTCCACCGCTGACTGTTCGGTGTCTCGATGAGCAGCTTGTTCTGCCACGCCGAGAAGAGACGGAGGCGAGGATCGCGAACGACCGCGAAGATGAACCATCCGTTCTCCGGATGGATTTCGGCGCGTTGCTCAGGGGTCAGTGAATCGAGCCGGGGACTCGCCTTCCACAGATGGCGGTTGTGCACGGCCTCGGTGTCGTTGATGAACGGCATCCAACCTGCGGTGAACGTGGAGAGATCCTCGCCCGCGATGTCGGCCATCATCCACTTCAGGCTCGTGCACGCGTTCTTGTTCACGGACACGTACATGACCCTGGAATCCATGGCCAGATAGACGCGCCACATGGCGCCGGTCACGCCACTCAGACCCTGAAACATGGTGTCAGCAGGATTCATCCGAGCAGCCTATCCATCGCCGGAACGCTCCGAACTGCTTCGGATTCGGTCCATCCCGCGCCGGAGTCGGCCACGGCCGGCTGCAGTCCGCAACGTCGAACGATCGTTCCGCTCGAACCGCGCGATGCGCTGATAATCTCTTGCACCTGATGGCAGTCGCCGTGACGCCGCAGACGAAATCGTCGGTGGGCACCGAAAAGGCAGACGGCCGACCGTGGGGATACCGGCCGGCGCTCGACGGACTTCGTGCGGTTGCGGTCTTTCTCGTGATCGCCTTCCATGCCGACCTCGAACTCTTCGAGGGCGGGTTCATCGGCGTGGACCTGTTCTTCGTCCTGTCGGGATTCGTGGTCACCAACGTGATCTGGCTCGAGTTCGCGACGACCGGACGGTTGGAACTCCGCCGGTTCTACGCACGACGCATGCGTCGTCTCACGCCGGCCGCAATCACGTGTGTCGTCGGAACGTCGGTCCTCTTCCTGCTGATCGTTCCGCTGTTCGCCCGACTCAGTTTCGTCGACGACGCCAAGAGTGCGCTGCTCTACTACGCGAACTGGAATGCCCTCGCGAATTCCACCGACTACTTCGAAGCAGCGACCGACCCGAGCCCGTTCATCCATTTCTGGTCGCTGTCGATCGAAGAGCAGTTCTACGCGTTCTTTCCCCTGCTGATGATCGGTCTCTGGCGACTCGCTCGTTCACAGAGCCGTCCGTGGATCATCCCCGCCGGGCTCGCCGTGCTCATCGCCGGATCGATCGCACTCCAGGTCTACTGGAACGGGCGCGGCACGAACCTCGCCTACTACCGCACGGACGCACGCCTGTACCAGCTTCTTGTCGGAGCGCTCCTCGCCATCGTGATCGCGCAGGGACACCGATTGCGTGTCACGGCCAGGTTTCATCTCCTCGCACTGGCCGGCTTGGCGGCCCTGTTCGTGTGCGCGTCGAGTGCCGTCGACGTCACTCCGTCCACACGGGGATTCCTCGCGACCGCAGCCGCCCTCGCAATCGTCGTCGGACTCGAGCTCGCCCCGGCCACGCTGCTCGACCGTGTGCTCTCCCGCCCGATCCTCACATACCTCGGCGGGATCAGCTACGGGATCTATCTGTGGCACTGGCCCGTGATCCTGGCGTTTCGGCGCGTTCTGGTCATCGAGCCACTCACGATGTTCCTGCTCGCGAGCACCGTCGCGGTCGGGCTCGCGGCGGCGAGCCATCGCATCATCGAGCAGCCGGTCCGCAAGAACAAGCACTTCGATACCATCCCGCGCACCGTGGTCGTCACCAGCCTTGCGATCACGGTGGTGACTGCGCTGATCATCGTGCCCCCGATCCTCGAATCTCGGCGAACACCGCGCCTGGTGACATCCGAGGCACCCGCTGCCGCCGCTGCGGTCGCAGGTTCCACATCGATCGCCGGATTCGACGATCCGGTGCCGACCGACATCGACTACGACGCGGTGCGGACCTTTCGTGCCGAGTATCCGGAATGCACCGTCGACGACCTCGCCGAGTGCTCGGTCCGCCGAGGTTCCGGACAGCACGTCCTGCTCATCGGAGACAGCATCGCGCAGCAGTACGTCCCCGCATTCGAGATGCTCGCCGAGGAGAACGACTGGACACTCTCGCTGAACATCGCACAGGGCTGCTCCTGGCAGATGGGGCTGATCCCGCGATCCGACCTCTCCGCGGAGTATCAGCAACGCTGCGCCGCACAGCGCGATCCGTGGTACGAATCGGCGATCGAGCATCTTCAGCCCGACGTGATCGTGCTCGCTCAACTCTCGCGCGACGACGATCGACGCTTCGCCGATCTGATGGTGCCCGTCGACGAGCAACTGTCGGATGCGCCCCTCGCACGGATCAATGCCACGACGATCGAACGCACCGTCGAGCAACTGCGCACGGAGGTTCCCCACGTCGCGATCCTCGAGCCGATCCCGATCGTTCCCGATTTCGCGTCGCCGACCGAATGCCTGTCGTCGGCGTCGACCGTCGGCGCGTGCGCGTACGAACGGACCGCCCCGGTCGAGAGCGAGAACTCCCTGCGTTCGCTCGCAGACGAGTACGACAACGTCTCCTCGATCGATCTCGACGACCTGGTGTGTACCGAGGAGACCGTGTGCATGCCGCTCGTCGACGGCGTTCCGGTGTGGAGGGACAGCGGTCATCTGACCCACTTCTTCGTCCGGCACATCGCCGCCGACCTCGGAGATCGCCTCGCCCAGGCGGGCGCGCTCGACTCGAACTGATCGCGCTGCGAGCGGCGCGGCCTCCCTGCGACACCGAAGGACCAGAGACGCGATTCGCGTCCGATCGTTGCCCGATCCCGATGGTGGAAGTGTCTTATGCTTCCGCCGTGCTGAAACTCTCGAGACTGCTCATCATTGCGGCCGTCGCCACCACCACGCTCGGCTCGCCCGTCGCCGCTCAGACCTCCGAGCCGGACAGCTCGACCCCCGCCGACCAGCCCGTCGAACCACCGGCCGGCGATGGCGAGAGCGTGCTCCAGTGGGTCGACGATCAGAACTTGATCGTGGAGTGGAGCCCCTACGACCAACCGACGCCCGAGTTCGCCGGAACCGGTGCGTCGTAGGAGCTCCACTCGACGATCACGTTCTGATCGTCGGCCCACTGGAGCACGCTCTCGCCACCCTCGGCCAGTGGTTCGACGGGCTGGTCGGCGGGGGTCGACCTGTCTGGCTCGGAGGTCTGAGC
>NZ_JBAVYV010000187.1:0-15629 GCF_049588435.1 Ilumatobacter sp.
GACCTTCCTCCTCCATCGCCTCCGACGACGGACTCTCCTCCTCGACGACATCGGACTCCGCCGTCGACTCGCTCGGCGCATCCGTCGCGTCGGTGTCGCCACCATCGTCGTCGCTGCCACAGGCAGCGGCAATCAAGGTGAAGCTGAATACCCCGGCCAAGAGCCGCCGCGTTCGCCTACTGGATCGTGTGTTCATTGAAACGATTCCCCCGTTTTTTGAAATGACTCGACGACCAATCCCCGGCCGCCGGCCGGACGAATGAGTTGTCCGGCAGCGTGAACTTAGTCACGACCTCTGCCACAAACGAGTCGCAGGACACACGTCAGCGCATCGCGTGCCGGCCTCGCGGACACCTGGTCCGAGCACGTCACGCGTTGGGATCGACGAGCACCTTCACCTGTTCGCTGGTTCCACTCGCGAGATCCGCGAGCGCCGCCTCGAAACCGGACAGCCCCACCGTCGAGGTGTGCAACGGTTCGACGCGCACCCGTCCGTCGGCGATCATCCCCATCGCCATCTCGAACTCCTCGTGCAGATACGCGAGCGACGACGTGACCGCGATCTCCTTCACCAGCCAGGTGCCCGGCGAGATCGGAGCGTCCCCCTCGGCGAGCCCGATGAGACACATCGACCCACCTCGGCGCGCGAGGTCGACCGCCGACTGGACGGCGAACGGACGACCGACGCACTCGTAGACGATGTCGGCACCGAGTCCGTGAGTCAGTTCGGCGATCAACGCGTCGGCCTCCTCCCCTGGTGTGACCGCGTGATGGGCGCCGAGCACGAGCGCGAGTTCACGTCGCTGCGGGCTCGGCTCGATGACGATCACGCGACCCGCCCCCGCAGCGCGCACCCACTGCATCGTGGCGAGGCCGATCGGTCCACCACCCTGGATCACGGCGATGTCGCCGAGGCGGAGCGCGCTGGTGCGAACCGCATGGAACGCGACCGTGATCGGCTCGACCTGAGCGGCCTGCAGGTCGGTGAGACCGCTGTCGGTGCGGACCACGCGACCGGCTGCGACGGCGACGCGAGGTGCGAAGCCACCGTGTGGTGGTGCGAGTTCATCGCGACCGACCGCCGACATGAACGAGACCTGGCAGCGGTCGGCCTGGCCACGACGGCATGCGGTGCACTGCCCGCACGACGGGGCGACCGCCACGACCACGCGGTCGCCTTCGGAGAGGTTCGTCACCTCGCCGCCGACGGCCGACAACGTGCCCGACCATTCGTGCCCGCAGATCGCGGGGTTGTACGGACGCCCCGACTGGTAGGCGTGGATGTCGGTTCCGCAGATTCCACAGAACGCGATGTCGACCACGACCCCGGTCGGTGCCGGTGTCGGGTCCGGGAAGTCCACGAGTTCGACGGTTTCGGTTCCGGTGATCAGTGCTGCGTGCATGTGGTTGCCCTTCCGGCTCGCTGGTGGGTGCGAACGCCTTGTCATACTGGCGCACGTCAGCACCCGCACGACGAGTCCGACACCTCAACAGCCACCAGGGAGCAACCCATGAGCCTCATCGCCGTCGAAGCCGCCATCACCATCGCCGACCCGTCCACGCGCCAGGCACTGATCGACAGCACGGCCCCGGTGCAGAAGGCGACGCGTGACGACGAGCCCGGATGTATCGTGTACTGCTTCGCGGCCGATCCCTGCCAGGACGATCTGATCCAGGTGTACGAGCTGTGGGAGTCCCAGGAGGCGCTGGCCGCCCACCTCGTCCACCCGAACTACCTCACGATGCGCGAGATGCTGGGCGCCGGTGGACTGACCGGAGCGGTGAGCCGCAAACATCGCATCGACGCGTCCGCTCCGGTGTACAACGCCGATCACGTGCCCTCCGCTTCGTTCGACTGAGCGGTGCCGTCCGACCCCGGTCTCCGCGCCGTCGTCTTCGACTTCGGTGGAGTCCTGATCACGTCGATCTCGAACCAGATCGGCGATGTCGCCGCGAGCCACGCCGTCGACCCGGCGGTGATGCACGAGGTGCTCCTCGGCCCACGGGTGAGTTGGCCGGATCATCCGTGGCACCGCGCCGAGCGCGGCGAACTGGCGGTGGCCGACATCCAAGCCGAGCTCACCCCGTGGGGTGAGGCTGCAGGCATCAGGCTGCGCGGCGACGAGATGGAACGTCTCCTCGCCCCTGGCGCGTATTCCGTCGTCGGCGCGATGCTCGACCGCGTCGACACGTTGCGCGCCGACGGATATCGCACCGCGCTGCTCACGAACACCTTCGCCGAGTTCCGCCCGACGATGGAACGCGACCTCGACTTCGACAGGTTCGACGCCGTCGTCGAGTCGTTCGCGGTCGGCTCGCGCAAACCCGAGGCCGAGATCTACGTCGCCGCCGCCGAGATGCTCGAGGTCGGCCACGCCTCGATCGTGTACCTCGATGACTTCGATCAGAACCTCTCCCCCGCCGCCGCGCTCGGCTGGACGACGATCCTGGTCGGCGATCCGCGGGTGGCACTCGACGAACTCGACGCGATTCTCGGGACCTCCGACTCTGCCCCGAAGTGATCGTCTGATCAATAATGGGCGAATGACCGCGACCGACGAATCCGAACTCGACACCGGAGCTCGTTCTCCAGGGCTCAGCTATCAGGACCTGCTCGACGCCGATACCCATCCCGTCCCCGACGTGTTGCGGCTGGAGTCGGCGAAGTACTTCGGGAGCGACGACGTTCCGATCGAGCGGTACACGTCGCGCGAATGGCATCGACGCGAGGTCGACCAGATGTGGTCGAAGGTCTGGCAGTTCGCCTGCCGCGACGAACACATCCCCGAGCCCGGCGACTACATCATCTACGAGATCGCCGAGCTGTCGTTCCTCGTCGTGCGTCAGGAGGACGGGACCATCAAGGCGTTCCCGAACGCCTGTCTGCACCGCGGTCGTCAACTCAAGGAATACGACGGGCACTGCTCGGAGCTCCGCTGCCCGTTCCACGGATTCGCGTGGGAACTCGACGGCAACCTGCAGGACGTGCCCGCAGCGTGGGACTTTCCGCACGTCGACCAGCGCCCGGACGACTTCACGCTGCCCGAGTGCAGCGTCGACACGTGGGCCGGGTTCGTCTTCATCAACCCCGACCCCGACGCCGCGCCGCTCGCCGAGCACCTCGGCGACCTCATGGAGCATTTCGAGGTCTGGAACCTCGAGAATCGCTTCGTCGAAGGCCACGTGTCGCGGGTCATCAACGCCAACTGGAAGATCGCCCAGGAGGCGTTCTGCGAGGCGTACCACGTGAACGCAACGCATCCCCAGATCCTCACCTACCTCGGTGACATCAACAGCCAGGTCGACGTGTTCGAGAACTGTGCCCGTGTGATCACCCCGGGCGGTACGCCGAGCCCGCTGCTGGGCGATGTCGATCTGACCGAGACCGAGATGGCACGGGCGATGCTCGACGTGCGCGTCGACCACCCGACCCCCGTCCCGATCGAGGAGGGCCAGACCGCTCGCGCGGTCCTGTCGCAGATGGCGCGCGAGCGCTGGCGTCCGTTGGCGGGCGACATGGTCGACCAGATGAGCGACTCGGAGATGATGGATTCGCTCGACTACACGGCGTTCCCGAACTTCCACCCCTGGGGTGCGTTCAACAGGATCGTCTACCGGTTCCGGCCCAACGGTGACGACCACCGCTCGGCGATCATGGAGTGCTTCCTGCTCTCGCCGTTCTCGGGCGAGCGTCCACCGCCGGCGAAGGAGACGAAACTCGCTGCCGACGAGGCGTGGACCACCGCCCCCGAGCTCGGGATGTTGGCGAAGGTCTTCGAGCAGGACGTGTTCAACATGGCCAAGGTCCAGAAGGGTCTCGAGGCCACCCGCAAGCCGGGCGCGACGTTCTCCAACTACCAGGAGTCGAAGATCCGCTGGCTGCACACCCTGCTCGGCGAATGGGTCAACGACGACGTGCCGGTCAGTGTCGGCACCGGAGCGAAGGCGAGGACGTCGTGAACGGCATCGTGCACCCCTTCACCGGGGCGCTCCACGAGCAGGACGGCAACGGGAACATCAAGGTCACGCTCGACGGCATCACGGGCATCTTCGGCGCCGACGGCCACTGGATCTCGGGCGACCTCCGCGAATGCGACCCGCAGCTGTGCGGCTGGGTCGGTGGCCCGATGGTCACCAACCACCGCGTCGGCGACATGCCCGCCCCCTCCGACTGACCCGCGCGTCTCCATCATCAACTCGCACATTCGTGCCAGGCACGAATGTGCATTCCGTTTCCCGCGCCCCACGACCCCGTGTGGGGGCATGGGCAGACCGACGCGCGATGTCACGTCCGCACACCATTTCCACTTGATCAATCACGGTGTCGACGGTCAAGACCTGTTCGCGATCGAATCCGACTGGCTCGTGTTCGAATCGATCCTGGATGCTGTCTGCGCGAAGCGAAATGTCGCGGTTGCCGCGTACGCCTTGATGTCGAATCACTTCCACCTCCTCGCCGACGTTTCATCGAGTGAGAGGCCGAACGAACTCTCCCATGCCATGGCCGAGCTCCAATCCGGGTACGCCCGACATTTCAACAGCCGGACGAACAGAACCGGGCCGTTGTTCCGGCCCAGGTTCCTGAGCTACCCGGTGTCCGGAGAGACCGCGTTCGCGCGGACGGCGCGATATATCCACGCGAATCCGATCGACATCACGGGCCGACGAGCGGTTGCTGCGTACCGTTGGTCGAGCCTCCCGGTGTACCTCGGCCGGCGTTCGCCAGCGGAGTGGATGCGCACCGAGCCGTTGGCGTCGATGATCGACGCCAGTACCTATCTCGCCACGGTCACCGACTGGTGCGACGACGAAACCAAGCCGCTGCACGGCGTGCAATCGGCGCTCCCTCCTCGGTCGCCGCTGTCCGTGTCAGCTCTGGAAACAGCGCTCGATGAACTCGATGGCGAATCATTCGACAGGGCGACGTGTCACCGACACCGCCGGATGATCATGATGCTGTGCCTCGACCTGCGTGCGGCCGACGTGGTCGCCCTCGCCCGCCGGTTCGACTGCACCGAGAACTTCGTTCGCCGTGAGGCACATCGCGCTCGCACCGAACGGATCGACGATCCGACGTTCGAGCGACTGGCCACCGCCGTCGCACGACGAGCCGCGCGCAGCGCAGCCCGAAACCTCGACGAATGACACTGGATGCACATTGGTGCCAGGCACCAATGTGCATCTCAGGACCAGGTGTTCCAGCGGACGAAGTCTTCGGCCGGCGGGCGCTTCGCCAGCTTGAAGTCGGTTCCGATCGTGTAGGCGACGGGGAACAACCCCGCCTGGCTGTAGTCGTCGTACGGGATGCCAAGCAGTTCGGCCACGTCACGCTCGTTCGACAGATGCAGCGATGTCCACGCCGATCCGAGGCCACGCTCGCGCAACGCCAGCATGAAGCTCCACACGGCCGGCAGGATGCCACCCCATCGCGACGCCTGACGACCCGACGGCGTCCCTTCGTCCATCCGATCCGCGAGCAGTGGGATCACGTGGATCGGAACCTCGTGCAGATGCTTCGCCAGGTGTCGAGCCGACTGGTTCACCCGGTCGGCTTGCGAACCAGGCTCGGGCTCGGGCGCTCCCGCGTAGGCCGCCTCGAAATTGGTCCGGTAGATGTCCGCGATCGCTCGGCGCTTCTCCGCGTCGTCGATGATCATCCACCGCCACCTCTGCGAGTTCGATCCCGTCGGCGACTGGTGAGCGATGTCGATGCAGTCGAGGATGACGTCGTGGGGAACGTCCCGTGTGAGGTCGAGGCGCTTGCGAACGCTACGAGTCGTGGTCAGCACCTCGTCGGCGCTGAGCCCGAGGGTCGCGTGGGGTGCGCGTTCGGTCACGCGTTGGCTTCCTTGTCGGCCTGAGCCGCGATCCACTCCGCCGTCGCCTTGCCCATCTTGGCTCCGTCGTAGCCGATGCGCTGCGTCGGCTCGACCTGGAGGATCACGCGACGCGGGGAATCGAGGAACTTGGCGAACAGCGCAGCTGCGTCGGAATCGTCGGGGCGGATCGCGCCGGCGAGCGCCGGGTAGAACCATTCCTTGGTCGCGTCGTCGTCGTGCAAAGTGCACGTTCCCTTGTACGTCACGGTCTTGTTGCGCTGCATGCTCGAACCCGTCGAGGTGACCACCACGCACACCCGCGGGTCGCGCTTGACGGCGCTGATCCGCGCGCGTTGGCTCGACGCGGTCAGCCAGAACGAGCCGTCGCGATAGATGTACGACATGATCACCCCGACCGGCCAGCCCTCCTTGTTCGACCAGATGAACGTGCACTCGTTCTGGGCGTCGAGCATCTCGGCTTCGTCCGCGTCATCGAGTCCGTACACGGTCACGTCTTCGTAGTTGTCGATTGGTTCGCTCATGGTCGAACGGTACGACGCGACCCCCGCCGCGGACGATGCGGACCAGCCAATTCGGGTGTTTCCATGCGAACGGGTGCTTCTGCGGGACTTTCACCACTGCACACACCCCATCCGGGGGAAACACCTGGGTGGGTCGGGACGTGGTTCACTCGGGGGATGACGACGAAACGGGTGACGGAACCGACCACCATCGACGAGATCCCCACGCCGGCACTGCTGGTCGAGCGGTCGGTGTTCGACGCGAACCTCGCCGCAATGGATGCCGTGCGACCGGGTTCCGAACTGCGCCCCCACGTGAAGGCGTTCAAGTCGACCGCAATGGCCGCGCGGCTCAGCGCCGACGGGCACACCGGGTTCTGCTGCGCGACCCCGCGTGAGGTCGAAGGACTCGTCGCCGCGGGACTCGGCCAGGACGTCCTGCTCGCCAACGAATCACTCGACGTCGGGCGCCTCGGCGCACTCGCTCAACGCGTCGATCGCGAAGCGAACATCACCGTCGCGGTCGACTCGGACGCGACCGTCGACGCAGCGATCACAGCCGGGATCCGGTCGGTGCTGATCGACATCGAAGTCGGTCTGCCGCGCTGCGGGTGTGATCCGACCGACGCCGGCCGCCTCGCCGACCGCGCCCGCGCCGGCGGCCTCGACGTGCGCGGGGTCATGGGCTACGAGGGTCACCTGATGATGATCGAGGACCGGTCCGAACGCATCGGACGGGTCGAGTCGTCGATGCGTGACCTGCTCGCCGCCGCCGCCGACGTCGGCGGCGACATCGTCTCGGGTGGTGGGACCGGCACGTTCGACACCAACACCTGGTGCACCGAGATCCAAGCGGGCAGCTACACGCTGCTCGACACCGACTACGCCAAACTCGATCTGCCGTTCGAGATCGCACTGAACGTCCTCGGGACGGTCGTCTCGAAGAGCGCGAAGGGGTGGATGATCGCCGACACCGGCCTGAAGTCGATGGCGATGGACCACGGCAATCCGACATGGGACGGAGGCGATGTGTTCTTCCTGTCCGACGAGCACATCACCCTGCTCCCACCCGACATCGACCAGTGGTCGGTCGGCGACCGCGTCCGGATCCAGCCCGCGCACGTCGATCCGACGATCGCCAAGCACGAGCAGATGTGGTTGATCGACGGCGACGACGTCATCGATCGCTGGGACGTCGACCTCCGCCACTGGTGATGTATCAACTGGGGTCTGACCCCAGTTGACACACGTCAGGCCGGTGCGAATCGGATCGGGAGCTCGATCATCGGGAAGAGCATGAAGCTCGGCTCGTGGACTGGTCCGTCGAACGATCGCGCGAGTTCGATGTTCGAGGTCCGTCGGAGCCAGACGGTGAACGCCGACACCAGCTCCTGACGGGCGAGAGCGGCCCCGACGCAGAAGTGCGGGCCGACGCCGAACGCCAGGTGCTGGTGGTCCCGTGTTCGATCGAGGTCGAAGTCGTCCGCGTTCTCGAATGCCTCGACGTCGCGGTTGGCCGCTTGATAGCGGGCCATCACCATGGCGCCCTGCGGGATGACCGCTCCGTTGAGCTCGACATCCTGGGTCGCCCGTCGGACGAGGCCGGCGACGGGACTCTCGTAGCGGAGCACCTCTTCGACGAAGGTCGGTACGAGCGAGAGATCGGCGCGGACGCGTTCCTGGACGTCGGGGCGCCGGGTGAGTAACCACATCCCGTGATTGAGCGCACTCGTGGTCGTTTCGAACCCGCCGGTCACGAGCTGGTGCATCAGGTTCTGGAGCTCGGCGACCGTGAGCGGTTCGGCACCGTCCTCGCCCTCGTGCGCGTGCACGAGCGTCGAGATGAGATCGTGCTGCGGGTCGGTGCGCCGTCGTTCGAACTCGGCCGCGAGGTGATGCTGCGCTTCGAGTTCGGTCTCGACCGCCTCGAGCATCTGCTCCTCGGTCAACGGGCGCATCGCCATCGCGAGCATCGCGCTCGCCCATCGATTGAAGCGATGGATATCGGTCTTGTCGAGTCCCAGCTCCTCGGCGATGATCGTGCCGGGAAGCGGCATCGCGAAATCGAGGTGGAATTCGCACTCGCCCGCCTCGATCAGGCCATCGATCAGTTCGTTGCACACGTCGTCGATGTGCGGCGTCATCTCGCGAATCCGTTTCGGCAGGAACGCTTTGGCCACCAGCCGTCGGTAGGCGGTGTGATCGGGCGGGTCGGTGCGCTGCAGGGTCTCCACGTGGCCCCATCCGCGTTCGCGCAGGATCTCCTGGTAGCGGCGCGACATCTGTTCCTTGGCGTAGCTGCCCTTCCCGCTCTTGCCGCTGCTCGAGAACAACTCCGGGTGGGTGAGCACGAAACGCACGTCGTCGTACTTGGTGACCATCACCGCGCCGATCTCAGGCATCGGGAACACCGGGCACGACTCGTGGAGTTCCTCGTAGAAGTCCCAGGGCGAGTCCTGCACCGCCGGATCGAGCATCGTGTGGTCGACCGGACATTTCATGTCCGAGATCCGGTCACTCAGTGAGACATCAGCAGCCATGACCCCAGCTTCACATGCGCACGTTCGTCGCGTCGTGTCGCAGCCGTCCCACCCGCGAGTTCCCCAGTCCGACCCGTCCGTTCGGCGCGAGCTCGTGTCCTCCAGCCGGGCAGGAACTCGGACGCGACCGAAAAGTACGGTGAGGCGATGGAAGATCACTTGTTGTCGCTGGCAGCCGGGGTGTGCCCCGAGACCGGCCCGACCGACTTCGTCACGGCGTGCGCCACCGCCGGGTGGGAGGCGTGCGGGATCTGGTTCGACCCCGAGACGTGGACCGATGCGGTCGCCACCGATGTTCGTCGCCGACTCGACGACACGGGCGTGATCGCGCTCGACATGGAGCCGGTGTTCGTCACCGCCGATGGTGATCACGGTGTCCGGATGGTCGAGGCGGCCGCCGCCGTCGGGGCGCGCAACCTCCTGGTCGTCTCACGAGGGGTCGACGACGAGCGCTTCACCACCCGTTTCGGCGAACTCTGTGACCTCGCCGCACCGCACGGAATCGGGTGCTCGATCGAGTTCCTGGCGTTCATGTCGGTGTCGAGCCTGCCCCAGTCGCTCGCCGTGCTCGACGCCGTCGATCGACCGAACGGCGGAGTTCTGATCGACGCGCTCCACCTCGCACGAACGGGAGGGAGCCCGGACGAGGTCGCCGAGATCGCGGCCGTCGCTCCCGAGCGTCTGGCCTACGCGCAACTCTGCGACGGACCCGCCGAAGCCCCCGACGATGCGTACGCCGACGCACTCGACGGGCGAATGAACGTCGGTGACGGCGGCTTGCCGGTGCACGCCCTGGTCGACGCGTTTCCGTCGCACACTGCGTTCTCGATGGAGATCCGGTCCGCCCATCTCCGCCGGGCGTTCACCGACCCGACCGAACGGGCGCGCCACGTCCTCGACGCGACCACCGCCTGGTTCGACGACCAAGCGTGACGCACGAGCGTTACGTAACGGGTCAGACCCGACATGTAACGGTCAGTAGGGCATCGTGCCGCCGTCGACGGGGAACATGCATGCGGTCATGTTCTTCCCGGCGTCGGACGCCATCAGCACCGCAACCGCGGCGACTTCTTCGACCTTGTTCGGGCGCTTGATCGCGGACTCCGAACTGAACGCCGCGATCAGTTCGTCGTAGCCGTCGAGACCCATCGCCACGGCGGAGTCGGGTCCCGTCGCGCGCACGATGTCGGTCTCGATGATGCCGGGCAGGATCGCGTTGACCGTGATCCCCATCGTTCCGACCTCGTGGGCCGCCGCCTTGACCAGTCCGTTGACGGCGTGCTTCGTCGCCGCGTAACCGGGAATGCCGGGTTTGCCGAGCTTGCCCTCGACCGACGAGGTGACGATGACGCGTCCCGATTCGCGGGGGATCATGTGTTGCAGCGCGCGGCGCATGCCCCAGAAGACGTGGTTGAGGTTCCAGTCGACCTCGAGTTGCCATTCCTCGTCGGTCATCTGGAAGACCGGAGCGGTCATCTGCACGCCTCCCGAGTTGAGACAGCAGATGTCGAGCTGGCCGTACTTCTCGATCGTGAAATCGATCAGTCCTTCGACCGCGTCCTGCTTCGAGGCGTCACCGGCATAGAACGCGGCGTTGTCGCCGGCGCCCATCTCGTCGAGACACTGCTGGCCCTTCGCCTCGTCGCGACCGTTCACGACCACCTTGGCGCCCTCGGCGAGGAAGGCGTCGGCCATTCCCCGTCCGATGCTCCGCGTGCCGCCTGTGATGCAGGCGACCTTTCCGTCGAGCTTTCCCATGAGAGTTCCTTTCGTCCTGTTCCCGGCTCAGTAGGGAGCCGTACCGCCGTCGATCGAGATGAGCGAACCGGTGATCCCGGCCCCGGCATCGGAGGCCAGCAGCGTCGCCACCGCGGCCACGTCCTCGACCTCGTTGAGCCGCTTGATCGCCGATTCGGAGGAGAACATGTTCAACAGACCGTCGTAGTCCAACCCCATCGACTCCGCTGCGGCGGGCCCCTCGGCCATCATGATGTCGGTCTCGATCGCACCCGGGCAGAGCGCGTTCACGGTGATCCCGAGCGTGCCGACCTCGTGGGCCGCCGACTTGGTGAGGCCGTTGATCGCGTGCTTTGCGGTCACGTAGATCGAGATGCCGGGTTTGCCGACCTTGCCCTCGAGCGAACTCACGCTCATCACCCGACCCCACTCCTGGGGGATCATGTGGTGGAACGCGCGGCGCATCGTCCAGAACGTGTGCCAGAAGTTCCACACCAGCGAGTCCTGCATGGCTTCGTCGGTGAGCTCAGCGATCGGTGCGTGGCCCGAGGCCCCACCGGCGTTGGCGACGAGGATGTCGATGCGGCCGAAGTGGTCGACGGTTCCGTCGATGATCGCCTCGCACGACTCTCGTTGCTTCACGTCTCCGGCGATGTAGTGCACGCGATCACCGGCATCGAGTTCGGCGAGCGTTCGCTCCGCCTTGCTCGGGTCGCGTCCATTGACGACGACCTGCGCCCCTTCGTCGAGAAACCCGCGAGCGACACCGAGTCCGATGCCTCGCGTTCCGCCGGTGATGCAGGCGACACGCCCGTCCAAAACTCCCATGAAATCCCCTCTGTCTTCCGTCGTTCCGGGGGGACCGTAGCGCGCGGGCGCTCGGTGATCCGGTGTCGGACGCACAACGGCCCCCGGACGATCGTCCGGGGGCCGTTGCATGATTCGGATCCGGCGAGAACGCAGTACGCGTTCTCACCGCTCAGGCGTCAGACGCCCCAGAGTGCAGCGAACTGCTGATCCATGTTGTCGGGTCCCGGCCAACCGTCGGTTGCGATGAGCGGCTGGGCCATCTCGGGGCTGTTCACGAGGAACGACGGGACGATGGCGTTCGCCCGCTCTTCGGGGTTGTCCATACCCACGGCGTCACGTGCCATCGCATCCATCATCAGCCAACCCGAGTATGTCTTGGGGTTGGTCGTCCAGAACTGCTGCTGGCCGTCGACGATCTCCTGCAGAATCTGTCCGTTGTAGTCGACTCCGACCAGGCTGACGCCGTCGAGCAGGTCTGCGTCAGCGAGCGTCGCCGCAACTCCGCCCGCTAGGCCGTCGAAGGCGAAGTGGACGTAGTCGATGCTCGGATCAGCCTGCAGCGACGACACGATCGCCCCGGGCACTTCACCGGCGAGCAACTGATCGAGCGTGAGTGCGAGCTCGTTGAACGTGCAGTCCGGGCAGTTCTCGGCGTAGGCCGCCTCGGAGGCGTCACGCTCGACGGCGAGCACCGTGAAGTCCGGGATGTTGACCATCATCACGTTGGCCGAGCCACCGGAGTCGGCGATGATCGCGTTGGCGATCAGGTCGCCCGCAACCTCGACCGACGAGGCGTCGCCACACTGCATCGCGAAGCCGTCCTCGGACGGCTCCGTCGCATCGAAGCAGCTCATCGTCTTGATGCCGGCCGCATTGGCGGTGTCGAGCTGGTCCTGGATCAGCGCCGGCGGCGTGCCGGAGATGCCGACGTAGTCGACACCCGCATCGATCGCCTGCTGGAAGGCCGGAGCGGCGTCGGTGTCGTACGAGATGACCTCGAGGTTCCATCCGAGCGCCTCGGCGGCCCCCTCGAATCCGAGTCCGATGGCAGCGCACGACGGGAGCGAGCACTGCAGCCATGCGACCGTCTTCTCCTCGGGAACGGAATCCAACGGAATCGTCGGTCCGATCTCGGTGGGCGGAACGAGGTTCGCATCGACGACCGCCTGTGCGGCCTCGACGCCGCCGCCTGCGGCTGCGTCGTCACCCGATGCTTCATCGTCGGCCGCCGTGTCGTCGGTGGCTTCCTCGTCCGCTGCGGTGTCGTCGGCGGCCGTGTCATCGGCTGCAGCATCATCGGCTGCGGTGTCATCGGCAGCCGCGGTTGCGGGAGCCTCGTCGTCTCCGGAGTCCCCGGAGTCGTCACTTCCGCCGCATGCGGCGACAGCGAGCGCCAACGCCAGCGGCGCGGCAAGTGCACGTGTTCTGATTCTCATTGTTTCCCCCTGGTTGTTGCTGTGGTGTTGGTCACAAGCTAATTGACTGGTTAGCATATTCCTCGCATCGAGGGAGGGCCCGATCACCGAGATCGGACACCAGTGGGGGAAATCTTGTCGAATCTGTTGGTCGTACGCGACCTGACCAAATCCTTTCCCGGGCAGGTTGCCCTGGACACGTTCGACATCGACATCGACGCTGGGCGCACGCACGCGCTGGTCGGGCAGAACGGCTCGGGCAAGTCGACGTTCATCAAGATCCTGGCCGGCTACCACCAACCCGACGACGGTTCGACCGCCACGCTTGCCGGACACCACCTCGAACTCGGCGACGGTGGCGCGGCGCAGGCTGCTGGCATTCGATTCGTGCACCAGGATCTCGGGCTCGTCGAGACACTCAACGCCGTCGAGAACATCTCGATGGGGGTCGGCTACACCACGGGTCGCTTCGGCCGCATCGACTGGGCGGCTGATCGCCGTCGGGCGGTGGAGGGCCTCGCCGCTCTCGGCTTCGACAGCGTGAACGTGGATGTGCCCGTCGGAATGCTCGCCCCGTCGGAGAAGACGGCGGTCGCGCTGACCCGCGCCCTCGACGACTGGGAGGACAAGGCCCACCTGCTCGTCCTCGACGAACCGACCGCGTCGCTGCCGGGAGCCGACGTCGAGCGCCTGTTCGCCGCGATCCGACTCCTCAAGGCGCGCGGTGTGGCGATCCTGTACGTGTCGCACCACCTCGACGAGGTCTTCGAGATCGCCGACGACGTGTCGGTCCTGCGTGACGGCAAGCGGATCACCACCGAGGCGACGGCCGACCTCGATCACGAGGGTCTGATCGAGCTGATGATCGGGCATCGCCTCGAACGGATGGATCACCGATCGGTTGCGCAGGTGGGATCGACCCCGGGTCTGCTGGTGGAATCGATCCGTGGCGGCACGATCACCAACCTCGACCTGAACGTCCAACCCGGCGAGGTCGTCGGCGTCGCCGGCATCACCGGCTCCGGGCGTGAACTGGTCGCTCCGTTCATCACGGGCCAGACGCCGAGCGAATCGGGCAACGTCACCGTGTGCGGCACCCCGATTCCGAACTACGACCCGCACGCCGTGATCGCAGCGGGCCTCGCGTTCGTTCCTGCGGACCGCGCGAGTCTCGGAATCATTCCGCTCGAGTCGGTCAGCAACAACCTGACGATCGCCGACGTCGAACGCAACTGGCGGGGAGGCCGCCTCCGCCACAACGACGAACGCGCCGAGTGCCTCGAGTGGATCGACCGCCTCCAGATCAAGACCGCCGGCACCTCGGTCCCGATCGCGGCGCTCAGCGGAGGGAACCAGCAGAAGGTCCTGTTCGGGCGTTCGCTCCGTCTCCAGCCTTCGGTCCTGGTCCTCGACGAGCCCACCAGCGGCATCGATGTGAAGGCCAAGGAACAGATTCTCCAGCTCATCGATCAGGCGGCCGGCGACGGTGCCGCCGTCCTGGTCGTCTCGACCGACACCGACGAACTCGTCCAGGTCGCCCATCGCATCCTGATCATGGTCGGCGGCACGATCGTCGCCGAACTGTCCGGTGCGGACATGACCGCCGAGAACGTCGAGCGAGCCCAACTCCAGTCCATGAAAGCCATGACACCATGACGACGACCACCAACGCCACCAACGAGCAGGAAGGCGGCACCGACGATTCGGCGCGTCCGACCACATCGTGGGTCCACCGCATCGGTCTCGACCGATTCAGCGGGCTCTACCTCCTGGCGGCGTTCTTCATCTTCTTCGGGATCACCGAGAGCAACTTCCTGCTCTGGAACGGCAGCATCGAGTTCGTCCTCACCGAGAAGGTCATCGTCGTCATGCTGGCGCTGGCGTTCCTCGTGCCCCTCACGACGCAGACTTTCGACCTGTCGATCGGCGCGACGATGGCGTTGAGCCTGGTGATCGTCAACAAGATCGCGCTCGAGACCGACCTCCCCAACTGGGTCGGGGCCCTGGTCGGCATGGGCGCCTGTCTGGTGATCGGCGCGCTCAACGGGTTCATCGTCGTCAAGCTCCGGGTGAACAGCTTCATCGCCACGCTCGGCATGAGCCAGGTCGTTGCGGCGTTGATCCGTCGCATCCACGACGGCGGCAACATCACGAACGCCCTCGACGACGGGTACGTCAGCTTCGGCAAGCGGAACCTGTTCTCGTTCAAGTGGCCGTGGTCGGACACCCAGATCGAACTGCCCTACTACTTCTTCTTCGGGCTGATCGTCGCCACCATCATCTGGTACGTCCTCGAGCACACGCCGGTCGGGCGCAAGATGTTCGCAACCGGCGGCAACCCTGAGGCCGCCCGTCTCTCGGGCGTCAAGACCGACCGGATGGCCTGGGGATCGCTGATCGCATCGGCCGGGATCGCGGGATTCGCCGGCCTGATCTACTCGTGGAAGTTCGCGACCTACACGTCGTCGGTCGGCCCGCCCCTGCTGTTCACCGCCGTCGGCGCCGTGTTCTTCGGTGCGAGCCAGCTGAAGGGTCGCCCCAACGTCTGGGGAACGATCATCGCGGTCTACGTGCTCGCCTTCGGCATCAAGGGCATCGGCCTGCGCTACCCGCAGGAGATCGACTGGATGCAGCCGATGTTCGAGGGTCTCGTCCTGATCATCGCCGTCGCCGTCGCCAGCCGTCAGGCCGTCGTCAAGGTCAACCGTCGCGGATCGGCGGCGTCGGGCGACGACGTCCCCTCCCCCACACCCGAACCCGCGGCGACACTCACCGACGACGTCACGG
>NZ_JBAVYV010000188.1:0-15593 GCF_049588435.1 Ilumatobacter sp.
GACAGAGGCTGCTCCGAGGCCATCCTCATCGAACAGAACCGGGAACTCGGTGCCATCGGAGAGGCGAACGAGGACGGCACGGACCGTGCTCTTCCCCTCGGTATCGGTGAACGCCTCAATGTGGATGTCCGAGATCGCGGTGGACTCGCGAAGCTCGACCCGTGCGGTGGGTCGAAACCCACCGAGAATCGAGGGATACGTCCACGCGGTTCCGGGGTCGTCGTCGAACGCGTACCCCACACGGTGGCTCGGCGATAGGACGGCCGTGGCATTCACCGACGATGAGATGTCCGACGCATCCGGGTACCAAAGCACGGCGTCCGCACCCTCGACCCCGGGATGGTTGGATCGGACGGGCCGGCCGACCTGCTGGTCCGGTCCGAGCGACGCCGAATACTGAGGTTCGAATCCCAGCAACGTGCGCAGTCGGAGACGAGCGCTGTCGCTGAGCACGACACCATCGGCGACGGCCACCGCCCGAGCGAGGTCCTCGTCCGACGTGGCACCCGCGGTCACGATCGGCCCGGCGTCATCGAGTTCGCCCAACCGTGCGAGGGTGACCCAGGTATCCGTGTCGCCGTCGACGACGAGCGGCGATTCGGACGGCGTCACGTGGAGCATCGACGTCGGGCTGCGCAGCCTGAACACCTCCACCGGCTGCAACTCCCGTTCGGCCATCGAGACGGAATCGGTCAGCGTCCGATCAAGTTCCGATCCGACGTTCTCCCCCGGCAAACCGAACCCGGCCACTCGTTCGAAGTCCGGATCTTCACGCAACGACGCGTAGCTCGCAGGTCGCGGGAGGTCCGTGGTGCGCCACTTCAGGTCGTTGCGAATGACGATCTCGGTGATGCCCAGGCGTCGAGCCAGGTCACCCAATATCCCGGGTCTGTAGGGGCGGGACTGTGCGGTCGCCACGAACGTTTCCAGCGCGTCGGCTCCGACCGGCGTCGACAATGCGACCCCCGTTGCGATTGCATGCGGACGAGCAAGCGAGGCGTCGACGATGTCGTCACCGACCGAACCCCACTGGTACTCCACGCGTGACGCGGCCGGCAAGAACGTCGTGCGACCTCCTTCGGGCTGCGAGTCGAGGAACTCGAAAGCCTGGTCCCAGTAGTCCGGGACCTCGTCGAAATCGTTGGCCGGGTGGTACAACGAGCCCGTCCAGAACGGGAACGAAACGGCAAGCACGACCGTCGCGGTTCCGATGATCGGCAGAGCCCGAATGATGGGCGACGACCGATGGAGGCGTGTGATGAACGCCACGATCCCGAGTGCCGCGAGTGCCGAGATGCCGACGGTGAGTCCGCTCGCGCTCTTGTGGGTGTTGCGGAACGCGGTGACGGCCTGGACGTTGTCGAGGGCCCACTGAAACGCTCGACCGATCGATGTCGGACTCGATCCGGAGAACGCTCCGACGACGGTCGCAAGAGACACCACGACGAAGATGGCGAACACCAACCGCCGGCGTTCATCGAGATATGCGAGCGCACCCATGGCGACGATCGGTAGAGCGAATGTGGCAGCGATGATCAGGCCGTTGGTGAAATAGTCCGAGCCCTGGGGTTCCAGCAACTGGCCTTGGATCGAGACATAGGACAGCCAGTTGCCGAGGCCACGGATCGACTCGGACCACGAGGACGTCTGCGCGTAGGTCGTCGCGAGTTCGGTGTCGGCCAGACGCGACCCGAACGACGCAGCAGCGGTCGAGGTCTTCACCAGCATCCACGTACTCACGCCAATCGACAACGCCGCCGCGGCGCCACACCAGGCGACGGAATGTCGGAGCGTCGCCGAGCGCTCGACAACGATGAGGTAGGCAACGGCGGCTCCGACGATGAGACCATGGAACATCAGCCCCGGGAGATCGGGATTGCCGATGACCCCGACGACCAGAGCGAAGATGGCCGCCCATCGCCATGGCCGTGCCGATGTGATTCCACGCAACGCGATCACGGCGAGCCACGGACCGATCGCGAACAGGAAGTACAGGTTCGACGGCACGAGGAACGTGGCCGAGTGCGGACCGAACGCGCAGAAAAGTCCGGCGAGAAAGTGCTCGACTCCGATCCGGGGTCGGACCCAACGCATCAGTGCCACGGCCCCGAGGGCGGCCGTGACGAGGCAGACCACATGTAGTCCCCGCTCGGCCACCCACGTCGGCGCCCCGAGCGACCGCAGAACCGCCCCGGGCAGGGTCGTGGCTGGCCAGAGGTCCTCGCGCGGAGCGCCGAGACCTCTGGTCCCGTCCCACGAGCCGAACCATCGGGCGATTCGTCGCGCAGGGTTGGCGTACTGCTCGTATCGGTTGTCGGACACGTACCGTCCCCACGACGACGCCATCGTCGCCGCCGTGGCCAACACGGAGTAGACGACCCCGACGGGCCACAGACGACGCCGCCACACCGGATCGTTCGCATCGGTCCCGAGGGCGTCGACCGGTTGAGGGTCGGCGGGTCCTGCGGGGTCCTCGGACGCCGTCGCTCGATCGATCATGGGTCAGCTCACCAGCGGCACGGATCGTGGCGTCGTCGCGGCTTGCTCACCTCGTCCGAGTTCCATCGCTGGCGTCTCGATCAGGCGGTAGCTCAAGGTGGCGATCACCACGGTGAGAACACCGGCCACCACCGTGGACGTGACGAAGGGCCAGAACCCGATGCCGATCGACCACCACGACTCCATCTGAGCGAGGACGGTCTGGTGCCAGAGATACACGCCGTAGGAAATGACGCCGAGGCTCGCGAGAACGGGCCGGCGCAGAGCGCGGAACAACGGATGGTCGCGGTTGCGACCCACCACTGCCGGCAGCAGCACGAAGAATGCAGCCATCCCCTGGAAGAACGCTCTGACCAGCGCTCCCTCCGTCGAACGCCGCGCTTCGAGCCCGAGCGACTCACCGGTGAACGCGACGATGGAGAGGTACGCCACCGCCGCGCACGCGAAACAGACACCGACGCTGTCTGCGAACCGTTGCATCGCCTGCGGGATCCGCCCCATCCCGTCGGTCCACGCAACGGCGAGCGCCAACAACATCCCGAGTGCGAACCAGTCCAGGTAGCTGGGCAGCCAGCGCGAGGCCCAGATGGGAGAACCCCAGGTGTAGCTGGCATACCTGACGAACATCGCCGTGAGGTACATCGTCGCGAGCAGCACGAGTTGGGCCGTCATCCTGCGCCTCCGACGGTCGATGCGTTTCGACAGCCAGAACATCGCCGTGCCGGCCACGGGCACGAACAGGTAGAAGCCGATCTCGATGCTCAAACTCCATGCCACTCCCAATCCGCTGAACGCGGGAATGGGAGGCACGTACGGGTCGATGAGCAAAAAGATCGCAAGCGGATTCGACGGGGCAGTCTGTGAGCTGGTGGCAGTCAGTGCCCACGCGATCAATACAACCCAGTACGCGGGGTAGATCCGAACGAAACGCCTGATGAGGAACCGGCCTCGTGCCGGAAGTGCGGATTGTTCGATCGCAGCCGAACAGAACGGCCGGTAGAGCAGGAACCCGGAGAGCAAGAAGAAGACCGACACCGAAAAGTTACCGAGATTGTCGATGACGCGACTCCCGAAGCGGTCGGGTTGGTCGAAGCCCGTTCGCGCCGCGGTGTGGAAGATGAGCACACCCATGGCAGCTAATCCTCGGTAGCCCTCCAGCGCGGCGAACCGTCCGCCGTGGGGCTGACCGACGATGTCGCTCAGCTCCACGTGCGAACCCATCATCGACTCGTGTCGATCTGCACATCGTCCCAGGTGCACGACCCGGCGTTCGCGCCAGTGGAGATCAACCCGAATGAGCCTCCGAGTGGTGCCTCCTCGATGTCGAGCGCGACCGATGCCTCTCGAGCGTTGATCCGCATCGTGGCGGTTCGCTGCCCCACCTCGAGCACGACCCGGACGGTCGAGCCGTCGGCGTCGAGCAGAGTGGCAAGTTGTTCCGTCTCTCCCCCGGACCGCCGCTCGAGGGACCACACCCCGAACGCGGGGACACGCTGCAGCGCGATGTAGTCGTCCTCGGACGTGTACCTCGCCACCACACCGCACTGCCCGCTTCCACCGACATCTGCAGCGACGGAACCGACGGCGGCGTTCACGAGCAGGATCACGTTGGGGTCGTTGTCGGCCGACTCCACGAGGATGGCCTTGCCGACGTCGACTCCCCATGTCCCCCGAACGGGTTGCCACTCCTGCCCCTGCCCGTTCGCTCCCAGAGTTTCCAGGTCATTCGTTCGGTCGAAGGAGTCAGCCGCCCTCGCCTGGAACGCCGTCTGGTCGCCACCGGAGGTCGTCGCGAGTTCGTCGCGCATGAGGTAGGAGAACGAACCGGCAACCGCCAGGACGAAGAGGATTCCGGCCGCGAGCTGGATCCACGCGCCATCGGAGGCACGGCCACCCGTGTCGGACCCATCGACGTCGCTCCCCCCATCGGCGTCGGCGGGGCCGTCGGTCCGACCGGGCTCGACCTCTCGTCCGATGTCCCCCAGCGAGTCGCACTCGGGGTCGTCATCGAGATCAGGCGGCTCCGCCTCGGTCTCGATGGCACCGATCGGGGGGTGGTCCGCGCCAGGGTCGGCGTCGGAGGAGGAGGAGGAGGAGGAGGAGGAGGAGGTTGTCCCAGATCTGATCCTCCGACCGCGACGCACTCTCATCGGAGCAACATCGAGCGGGCGGCTCGCCAACGATCGAGGACGATGGTCGACACCCCGGCAGCCACGGCTGCGGCCAGGTTGGCGCCGAACCACGCACGGGCGCTGGACACGGGGTCCTCACGCGTGAACCACAGCCCAGCCATCACGGCGAAGATACCAAAACCCGCAGTGATCAAGGCTGTCGCCGGACCGTCGCCGTCCACTCGCGCGCGCGCCAGGAGCATCGTCGTCACCGACCAGGGCAATCCCGCTGCCAACAGGATCGGAAGCACTTCGACCGTCGTGTCGTATCCCGCCCCGAACAGCAGATTCGTCGACGGTTCGGCCAGTGCGAATGCTCCCGCCGCGATCGTTCCCGTGAGCGCCAGGCTCCACAGCAACCCGCGCACCAGTGCAGTGCGGCGATTCGCCGCGTTCGCGGAACCCTCGATGACGATCACGTGGCTCATCGTCACCGGCACCACGAAGACAACCGCCATGATCAGCCACGCGAGGTAGAACGCTCCGTTCTCGGCGGCGGTGAGGTTCGCCATCACCGGGAACCCCACCACCGGGCCTTGCACGGCCATCGTTCCGATCCAGTTGACACCGGCGAAACGCGCCTCCGGAATCACGTTCGAGAGGTGAGTCGTGAGGCGAGCTCCCACCCGGCGCCAGGCGTCTCGGGCGAGCAACACGGCGCACAGGACACCCGACGCAGCATTGACACCCGTGTTGAGCATCAACAGAGCGAGTGGCGAACCGCGCAGTGCAGGAACCAACACCATGATGCAACGAACGACGTTCACGACCACGGCTCGCAGGACCACGAACTTTCCGAGACCGAGGGCGACCAGTCGGATCTCGACGAGCAGCACGAGCGACAATCCGGCGACGACAGCCGCCATCAATCCCACGCCCACCGCCGGTCCCCAGATCGTGAGGGCGTCGTAGGTTGCCGAGCGCAGCTGAGGCCCCGCCACCACGGCGAAGATGATCGTCCCGATGATCGAGGAACCGATGGTCACGAGGAAGGACCACAGGAGCATCCCGGAGGCCTCACGCTGCGTTGGTGCAAGGTCGAGTCGTGCGACGAGCACCGGGAGCCCCATCGAGGTCAACTGATTGATCAGTGTGATCCAAAAGAAGAGCGAAGCCTGGACGCCCAACTCCTCCACCGAGACGTATCGCGCCGCGAACGCGTTGAAGGCCAGACCTCCCAACCCCATGGCGACGACCGAGAAGAGCATCGCCGTGGTCCCGCGGAACAGGCGGCTCGGGCTCTGGGGTGCGCACGCGTCCGGCGGGCCGTCGGTCGGGCCGTCACCGTTCCGAGCGTTGTCGACCCCGCCCTTGCCCACGGCCAGTACCGTAGGCTTCGTTCGACCGTGTCGATCAATCGTCGACATCGGCTACCGCTCCTGGTGCGGCAGATCGACCTCAGGTCAGGACGGGGACGGACCTCATCGCCTCGGCGATCGCCTCGTCGGGCAGTTCATAGTCGACCATGTCGCCGTGGAGGTACTTCTCGTAGCTGGCGAGGTCGAGGTGGCCGTGCCCGCAGAGCGCGGTGAGGATCACCTTCTCCTCACCGGTCTCCTTGCACGCGAGCGCCTCACGGACAGCAGCCGCGATCGCGTGCGTCGGCTCCGGCGCCGGAACGATCCCTTCCGCTCGGGCGAACCGGATCGCCTGCTCGAAGCACTCCCGCTGCGGGATCGCGATCGCCTCGACGAGACCCTCGTTGTAAACGTGTGAGACCAGCGGCGCCATGCCGTGATAGCGCAGGCCGCCGGCGTGGATCGGCTCGGGGATGAAGCTGTGGCCGAGCGTGTGCATCTTCAACAGCGGTGTCATTCCGGCGGTGTCGCCGAAGTCGTAGCGGTACTCGCCCTTCGTCAGGGTCGGGCATGCGGCGGGCTCGACGCAGCGGATGACCGGGTCCATCTTCCCGGCGAGCTTCTCGCGCAGGAACGGGAACGCGAGCCCACCGAAGTTCGATCCGCCGCCGGTGCACCCGACGAGCACATCGGGTGTCTCGTCGACCTTCGCGAGCTGCAGCAGGGCTTCTTCACCGATGATCGTCTGGTGCATCAACACGTGGTTGAGGACCGAACCGAGCGCGTACCGCGCCTGGGGGTCCTCGACGCACATCGCAACGGCCTCGGAGATCGCGATCCCGAGCGAACCGGTGTGATCGGGGTTCTCGGCGAGCAGGCTGCGACCGAACTCGGTGAGTTCCGACGGGCTCGAGTGCAGCGTCGCACCCCAGATCTCCATCATCGTCTTGCGATGCGGCTTCTGCCGGTACGACGCAGCGACCTGCCAGATCTCGCATTCCATCCCGTACTGCGCGGTCGCGAACGCCAGGGCGCTCCCCCACTGCCCGGCACCGGTCTCGGTCGTCAGCTTCGTGATGCCCTCTTTGTGGTTGTAGTACGCCTGGGGCACCGACGTGTTCGGCTTGTGCGAACCGGCCGGGCTGACGCCTTCGTACTTGTAGTAGATGCGCGCCGGGGTGTCGAGCATCTCCTCGAGGCGCTTCGCCCGGAACAGCGGGCTCGGACGCCAGATCTTGTAGACGTCGAGCACCTCTCCCGGAATGTCGACGTAGCGCTCGGTCGTGACCTCCTGCTCGATCAACGCCATCGGGAACAGCGGGGCGAAGTCCTCCGGGCCGGCGGGTTCGTGGGTGCCCGGATGCAGCGCCGGAGGCGGTGGAGTCGGGAGGTCGGCGACGATGTTGTACCACTGCGTCGGGATCTCGGACTCGTCGAGGAGGATCTTCTTGGGGGTGTCGTGTCCAGCCATGCGGCGAACGTAGTGGACTAGGTTTGGGGGCACAATCATGGGACTTTTCAAACGACGCGACGAGACCAGAGAACAGCTCGAGGCCCTGCGGTCGGAACTGAGCACGATCCGTGCACGACTCGACGAGAGCGAGGCTGCCAAGCAGCGTCTGGCCGAACATCTCGGTCGTGTCGAGGCCGATCACCGCCAACTCACCGGTCAGGTCGGAACCGTCGAATCCAAGGTCGGGACGGTCGAGTCGAAGGTCGGCGATGTCGAGACGAGAGTCGGGTCGGTCGCCGACTCGATCGCCCCGGCCATCAACGATGCGCTCGGCAGCGCCGCGACCACGACCGAGATCGAATCCGTACGTGCCGAGATCGTCCGGCTCGGCTCGTTGGCCGCGCGGGTGGACGATCTGAGCGACACGATCTCGATCCAGCGCGCGACACTTCCGCCGCCGACCGCCGCACCCGACCACGACGTCCTGGCCGTGCTGCAGCAACAGCTCGACCAGCTCGCCGAGTTGATCGTCCGCCAGCGCGAGCACATCGCCGACATCGCCGTGGTCGCCACCGACTCGGCGGAGCGCACCGATACGGCGATCGCCGAGATGCGTTCGACCATCGATTCCGACGTTGGTCAGGCACGCAACGTCGTCGACACCGAGACCCGCAATCAGCTCGGGTTGCTCGCCGAGCGCGTCGGCGCCATCGATTCGCGCGTCAATCAGGTCAGCCTCGAACTGACGAACCAGTTGACCGAACTGAGCAACGACGTCGACCGTGCGTCGGGTGCGCAACCCGTCGACGGAGAGGCGATCGACGAACTGATCGCCCGCCTCGACGGTGTCTCGGGCGGTCAGGAACGGTTGGCAAACGAGCAGGCTCGCTACGCCATCCAGTTCCAGGCCGACCTGGCCGATCTGGCCGAGCGGATGCGTCGACCCGGAACCCGCTGACCGGGTTCGACCGGCGGCGACGTCCGGCGGATCAGGCTTCGTCGTCGACGATCAGTTCGTCGCCCTCGCCCTGGCCGTCACCTTCGATGTCGCTCTCGCCGCCCGACGAGCCGTCGTCAGTTCCGTCGACACCGTCGGTGCCGGTGTCGGTCGCGGTGCTGTCGCCCTCGACACTGGTGTCCAGTCCGAACCGGTCGACCGCGTCGTTGATCAGCTGATTCGCCTCGTCGACCCTCTCCTGATACGTACCGAGATCACCCGACTCCAGCGCGGCGTCGGCCTCGGCGAGGACGGAATCGATCCGCACGAGGACATCCTCGGCGTTCTCGTCGAGCACCACGACCTCATCGTCGGGAGCGTCGGAGTCCGTCGCGTTCTCGGATGCGGTCGTTCCCGTGCGGTCGCCGATGTCGGCATCGAACCCCCGGAAGAGTTCGCTCAGCGCCTGCCCGATCGTCGGGGCGAGCACGGACGTCTGGTTGTAGGTGACGATCACTTCGCGGAACTCGGTCGCTTCCGGCACCTGGGCGCTGTCGGTCGGCACGCTCACGTAATACGGGCGGATGTAGACGAGTCCGTCGGCGACGGGCACGGCCTGCAGGTCACCGAAGCGCACCTTGGTGCCGCCACCTTCGGTGTTGTCACGCGAGATCCGGAACGAGATCTCGTCGGTCGTCTCGGCGCTCGAGGCGACGCGCAGCGGTCCGTCGGGCAGCGACTCACCCGGTTCGGGAACCACGACGTAGCTGATCAGATCGCCGTAGTTCTCGGGATCGGACGACGCGGTCATGTAGGCCTGGAGTTGGGTGCGTTGATCGGCCGTCGAGAACTCGACGAAGGGACGGAAGATGACGAACTCCTCGGTTGTCTCCGCGTCGTCCGGATTCGTGTCGAAGTAGGTGTAGTAGGGCGTGAACCGCAGCGTGTTCGACTCGCTGGCGAACGTGGTCGAGGCGGCGGTTTCGGCGGTCGGCGCGGCCGCGGTCGCCGTGCTCACGCCGGGGAACTGCCCAGGGGCCTGTGCGACCGACCACGCTCCGTCCCGACGGAAGAACTTCTCGGGTGCGATCCGGTACTTCGAGTACCGGTCGGTCTGCACGCGGAAGAGGTCCTCGGGGTACCGGAGGTGCTCGCGCAGTTCGTCGGGCATCTCCTCGAACGAACTGAAGAGGTCGGGGAACGCCTGCTGCCACGCCCGAATGATCGGGTCGGCCTCGTCGACGACGTACAGCGAGACCTCGCCCGTGTACGCATCGACGACCGCCTTCACGCTGTTGCGCACGTAGTTGTCACTGGGCGCCAACCCCGACTCGTCCGACAACTGGACGTCGCCCACGCTCTCGGAGTACGGGTATCGGCTCGTGGTCGTGTACGCATCGACGACCCAGGCGACGCCACCGTCCACCTCGACCGGGTACGGATCGGCGTCGTAGGACAGGAACGGGGCGAGCTTCTCGAGCCGGTCGTTCACGTTGCGAACCCACAGCATCTGCGAGTCCTTCTCGATCGCGCCCGACGCGAGGATGTTGTACTCGAGGAAGGCCAGGGCGAACGACGCCCGGCGGGTGAACGAACTCATCCGCACCCCGAGGTCACCCTCGTAGTCGATCGGCTCGGCGCAGGGGTTCTCGACCGACTCGCTGTTGCTGATCGCGTAGCCGTCGATGCTCGGGCTGAAGTACAACTCGGGTCGTTCGAGATCGGGGACCGTGTAGGCGGGGCGGCGGTTCGCCTGGACCGAACTCGCCGGCGCGACCACGAGGCCACAACCGTGCGTGTTGATCAAGCGCAGGCTCTGCCACGTCGTGTTCGCCAGCCCGGCCTGATCGAGTTCGAGCGCCGCGACGAGCACCTGCTCGGAGTCGGGCTGCGCGGTGCTGTCGAGGTTGTACCGGTCGACGTCGAGGTCGTCGATCGTGAGACCGGCTTCCCGGCCTTCGTCGAAGATGAACCGGCTGAGCATCGCCCCCGGGTTCAACAAACGGACGTTGTCCAACGCTTCGATGTCGCTCTCGACATCGGATGCCGACAGGGTGTCGAACGTGACCTCGCGGGATTCCACCTCGGACAACCCGTACGCGAGTCGCGTCGCGTCGACGTTGCGTTCGATGTACTCCGATTCCTTCGCCTCCTGGTCGGGGTTGACGATGAGGCCCTGCACGATCGCGGGGTAGATGATTCCGCCGACGATCGACACGACGAGCCAGAGCGCCGATGCGATGATCGGTGCCCGGAACGATCCGGTACGAATCACCGAGAGGTACAGCACGGCGGTGAAGACAGCGACGAGGATCAGCAACATCAACGCCGGGATCCGCGCCTGGACGACCGAGTAGGTCGCGCCCTGCACGATGCCGGTCTGAGCGTTGGTGAGTTCAAACCGATCGAGCCAGTAATCGCCGGCCTTGAGGAACGCGAGCAGGGCGAGCAGGACCGCCACATGGGTCTTGGTCGCCGTACTGACCGATGGGACGGGCGAGACCAGCACCACACCGCCATTGAGGATGTGCGCGGCAATCGTCAGCAGCAGCACCACGATGACGGCGACGAACATCCAGTCGAGCAGGAAGCTCAGGAACGGCAGATCGAAGACGTAGAAGCCGACGTCACGTCCGAATTGAGCGTCGGACGTCCCGAAACTCTGCGAGTTGCGGAACAGCAACCATTCCTGCCAGCGCCCGATCGCGGGTGCGGCGAGGAGCAGGGCGAACACCAACGCGACCCCGTAGCGCAGAATCCGCAGCCGTCGACCGAAGATGTCGTGGAATCGTTCCACGTAGGGATGCACGTTGGCCGGGAACGACTCGGGAGCGGTGCGGTCGGCGACGTACAGGTTGACCCCTGCCATCACCGCGAAGATCAGGAAGAACCCGACGAACAGCGTCGCCTTCGCCCCGATCGCGCCCCAGAACACATCGTTGCGTCCGAGCGAGTCGTGCCAGAGAAAGTCGATGTAGAAGCGTGCGATCGCCCGCCCGAAGATCAGTACGAACAACAGCAGCGCACCGAATGCAATCAGCACGCCGCGGCCGCTGACGCGCCTCCGTGGACGATCGGCTCCGAGGTCCTGAGGTCGCCGCATTGGCGCCGAGATTACCGGTCCGCGGGCATCAAGATGCAGCGGCAACCGGGATGTGCGGGAGTGCACAGGTGCCCGGTGGGAAATGCCTGGCCCGCTGCGACCGCTCCCTCGAGACGATTGTCATCGCAATCGGGGCAGACATCGTGGCTGGGATCGGGCGTCCACTGCACCGGCGTGTCCAACTCGAACGAGGCGAGAACGCCGCGTCCGTGCGCGGCTCGGAACACGTCGTCGAGTTGCTCGTCGATGTGTTGGGTCTTGAACTCGCGGTACACCGAGCGGATCTTCTTCGTGATCGCCGCATTGTCACCGTCGCCTTCGGCGATGCAGCGCTCGAGGCGGTCGCGCAACGGTGCGACGAGCCCACGAGCGATCGCCTCCGATGCCTGCTGGACCGCCTGCTTGCCGGCTGCTGCGCGGAGCTTTCCCGACGAGGTGCCACTCGTCAGCGTGGCACCCGCGTTGGCGGCCTCGAGCAGGTCGTCGGCGATCACGCTCGAGTAGCGCTCGGCGTGGTGGTTCGCCCACGGGAGCAACGCATCGAGGTTGCGAACGGGGTCGCTGCGACGCAGCGCGTCGAGGACTTCGTTCTGCTCATCGGCGAGCACGCGCTTGAGCTTGCGCGCGCTTCCGACGATCAACGGCGTGAGGTCGGCATCGCGCTGCTCGAACGGCGTGACCTCGCGCTCCTCGTCCGGATTCTCGTCCTGGCCGCGCGCGGCGTCGTCGGAGTCGGCATCGGAGTCGGCATCGATGACCGCAGCAGCTGCGTCCGGTGCGTCCGCGTCAGTAGCGGCTGAGATCACGTCGTCGGAGTCGGCTTGGTCTGCTTCGTCGGGGCGCTGATCGTCGGCCGTCGCCCGGATCCGGGCGAAGAGGTCGACGACGACATCGTCGACCGAGCCGTCGTCCGGGTCGGGGCGGTTCGCACGCTCGGGTGCGGTCACGCCCGCCAGATCGGACCCGGGATCGGAGTCATCCTCGATTGCGGCGTCGACCTCGACGCCGTCGGCATCTTCATCGTGATCGACGTCGGTGGTGTCGGTCCGAGTCGCGGGCGCGTCCGAATCCGGGTCCGATTCGGTGGCGGACGTGTCGTCGAGCTCGGCGGTATCGCCCGACGCCGCCGCCACCGAGTGGGCGTGGATGCCGACGATTTCGGCCATCGTGCCGCCATCCTCGCCGTCGTCGGCATCATCTGCACCGACATCGGCGTCGTCGGTTCCAGCGACCACGGTTCCGTCGACGTCGGCCCCATCGTCGTCGAGGTCGTCGATCGCGTGGTCGTAGATCGCACCGGTCGAGTCGCCCGTGGCGGGCTGCTCGACATCCGCCTGATCGACATCCGCCTGCTCGGCGGCCGTCTCCGGATCAGCGGTCGCGGCCTCCGTCTGCGTCGCCGTCTCGGCAGCTTCGTCGGCTCGGCCGGAACTCGGTGCCATCGCCTCGCGTGCGACCATCACCGGGACCGGGCCGGTCGACGGCTGCAGGTTGACGTACTCGTCCGGTTCGCCGAGCGGCTGCATCTCGGCGACGACGTCGACGGCGACGAGACGTGCACGCTCGAACGCCTGCATCAGCCGATCGCGACCGTGGACCAGCTGTTCGATCTGCTCGCGCGCGAGTTCACGGCGACGGGCGAGTTCGCTCAGGACCCGTTCACGGTACGCCCGCGCCTCGTTCACCATCTCGCGGCCCTGCTGCTTGGCCATCGAGATCTCGGCCTCGGCGTCGTTGGCCGCATCGGCGCGGCGACGCGATGCCTCGATCTCGGCCTCCTCGCGCAGGCGGATCGACTCGTCGCTCGCCTCCATCAACATCTGGGCAGCGGCCTGCTCGGCCTTCTCGCGGATCTCGTGCGAGCTCTCGCGTGCTGCGTTGAGGATGCGGACGGTCTCCTCGCCGAGCATGCGCGTGAGGGTCTCGTCGTCGAACTGCCCAGCCGAGAGGTCGGGTGTCGCGCGTGCCGCTTCGAGTTCACGTTCGAGCACGACCTCGCGGTGGGTCAATCGGGTGAGTTCCGCCGACACGGTGTGCAAAAAGGCGCGAACTTCGGCCTGATCGAAACCACGACGGGTCGTCGGAAATGTCGCGTCGGCAACCTGCGCCGGCGACGCTGGATCTGGTCGGGGAATCGACATGGCCATTCACGCAACGTTACGCGGCATCCCCGCTCAGGTGGTGGAGGGTGTCACTGCAGACACGAGTCCGATCGGTCAGAGCACGATCGGATCGCCACCGAGCGTCTCGAGGACCTCGAGCGCATCGTCCAACGTCGCGACGGGGATCAGGACGACCTCGCCGTGGCCGGCATCGTTGAGGCACTCCCACCGGCACACCCCGTCGTCGGGATGGTCGGGGTCCGGGTCGGAGAGTTCGTACTGCTCCGCGGGGATCAGGAACACCTCGACCCCGTGCTGGCGCACGGTGTTCACCTTCTGTTCCAACCCGCCGATCGGTCCGATGGTCCCGTCGAGACGGATCGTCCCCGTGACGGCGATGTCGCGTCCGCCGGTCAGGTCCCCCTCGGTCAGTTCGTCGATCAGCGCCAACGTGAACGCGGCGCCGGCCGACGGGCCTCCGACGGCAGCGGTGTCGATCGAGACGTCGAACGGGAGGTCCACGGTGCGCGAGTCGAACGGGACGAAACCGATGATCGTGCGATCGGGGTCGGTCGGGTCGCTCGATAGCTCGACCTCGACGACGCTCGTGTCGGAACCGGCCCGATCGATCTTCATCTCGATGGTGTCGCCGGGTTCGGCCCCTTCCAGTTCGCTCGACAGGTCCTCGATCGTCTCGATCGGAGTTCCATCGACCTCGAGGATCGTGTCGGCAGGTTCGAGCACGGCCGCCGCCGGGAACTCCTCGGCACATTCGAATCCGTCCTCGGATTCCTCCCGACACAAGATGTCCTGCACGACGACGGCCCCCAACTCGAGCGTCGGGTCGTAGCCCGCCGCGGTGAGGGCGAGGTACTGCGCCTCCTGCGTGGCGGTGCGCATCTGCTGCAGCGCGATCTGGCGGTTCTGTGTCGCGGTCCTCGTGCCGTTGCGACCTTCCTCGGTGAGCATGTCGACGACCGGATCGGGCTTGCCGACCAGCCACGACAACACCGACTGGGGCGGTTGGCTGATCGTGACGAAGAAGAAGTCACCATCGGTCTCGTACACCTCGACGTCATCGGGGAGGTCGCCGTACACCACCCGTTCGTTGACCGACTCCGCCGACGCGGGGACCCGCGCGTACGGCGCGGGCTGCTGCTCGTCGAGTCGGGCGTTCTCGGTGCGCGCGATCACCTCGGACGGCACGAGCGATGCCACGCCGATCGCCCCGAGTCCGACGATCGAAATGATGGCGAGGGTGCGTGCCCACCACCGCTGACGCGGCGCGACGAGTACGATGGGCGATGTCGTGTCGGTCACTGATCTCACTACTGCTGCTGCTTGGATGGCCGGTCTGGCGATCGTCGCCCTCGTGTTCGCGGGCTGGCGCAAGACTGCCAGAGCCGCCCCCCGAACACCACGCGCCGAACCGAAACTTCGTCGACCTCGCGTGCCGATCGGGATCGCCGAGTCGACGGTTCCCCTCTACAAGCCACCGAACGTGATCCGCCGGGTGCTCTCCGGAGTCGCAAGCCTCGGTCTGGGCGTGGTCATCGGAATCGTCAGCGCCATCGTGATCGCCTTCGGGTCGGCGTTCCTCGTGATCACCATGACCGATCTGCTCAAGTCCTGACGCCGTGGCAATCCCCGGTCCCGACACGACCCTCGCCGATCGTCGGCGCGCCGTCGCAATCGCCGGCCACACCGGCGACATCGATCACGCTCGATCAGCGCTCGCCGACCGCGATCCGTCGGTGCGCAGCACCGCACTCGGTGCGCTCGAACGGCTCGGATCCCTCGCCGACTCCGAACTCGACACCGGCCTGACCGACCCCGACGTCGATGTCCGCCGACGCGCCGCCGAACTCGCGGCCACCCACCCCGACGTCGATCTGCTCGGTGCACTGCACGACGACGACCCGCGGGTGATCGAGGTCGCGGCGTGGGCGTGCGGCGAGCACGAGTCCGACCGCGACGAGATCGTGGCCCGCCTCGTGGAACTCGTCGCCGAGTCTGACGAACCGCTCGTC
>NZ_JBAVYV010000189.1:0-1592 GCF_049588435.1 Ilumatobacter sp.
CTGACTATGTCAACGCGGAGCTCGGTGGGTTGCAGGGTCGTCCGATCGAGATCGAGTTGTGCAAGTCGATCGTCGCTCCGGATGATTCGCAGCGTTGCGCGAACGAGCTGTCCGCATCGGGAGTGGAGCTGGCGTTGTCGACGATCAACTTCTTCGGTAACCACTACGCGATCTATCAGGGTTCGGACATTCCGGTGCTCGTCGGCACGCCGCTGACGATCGCGGACTTTACCTCCGAGGGTGTGTACTCGATCGGTGCCGGCGGTGGCTGCCTCGGCGTCCACACCGGTCTGGTCGAGTTCGCGACGAACGAGATCGAGGACGAGTTGGGCATCGACGTCCAGAATGTCGGTGTGCCGTGGGCGGACACGCCTCCCGGAGTCGTGTGTTACAACGACCTCGAGGCGAAGCCGCTCGACGTGCTCAACGGCTCCGAGCCGGGTGACTCGGCTCGTGCCGGCGAGAAGCCTGACCTGACGTACACCGGTGTGCCGATCGCACCGGCGTCGCCGGACGTCACCCCGCAGGCGACCGAGATCCTCGACACCGATCCCGACGTGATCATCTACTCGGCGCAGGGTGCCGACTGCTGGAACTACGTCGATGCAATGGGTCGCCTCGGGTGGACGCCCGCAGATACGCCGCTCGTGCTGTCCGGTGCGTGCACCGACTTCGACGCGATGCGCGCTGCCGGTGAGCTTGCCGAGGGTGTGTACTTCATCGGGAGCGGCAACTCGCTGCTCTCGCCGTTGGATGCGCAGGAGCCAGGCAAGAACCTCGACGACGCGACCATCTATCAGGAGAAGGGTGCCGAGTACGGCCTCAGCCAGGACGACCTGTTCAAGGGCTTCGCCACGCAGGGCTTCTCGGCGATCATGAACATCTGGGAGATGGCCAACAACGTGGAGGGTGACGTCACCGGCTCGGCCATCGAGGATCAGTTCGCGGCCACCGACGGTGTGACGCCGACGTTCGGCGGGCTCCCGCTGAACTGCGCCGATGCACCCGAGCCGTACGTTGCGGTGTGCAGCTCCGCCTCGAGTGTGACCGTCTGGGACGGCGATCAGTTCCAGCCCGTCGTTCCCGAACTGAGTGGTCTCGACCTGGTCGCCGGAACGGAACTGCGTCCGGGCGGCTGACCCGCCACCGAGCAACGATCGGTCGTCGCGGACAACGCCCCGAACGATCGATCCAGCGAACTGTCGGCCGGGCCGGAGCGTGCGTACGTGCGCTCCGGCCCGGCCGCGTCCGGAGGCGGTGAGAACTCGGATCGGGTGTGACGCTCGGCTCGTCGGTCTCGGGAGAATGGGGCTACGTTGACGCACGCCGAACAGACATCAGTCGTTCGGTGGGGGCCTGGGGAGGCCACCCAACTTCACACGATTGGGGAATCGTTCAGATGAGCACACGTTCCATGCGATCACGCCGCGCCGCGGCAGTGGTTTTTAGTTTTGCGCTCGTCGCGGCTGCCTGTGGCAGCGACGACGATGGTGGCGACACCGACGCGACGGATGCGCCGAGCGAGTCGACGGCGGAGTCCGATGTCGTCGAGGAGGAGAGTCCGTCGTCGGAGGCGATGGAGGAGGAAGGTC
>NZ_JBAVYV010000190.1:0-1989 GCF_049588435.1 Ilumatobacter sp.
GTCCGTGGACGCCCGTGCTCGAGGGTGATCGCCTCTACGGACGCGGCGGTGCCGACGACGGCTATGCGGCGTTCGCCAGCCTGACCGCCGTCGAGGCCCTCCACGCGGCGCACGGTTCTCACGCCCGTTGTGTCGTCCTGATCGAGGCGAGCGAGGAGTCGGGCTCACCCGACCTGCCCGCGTACGTCGACGCCCTCGCCGACCGGATCGGCACGCCCAGCCTTGTGGTCTGTCTCGACTCGGGCTGCATCGACTACGAGCGGATGTGGGTGACGACCTCACTGCGTGGCCTGGTCGAGGCGGTGCTCACCGTCGACATCGTCACCGAAGGTCTGCACTCCGGTGACGCGTCCGGGATGGTCCCCTCCTCGTTCCGGATCGCACGTCGACTCCTCGAGCGGATCGAGGACTCCGCCACCGGCGAGATCCTGTTGCCCGAACTGCACGCGGAGATCCCGGCGGGTCGATCGGCGGAAGCTGCGGCCACCGCGGCAGAGATCGGCGCGCTCGCCGACCGGTACCCGTTCGTCGCCGGTGCCGGACCCGCCACCGACGATCCGACCGAGCAACTGCTCGCGCGCACCTGGCGACCGACACTCAGCACGGTCGGCGCCGACGGGCTCCCGCCCACGTCACGCGCCGGGAACGTGCTCCGCCCGCGCACGGCCCTCAAGCTCTCGGTCCGAATCCCTCCGACCGTCGATCCCGACGTGGCGACCGAGGCGTTGCAGCGAGCCCTCACCACCGATCCTCCCTACGGAGCGCATGTCTCACTGGACAACGTCCAGCGTGCTCCGGGATGGAACGCACCCGAGACCGCTGCGTGGCTCGACGACGCGATGGCCGCAGCCTCCGAGCGAGCCTTTGGCAGCGCGGCGCGATCGTTCGGCGAGGGCGGGACCATCCCGTTCATGGGGATGCTCGGTGACAAGTTCCCCGACGCGCAGTTCATGATCACCGGCGTGCTCGGGCCCGACGCCAACGCGCACGGGCCGAACGAGTACCTCCACGTGCCGACCGCGCGGCGACTGTCGATGGCTGTCGCTCACGTCATCGACGCCCACGCCCGGAGAGTCTGAGGAAGTCGAATGGTGACCCGAGCAGAATTCCGCGCCCGCGTGGCCGACGCGCCGCTGCTGTTCGACGGTGCAACCGGCACCGTCCTCCAGAGCCACGGGTCGACGGCCGGGCACGGATTCGATGGCCTGAATCTCACTGCACCCGACGTCGTCCGGTCCGCTCATGTTGCGTACGTCGCAGCGGGAGCGGACGTGATCGAGACGAACACGTTCGGTGCCAACCGGTTCCGATTGGGCGAGCACGGACTCGACGACCGTGTCGTCGAGATCAACACGACTGCCGTGGCGATCGCCCGTGAGGTCGCCTCGTCCGCCGACGCATCCGAGGTGTGGGTGGCCGGTTCGGTCGGACCGCTCGGCGTCGTCCTCACGCCGATCGGGCGGGTGACCGCAACCGAAGCCCGCCGAGCGTTCGCCGAGCAGATCGCCGCACTCGTGGCAGCGGGGGTGGACCTCGTCGTGATCGAGACGATGCCGTCGATCGACGAGATCGAGATCGCTGCTGTCGTCGCACGTTCGCTCGCTCCCGATCTCCCGATTCTCACGATGATGACCTTCGCCGACGACGACCGGACGATCCTCGGTGCCGGTGCGGCCGAGGTCGCCCGGCAGGTTGCTGCGCTCGATGTCGATGCTCTCGGGGTCAACTGCAGCTCCGGCCCCAACCAGGTCTTGCGGCTGACCAACGCGATGCGCGAGGTCGCTCCCGAGATCGCGATCGCTGCGATCCCCAACGCCGGATTTCCCGAGCGCGACGCGAGTGGCCGACTGTCGTACCCCGCGACTCCCGAGTACTTCGCGGACTACGCGAGCGCGTTCGTCGAGCGCGGGATCAGGATCATCGGTGGATGTTGCGGGACGTCCGACGCGCACATCGCCGCGATGCGCGCGGCGATCGACGAGCAGCGGC
>NZ_JBAVYV010000191.1:0-4375 GCF_049588435.1 Ilumatobacter sp.
GATCTTCTCCTACTTCTGCTTCAGCGTCCGGTCAGCGCTCGGCGAGGAGGCGCTTGATCCGCTTCGTGTCGCTGGGGTGAACGTCCACATCCCGATCGAGCCGGTGCTTGCGGTTCGACGACTTCGACTCGAACTTGTGCTGGTTGTTCTGGTGTTCGTGACGGAGCTGTCCCGTCCCGGTCTTCTTGAACCGCTTCGCGGCCGTCTTCGATGTCTTCATCTTCGGCATCTCAATCTCCTTCTGATTCAGCCGTAGCGCCTTCGCTCACGGCCTCGGCCGCAGCTTCCTTCTCGGCAGCGATCGCTGCCTTCTTCATGGCCTCTTGGGCCTGCTTGTCCGGGGAAAGCACCATCGACATCGCGCGCCCTTCGAGCCGCGAGCGGCTGTCGAGTTTCGCGGCCGGACCAACGGCTTCGATCACGTCGTCGAGGATCTTCGCACCGAGTTCCGGGTGAGCCATCTCACGGCCACGGAACTGCAGTGTGACCTTGACCTTGTGACCCTCGTCGATGAAGCGGATCACGTTGCGGGTCTTGGTGTCGAAGTCTCCCTTGCCGATCTTCGGGCGGTACTTGACCTCCTTGACCGACACGTTGGTCGACTTCTTGCGCGCCTCTTTGGCCTTCTGGTCTTCCTCGTACTTGAACTTCCCGTAGTCCATGATTCGACAGACGGGTGGTTTGGCTTGAGGGGCGACCTCGACGAGATCGAGGTCGAGCCCGCGGGCCATCCTCAGCGCCTCGGGGACCGCCTTGATTCCGAGCTGGTCGCCACTGGGTCCGATCAAACGGACTTCGCGGCTGCGGATGCGGTCGTTGACGCGGTGCTGTTCGCCACGCGGTTCTGGTCGTCGCGGTGCTATGAGACTTCACTCCTGTGCAATGGGCCTCCCCATGATGAATGTTGGTGCTCGACGCGAAGTCCGCGGAGCGACCGACACTCGACCGATCACGTGGATCGGCCGGTGGCTGTCTCAGCCTCAGTACCTGTGTCACGGTGCCGCGATGTCGCTGCGAGGAGTGGACAGGTGGGGACTCGCGTCCCACTTCGCCTCAGTTGTGCCCCGGTAGGGTACCGCGCGTGAGCGACGAAACCTCTGAGACCGAATCCACCGACACCCCGGGCTTCTCGGGCGAGATTCCCGGGCTCGAGGACTTCCGGTCCGAGTTCGAGCAGTTGACGCCCGAGCAGCAGCAGGAGATCGCCGAGGCCCAGCAGGCCATGGAGGAGAGCCGTCAGCGACTCGCGTCGGTGCCCGCCGAGGTCGTCATCACCAACCACGTGATGGGACTCTACGAGCTGGCCGCGATCCACCTCTCGGCCGAGGAGCCGGATCTGGTTCAGGCCGCGCTGGCCATCGACGCGCTGGCGTGTCTCGTCGACGGGCTCGGTGACCGCCTCGGGCCCGAAGCGCCGACGATGGTCGGTGCCCTGCAGAACATCCGCCTCGCGTTCGTCCAGATCAAGGGCCAGACCGCCCAATCCCCCACCTGACGCCCGAGATTCTCGTCGCGTTTCGCGTCGATCGGCGGGCCAGATCGCGACGAGATCGCCGGAGCTGATCACCGAGGCTTGACGCCCTCGTCCACCCCCCACGCCTCCCCTTTCGCGCGACCGTGATCGCTCCCGCGTCTAGTGTCGAAGTCCCAGTTGGGTCGGAATGGGCAAAGGGAGACCCGGATGTCCGCGATGTTGTATGCGATCGGAGCGTGGGCGTTCGCCGCGCGCCGGCTCGTTCTCGGCGTCTGGCTGCTCATCCTGACCGTCATCATCGTGATCGCAGGTGTGGTCGGAACGGGGCCGGACAACACCTACGAATTCCCCGGAACGCAGTCGCAGGATGCCCTCGATTCGCTGGCGCGCACGTTCCCCCAGTTCGCCGGCACCTCCGCCCAACTCGTCGCCGTCGCTCCGTCGGGTGGCGACGTCACGTCCGCTGACTTCCACGCGGCCGTCGAATCCGCGATCGCATGCCTCGAGACCGTCCCGCAGGTCAGCGCGGTCACCGATCCCTACCAGACGAGCTCGAGCGGCGCCGGCGACTCGGACGACTCCAGCGGTTCGAGCGACTCGGGGGGATCGAGCGACACGTCGGGTTCGACCGACCCGGCCGGCTCAAGCGGCACCACCGACTCGACCGACTGCAGCGATCCAGATGGTGCCTCCGGTGCGGCCGACGTCGCGAACTCGACCGACACGACCGACACGACCGACACGACCGACACGACCGACTCGGCTGACGCGACCAGTTCGGCCGACGGCACCGGCGGATCGAGCAGCGATGGCGGTACGAGCGCGACCAGCGACCCGACGCCGAACATCGCCCCGAACAACTCCGCCGTCCTCGTTTCGATCCAACTCTCGGTCGGTGTCACCCAGGTCCTGGAATCCACGTCCGACGAGATCCAGGACCAGGGTCAGGCCCTCGAAACGGCACTCCCCGAGGGATCGACGGTGGCCGTCGGGGGCCAGCTCTACTCGCAGCCCGACGCCGGGGTCGGGATCAGTGAGCTGGCTTCGCTCGGCATCGCCCTCGTCGTCCTGCTCTTCACGTTCGGAGCGATCGCAGCTGCCGGGATGCCGCTCGTCACGGCGATGATCGGTGTGGGTGCATCGGTGGGAATCGTGTACACCGCGACGCGATTCCTGACGATCACCTCGACCGCGCCGTTGCTCGCGGTGATGCTCGGCATCGCTGTCGGGGTCGACTACGCCCTCTTCATCATCTCGCGCCACCGGGACCAACTCCGGGAGGGCATGACACCGGAGGTCTCGGCGCCTCGCGCGGTCGCAACGGCGGGATCGGCGGTGGTCTTCGCCGCGGCGACGGTGGTCATCGCTCTCCTCGGCCTGGCCGTGGCACAGATCCCGTTCCTCACGATCACGGGCATCGCCGCGGCGATCGCCGTGGCAACCGCTGCGCTCGTTGCACTGACTCTCACACCAGCGTTGCTCGGCTTTGCCGGAGACAAGGTGCTTCCACGTCGGCAGCGGACCACCGGGCCGACGGGCGACAACGACGAGACCGACACCGGGATCGGCGAACCGGACGCGGACGAGGTGGATGCCGGGCCCGGTGAGCCGAACCCGGCAGTTCCGCCCTCCGCCACAGCGACGGCCGACCCGGCCGACCCGGCCGACCCGGACGTGACGAGCGACCCGCACGACCCGGACGAACCGAGCGAAGCGCTCGGGAGCGGGTTCTTCTTCCACTGGGTGCGCACGGTCACGAAGGTGCCACTCGCGACCGTCGTGATCGCGATCGTGCTCCTCGTGATCGCGGCGTGGCCGGCGCAGAATCTGCGGCTGGCACTGCCCGACGCGGGCACGTTGCCGACGGAGGAACCGGGACGCGAGGCCTTCGACCTCATCTCGGACAACTTCGGTCCCGGATACAACGGCCCCTTGTTGATCACGGGCTCGGTCATCCAGAGCACGGACCCCGTGGATCTCGTCCAGGACCTCGCCGACGACATCGCCACGACACCCGGCGTGGTCCTGGTCCCCGTGGCCACCCCCAACCAGGATGGCGACACGGCCGTGATCCAGGTCATCCCCGACGGCGCACCCGACTCCGAGCAGACCGAGGAACTCGTCCAGACGCTGCGCGCCCAGGGGCCACGCATCCTCGAGGAGTACGAAGTGGACCTGTCGATCACGGGCTCGACGGCGCTCGGAGTCGACATCTCGGTCCGGCTCACAGACGCCGTCGTTCCGTTCGGCCTCCTCGTGGTCGGCCTGTCGCTCGTGCTGCTGATGATGGTCTTCCGCTCCATCGTCGTGCCGGTGACGGCCGCGCTCGGGTACGCACTCTCGATCGCAGCCGCCCTCGGCATCGTCAGCCGCGTGTTCATGGACGGGCTGCTCGCCGGGCCGCTGGGGGTCGCCCAACTCGGATCGGTGACGAGCTTCGCCCCGATCATCATCATGGGTGTGCTGTTCGGTCTCGCCATGGACTACGAGGTCTTCCTCGTCAGCCGGATGCAGGAGGACTACGTCCATCATGGGGAGCCGCGCGGCGCCATCGAACGTGGCTTCCAGGCCTCGGCACGGGTGGTCACCGCTGCGGCGATCATCATGACCGCCGTCTTCGCGGCGTTCATCCGGGGCGGGGAGGCCTCGATGCAGCCCATCGCACTGGGGCTCGCGGCGGGCGTCGCCATCGACGCCTTCATCGTGAGGATGGTGCTCATCCCCGCCGTCCTCGCGCTCTTCGGACACAACGCCTGGTGGCTCCCCGCATTCCTCGACCGGTTGCTTCCGCACGTCGACGTCGAGGGACAGGGATTGGCGCGCGAGGACGAACTCGCGAACTGGCCGCATCCGGGCCCGGGAGCGGCGATCGCCCTCGAGGGCGTGCTGACCGCGGGCATG
>NZ_JBAVYV010000192.1:0-15448 GCF_049588435.1 Ilumatobacter sp.
ATCTGGGAGCAACCGGTGGGGCCACCGTCACCGCCGTGCACGTCGAAGAGACGTCCGGCCCGAAGCTCGACGAGGCCGCCGTGGTCGTGTCGGGTGGACGTGGACTCGGCGAAGCCGACAAGTTCGAGATGATCGAACAGCTGGCCAAGCAGCTCAAGGGTGCGCCCGGCGCATCGCGAGCGATCGTCGACGCCGGTTGGGTCCCCTACAGCTACCAGGTCGGCCAGACCGGCAAGGTCGTCAAGCCGACCGTCTACATCGCCGCCGGAATCTCCGGTGCGACGCAGCACATGGTGGGCATGAAGGGCTCCAAGAACATCATCGCGATCAACAAGGACAAGGAGGCACCGATCTTCGGTGTCGCCGACCTCGGCATCGTGGGTGACGTGCACAAGGTGCTCCCGCAGCTCCTCGAGGCGCTCAACGCCCGCAGCTGATCAGCTCAATCGAATCGATCGACGGCCGAGTCCTGCGGGGCTCGGCCGTTGTCGTTTTCGGATCGATCTGATCGATGGCCCCGGGTCGGGCCGAAACCGTCACTGGTGGGCGAGGCGGAGACCGGGCCGGGGCCAGGGGAACGACACGAGCGTGCCGGTGCTCGAACAGGTGACGTAGGCCGTGCGCAGATCGTCGCCACCGAAGCAGATGTTGGTGGTGAGGAGATCGCCGGTGGCGTAGTGCTCGACCTGGCTTCCGTCGGGCGAGATCGCCGTGATGCCGCCGTTGTAGATCGTCGCGACGCAGACCCAACCCTCACCGTCCACAGCGAGCGAATCGAGGAACTGCATCCCGGGAAGTCCGTAGAGCACGATCGACAGGTCCAGCGGGTTCGGCGGGACCAACTCGCCCGGGGCGCTGATCTCCCGCCGGAAGACTCGTCCCGTGTGGGTCTCGGCCCAGTAGACCGTGTCGTTGTCCGGCGACAGACCGATGCCGTTGGGTGAATCGGTGGGGTACACGACCTCGGTGACCCGGGTGCCGTCGGCGTGGGCGTAGTAGATCCCGGTCAGGTCGGCGGTGCGGTTCGCCCTGTCGCGAATACCGTGATCGGTGAACCAGAATCCGCCGTGACCGTCCATGACCAGGTCATTCGGACCGCGGAACGGCCGCCCGTCGCACTGCGTGTAGAGGTCGGTGACGACACCGGTCGTCACGTCCACCCGCTGGATGCGTCCACCGATGTAACGCGCCGGATCGAAATCACCCGGCAACGTGAGGTCGCCGAAGTGCACCGGACTGAACGAGCCACCGTTGTTGCAGAGGTAGATCGCGCCATCGGGTCCGACCGCGGCCCCGTTCGGTCCGCCCTCGATCTCGGCGATCACGTCGCGGCTGCCGTCCGGGTGGATGCGGGTCAGTCGTGGCCCGAACATCTCCACGAGCACGATCGATCCGTCCGGCATCGCGATCGGCCCTTCGGGAAACTGCAGCCCGGTGGCGATCTCGGTCAACTCGGGAGTGAACTGGCGGACGACAGGTGATGCCATCGGTGCATGTTGCCAAACGTGCCGCAATCTGCCGGTACCGGGATGTCGTCGTGCTCAGTGGTTCCGATGAGCGAGGTGTCCCGCGGCGAGTGTCGTCACGGCAGCGATCACGCACAGGGTGCTCAGCATGAGCGCGGGGTCGTCGACCACCCGGCTCGGTTCGATCGTGCGTGCGAACGGAGCGAACAGGGCTGCGGGGATCAGCCACGCCACCGCTCGGTGATTCGCCACCGCTTCACGGATCGGACGGCTCAGCGAGAACAGCAGTGCCATCTCCATGACGAGGTAGAACGCAGATGGATTGACCGCGCCGGCCATCGTGAAACAGACGTTGAGCAGCACGCCGGCCCAGAGCGCGCGGGCCACCCAGCGATTCGTGGCGAGACACGCGGCGATGACGAGCTGCATCGCGACCACGAGCCAGGCGACGAGCGGTGCGAGCGGTGTGAGGACCCCGTCCGAGAACCACACGAACCAGGGCAGCATCTGCGGACGTTGCTGCTCGAGGAAGTCGAGGAGATGATCGCCGGACCACCACGTCGGATCGATCACCTTCTCGATCCCGGCGCGCAGCCAGCCGGTGGCGAGGAAGATCTGGAGCGGCACCACGAGTCCCAGAACGCGATGTCGTCCGAACGAGCGCGATCGGGATGTCGCCCGGTCGGACGTCACGGTCGATCGGGTCGCGTCGGTTCCGGAGAGCGTGGCGGTCATGAGGAGGCATGCTCACGGCCCGTCGTGAGGCCTGCCCCAACGATTCGACAGGATTGTCGAAGGATCCGCGCCGATCGTCAGTCGCTGTCCTGGGCGGTGATCGCCCAGGCGACGTTCTCGGACGGATCGGCGATCGCAAGCTGCAACGACCACCCGATCTCCGGCTCGAAGGCGTTCCAGCGGAACCATCGGAACTCGTTCGCGAGCACACCGAGTTGGTCGGGATCGATCGGCCACTCGTCGAGCAGGTCGCCGAGTGCAGTGAGGAGCCACCATGCGCCGAACCGGCCCGCAGCTGCGCCTCGGCGTCGGCCGTGTGCGCCGCCGCTCGCTCCCGCCCACGCGGTCCAGGCGATGGCCTCGCCCGGATCGAGTTCGCAGATCCGTGCCCGTCGAACCCCGAGCGCGCCGAGGGCGGCGTCGATGTCGCCGACGACACAGACCGACTCGGCCCGCCCGTTCGATGCGGTCACCCATGGCTCGACCAGCTGGCGCAGCGCCAGTTCGACGTCGTCATCGAGGGTCTCGGCATCGGAGACCGGCACGAGATCGACCCAGTCGGTCGGCAGGTCGGGAAGCGGGAACTCGGCTCCGCCGTCCTCGTACGTGGCCACCGCGTACGTCGGTTCCCACGCCTGGAGCGTCGTCGGGATGTCGAGCACGTCGGCGAGATCGGGTTCGTCGATCGGCTCGCCGCGGATCACCCGTTCGTGCGCGACGAACGACGCGCGCGGACCGGGTTCGAGCTGTTCGGCGAGGTCACCCCAGGAGTGACGTTGCGCGGCGACCTCGGTCAGCGGACCGATCGTGAACCGCCCCGAGAGACCATCGCGCTCGTCGAGCACCGCGGCCACGAACTCGGGATCGGCGTGCAGTGCGAGCCGGTACTCGGCGAGCGTGGCGGCGGGCCAGAGCTGACGCCCGGTCTCCACCGCCTGACGACTGCGATCGCGGACGCGGAGGACGCCGGCCCAGTCGTGTGCCGAGCAGCGATCGTCGACCATCCGGACGAGACCATCGAGGTCGGCTCGATGGATGAGCCCGTCGAGGCTGTCGTCGCTCACGTGCTCCTCGAACATTCGTCGCAGTGTGTCACGAACACCGTCCCACCGCGTCGAGGACACGATGTCCGTCAGCGCAGGATGATCGACACCCAGCCGTCGTGTTCGAGCGAACGCACGGGAGCGAGCGGTTGCAACGCGTCGAGCACGTGGTCGTGCCGGTCGGCGAGGATCCCACTGATCACCAGCGATCCGCCGGGGCGCACCAGGCGCCGGAGGTCGCCGGCCATCGACACGAGCACGGGGGCGAGAATGTTCGCCATGACGATGTCGAACGTACCGGTGACGTCGGCGACGGGTGTGGTGTCGACGACGATCGAGCCGTCCACGCCGTTCAACTCCATGTTCCGTCGGGTGGCGGCGACCGCGGCATCGGCGATGTCGATCGCACGGATGGTCGGCACCCCCAGCTGTGCGCCCAGTACGGCGAGCGCACCCGTGCCGCATCCCACGTCGAGCAGTCGATCGTGTGGGCCGGACGCCCGGTCGACCGAGTCGACCGAGTCGCGTGACCGGAGCAGTTCGGCGAGCAGCGCCATCGACGTACGCGTCGTCGGGTGATCGCCGAGACCGAACGCACTGCCCGGATCGATCACGGTCACCGTCGTCGCAGGGTCGTCCGGCTCGAACGGGAGGAGGGCCGCCGGGACCGAGACCATGCCGGGGGCGTACCACGTCGGTGACAGGAACTCGGCGGGCACCTGTGCGATCGCATCCTCGACGTCGCGCACGACGACCGCCCATGATGGATCGAGGGTGGCGAGTGCTCGGTCGATGGCGTCGACGTCGTTGCCGACCGATGTCGCGATCTCGACGACTCCGTTTCCGCCAGCGGTCTCACTGACCGCCTGCACGCCCCACTGCCACATCCGATCGGTGACGAGCTCCGCGAGGTCCTCGGTGACGGTGACGACGATCGTGCGCGTGGACATCGGTGGCTCCTCGACCGTGACCTAGACCAGCGGCCAGGGGTAGCGGCGCCCGGTGGGATCGGTCGGGAAGCGGCGTTCCTCGACCATCCACGCAGCTCGACCCTGGATCGCTTCGACCTCGCCGTCGGCGAGCAGCGCCGCGACATCCAGTGGAACCCTGTCGACGATGCGGTTCGCCGCGTCGACGACGTGGTCGGGAAGTGGTTCGCCACCGAACTCCCAGATCACGGTCCGCAGCTTGAACTCCGGTGCGAAGCAGAGGCCGTGGTCGATTCCCCAGATGGTCGCCGCCGCATCATCCGACGCAGGGATCAGCAGACAGTGCCCGCTCTTGCGGTCGGTGTTGTTGGCCACGATGTCGAGCGCTGCCATGTCGCGCAACCGGTCGTGCAGCTCGGGCATCGTCTCGTAGATCGTGAAGTAGTGCTCGCGATGGTCGCCGACCACGAACCACTGGAACGATCCCTCACCGAGCGGACCGTCGCGCAGCACCGTCGGCGGGACGACGTGGAGCTTCATCGCCTCACTGAGTCGATACGCCGCCACCTCGCGCCGGTGCAGTCCAGGCTCGAAGTCCCACAGCGGGCGCTCGCCGCGCAGCGGTTTGTAGATCGCTGGATGGGTGTTGCCGTCGTGCGTGACGTGGACGAGGAACGTCGCATTCGAACTGTGCGGCATCCGTCCCTCGATCTCGACATCGCCGCGCAGCAGATGCTGGATCGGATCCGCCACGTCGTCGACCTGCAGCACCACACCTTCGGGTTCGTCGTGCAGGGGTTCGTCGTCGATCGGTCCGTCGTGGAATGGTTCGTCCACGCGTCAGTTCATCCTCGGGCAGGCGTGACCATCGGGGTCCATCGGATTCCCGCACCAGGTGCACTCCGCCCGACCCGACTCGATCACGTTGCTCGCCTGCTTGGCGAAGGCCGCCGCCTGCCCGCGGGTGATGTAGATCCGGACGTGGCCGCGGTTCTCGTCGTCGACCGGTTCGCCGTTCTCGTCGACCTCGCCGACCTCCTCGAGTTGCAGGAGTACCTTGTCGTTGGACCGGTCGTAGCCGAGACCGATCGGCCCGAGGACGAATACCGGCTCGACCGGAGCGGTGAGCTCCATCGCTCCCGCGATCGGGCGGTCCTCGGCGGGCGGGAGATCGGCGAGCACCTTGTCGAGGTACTGGGCGATCGCCGCTGCCTGCTGTTTCTCGCACTTCAACGCGATCCGGGAGCCCTCGGCGCGGATCTGGAGGAAGAACGTCCGGTCCCCGGGACGACCGACGGTCCCGACGGTGAACTTGTCGACGTCATCGAACTCGTGGAAGATGCTCATTCTCGGCGTCGTCTCCGATCAGGCCGGCCGCAGCTCGGTGAGTGGGCGGCCGGTGGAATTGACGGCCAGCACGATCGGACCGCCCGCATGCCACGTGAGCGCGCTCACCGAGGCGGGACTGATGACGATGCGCTGGAACAGGTCGATGTGGGTGCCGAGCGCATGCGCGACCGCCGCCTTGATCGTGTCGGCGTGGGACACGCACACGATCGTGTCGCCCGGGTGCTGGAGGCGCAGGCGGTCGAGCGTCGACACCATACGCGTCTGCATTTCGGTGAAGCTCTCGCCGTTCGGGAACCGGAACGTCGACGGGGCGCTCTGCACCGTCCGCCATTCGGGGAGCTTGTTGAGCTTCTTGAGTTCCTTGCCGGTCCAGTCGCCGAAATCGCATTCGAACAGACCGCGATCGACCTTGGTGCGCAGACCGAGCGCCTTCGAGATCGGGGCAGCGGTTTCCTTCGCCCGCTCGAGCGGCGACGAGTAGACCGCGGCCACCGAGCCGATCTCGGCGATGCGCTCTGCCGCGATCTCGGCCTGACGCCTGCCCTCGTCGGCGAGATGGAGTCCCGTGGCGCGGCCCGGGAGGACCTTTCCGGTCGTGGGGGTCTGGCCGTGACGCACGAGGAGAATCGTCGTCGGCTTCGGTCCGGTCGATCCCGAGCGCCGAGCAGCGGACTTCTTCGCAGCCCGCTTTCGGGTCGGGGTCGCAGCAGTGGAGGCGGGGGTCGCTTTGGTCATGGCCGTCATCGAATCTACTGTCGACTTCGGTGGGTGCCCTCGTCGAGATCGGAGCCGAGATCATCGAATGCCGCGCCTGCCCGCGACTCGTCGCGTGGCGTGAGCAGATCGCGCAGGACAAGCGGGCCGCATTTCGCGACGAGGAGTACTGGGGTCGGGCGATCACCGGATTCGGCGACGAGCGTGCGCGCATCGTGGTGCTCGGACTCGCCCCGGCGGCGCACGGAGCGAACCGGACCGGGCGGATGTTCACCGGGGATCGCAGCGGCGACTGGCTGTTCCGGGCGATGCATCGCGCCGGATTGGCCAACCAGGCCGAGTCGGTGTCGGCCGACGACGGTTTGGAGTTGACCGATGCGTGGGTCACCTCGGCGGTGAAGTGTGCGCCTCCCGACAACAAGCCGACTCCCGGCGAGCGCGACACCTGTGCCGGGTTCCTCCGGCGAGAACTCGTAGCGCTCGAGACGATGCGGGTGGTCGTGTGCCTCGGGACGTTCGGGTTCGACGCGGCGCTGCGCCACTTCGGCGTACGGCCGAAGCCGAAGTTCGGTCACGGCGTCGAAGTCGTGGTCGACGGCGGGCCGATCCTGCTCGGCTGTTACCACGTGAGCCAACAGAACACGTTCACCGGCCGGCTCACCGAACCCATGCTCGATGCGATCTTCTCCCGGGCCCTCACCCTCGCTCACCCCTGACCAGACAGCCACGAGCTGGGGAAATTTCGAGCAATCGTGACGCGGGTCGTCGCGATCACACGAAATTCCAGAGCTCCGCCCGCCCCCCGGGCAAATTTCGTGCCATCGGAACGCTGGGCGTCACGATCCGACCGAATTTCCTCGTGGCGGGTTCGGATGCGGGGTGGGGGTGGTCGGCTGCAGGGTGGGTTCGGATGGCGCGTGGCCGGCCGAAGGTCGCGGTTCGGGCGACGCGCTGGTCAGGCGGGCGGTGGATCCCGCTGGGCGAGGGCGTCGGCGAGGGATTGGGCGGCGAGGGCGAGGGCCGCGCGGGCGTCGCCGAGGTGGTGAGGCATCGAGAAGAACCCGTGGATCTGGCCCGGGAAGTGGACGTGGTGGGTCGCGACGCCGAGATCGGCGAGACGGTTCGCATAGGCGATTCCCTCATCGCGTAGCGGGTCGAAACCTGCCGTGATCACGAGGGCCGGAGGGTCCGACGACAACACGTCGTCGGCAGCGAGCATCGGCGACACGCGGGGGTCGTCTGCTGCGCCGTCATCGCCCGACAGGTAATGGTCGAGGAACCATCGCATCGACGACGCCGTGAGGAAGTACCCCTCGCCGTTCTCGTCGTAGCTCGCCGTGGTCATGCGGGCGTCGGTGAGGGGATAGACCAGGACCTGGAACACGAGCGGCGGCGGATCCGAGTGGCACACGACCGTTGCGAGATTCGCCCCCGCCGAATCCCCGCCGATCGCGATGCGGTCGGCATCGACGCCAAGTTCGCCGGCATGTTCGTGTGCCCATCGGGTCGCCTGGATGCAATCGTCCAGCGCCGCGGGAAATGGCCGCTCGGGAGCGAGACCGTAGGCAACGCTGAGAACGGCGTGCCCCGCGCGGCGTGCGAGTGCGTGGCAGATGTTGTCGTGGCTCGCGATGTCGCCGAGCACCCACCCGCCGCCGTGGAACCACAGGAGGAGGCCGGGTACCTCGTCGGCGGGTGCCGGACGGTAGAGGCGAACCGGCACCCCATCGGCATCGAGGTCGACCGTTTCGTGACATCGCTCGAGAATCGGCGCAGCGAACTCTGCCCGGGCGTCACGAGCGGCAACCGGTGGGAGCGAATCGAGCGGGGGAGCCCCGACCGCATCCATCAGGTCGAGAAGCGAGCGAGCCTCGGAGTTCAGCGGCATCGCCTCATCCTGGCAGTAGCCTCGACGCCCTGTGAAAGCGAACGCGACGACGAAGACATCCCCGCGCCCGGTCGGCAGGCAACGCGCTCGCCGCGGTGTCGCGGCTGCGGTGATCGGCCTGCTCGCACTCTCGGCGTGCACGTCCGACCCGGGCCCGAAGCGGGTCGCTCAGGACATCATCAAGGCCGAGTCGCTCGACAACCCCGAACTCGACGAAGAGTGCCTCCTCGACCAGCTCGACAACTACAGCAACGACGAGCTCGAGGCCATCTCCGAAGGTCTCCTGACGACCGGGCCGGACAAGGTCGAGGCCGAAGCGCAACTCGCCGAGTATCAGGCGAGTCTCGAAAGCTGTTCCTGATTCCCGAGTGACCGGGTCGGGCGATCAGATTCTGACCGCCCAACCGATCACGACGTCGGCGCCGGTTTCTCGTCGCTCGCAGGCTTTTCGTCGGTCGCCACGTCGGCTGCGGCCTTCTTCGCGACCGCCTTCTTCTTGGGCGGGGGGACTCCGACGGCGGGTGCGGCGTTGGCGTCCTTCGGCCAGCGACGTCGGCTGACGATCGACAGCAGTCGCAGGAGCCTCATCGCGGTCTCGTCGGTCTGGGCGGGCTTGGCCTCGATCACGCCGTCGGCGATCATCCGCTCGATGACCTCTTCACCGAGTTCGGTGCGCGCGATGGTCAGGGTCCAGTCGTTGTCTTCACCGATCCCGCCGGTCGCGATGTCGGAGTGTTCGGCGGCGAAGTCGGGGCACGTCGTGCATCCCTGACGGGTCCAGGCGTGGCATTCCTTGAGGTTGATCTCGTGGTACGAGCCGTCCTTCATCCAGATCTGGAACACGCCCTTGATGTTCATCTTGACCATGTCCTGCTTCTTCAGGCCGTACTTGGCCTCGAAGAGTTCTTCGAAGATCGCGTCGTCGAACGTCTTCGAACAGAGCAGGCCGATGTTGAAGATGAACGGCTTGGAGACCTTGCCGGCCTTGCGGTCCCACATCACCGGGGGCGACGACGTCTGACAGCCCATCCCGACCAGTGCGAGCCGCTCGAAACCGCGCGCGCGGGCCTCGGGCAGAGCGAGCGGGTTGGCACAGTACGTGTAGCGCGATCCGGCGGTGGCGAGGATCTCCTCTTTCGTCTCGACGACGACCGGCTTCGCCTTCCAGGCATCGTCGTCCTCGACACCGGACACCAGCGCGGCATCGATGTAGTCGTTCTCGCGCAACCAGATCAGCAGTGCGGAGACGAGGCCGCCGTCCTGGCCGTTCTCGTGGACGGTCTTGTCGCTGGCCCGGGTGAGGTAGAGCTGGCGCCAGATTCCGGCCATCTCGTCGGGCTCGCGCACCCGGCCGAACAGGTGCATGTCGGCAGCGGGCTCCCACGCTCGGAACCGCGGGCACGCCCGGGTGCAGGTCGTGCACCCCTTCTCGCCGTGGATGCAGTTGTCGAGGCCGAGTTCCTCCTCGATGTGGAACGGGATGTACTTGCCCTCCTCGTGCTCGTAGCCGATCACGTCGTGCGGGCAGGTGACGACGCACCCGGCGCACCCCGTGCACAGGTCGTTCGTGATGACCTCTGCGTAGAGCTCCTTCCACTGTGCCGTCCACCGACCTTCCTTGTCGGCGAGCAGCGAGGCTGGAACATCGGATTCGACCGTCGTCATGGGTGCGACTGTACGCGAGCGGTCGCGAGCAGGCTCAACCAGCGCTCGACGTCTCGTCGGACCGACATCTCCGATGTACGTTGCGGTGATGGGTCGACTGGACGAACGCTCGCTCGAGGGGATGACCGGCCGGACGGTCGAACTTCTCCAGACCATGATCCGCAACGAGTGTGTGAACGACGGGACGGCCGAGTCGGGTCACGAGTCGCGCAACGCCGACGTGCTCGAGCAGGTCATCGCCGGTCCCGGCGTGGACGTCGAGCGATTCGAGCCGATTCCCGGACGAGCGTCGATCGTGGGCCGCATCGCGGGTTCGGATCCCGACGCCCCGTCGCTGTGCTTGATGGGGCACACCGACGTCGTCCCGGTTCATCCCGAGGGGTGGCGGAACGATCCGTTCGGCGGCGAGTTGATCGACGGGGAGGTCTGGGGTCGCGGAGCGGTCGACATGTTGAACCTCACCGCGTCGATGGCGGTGGCGTTCCGTTCGCTCGCCGATGAAGCAGCGGCCGGACGGTTCCGGCCGACCGGGGATCTGATCTACTTCGGCGTCGCGGACGAGGAGTCCGGGAGCGCCTACGGAGCCCGCTGGATGGCCGAGCAGCATCCGGACGCGATCCGGGCCGACTACGTCCTCACCGAGAACGGTGGGCTGCACTCGGGACCCGCCGAGGCGCCCTTCGTCGCCGTCAACATCGCCGAGAAGGGGGTCGCGTGGCGGAGGCTGACCGTGCGTGGAACACCGGGTCACGGTTCGATGCCGTTCCGCAGCGACAACGCGCTCGTCAAGGCGGCGGGCGTCGTGCAACGCCTCGCCGACTACCGGCCGGCCCCGCGGTTCACCGAGCTCTGGCGGACCCGCGTCGACACGCTCGGGCTGCCCGACGACATGAAGGGCGAACTGCTCGACGAAGGATCGATCGACGAGTTCCTCGACGGGCTGGGTTCGGTGCCCGCCGCGGCGCACCTCCACGCATGTACGCACACCACCTTCTCCGCCAACCTGCTCGATGGGGGAGGGATGAAGACCAACGTCATCCCCGATCACGTGTCCATCAACGTCGACATCCGCACCCTTCCGGGGGACGGTCCCGACGAGGTCGATGCCCACCTGCGCGCCGCGCTGGGCGACCTCGCCGATCACGTCGAGGTCGAGATCCTGATGAACGACCAGGCGTCGATCTCGCCCGTCGACACCCCGCTCTGGGATGCGCTGGCACGCGGGGTGAACACTCCGTTCCCGACCGCTCGGCTGACGCCGCAACTGGTCGTGGGCTTCACCGACGCCCGCATCTATCGCGAGCTGGGGGCGGTCGCCTATGGCGCGGGGCTGTTCAGTCCCGAGCTCGACGCCGGAGACTTCGGGGCGCGCTTCCACGGGCACAACGAGCGCATCGACGTCGAGTCGCTCGCACTGACCACTCGTCTGTGGCACGACGTGTGCTCCGACTTCCTCGGCTGATCCGCGTCCGACGCCGGGGCCGTTGCGCGAATCTGCCAGCATCGGCGCATGACCACAGCGATCGACCTCGACAGCGCTCTCGACGAACGGTGCGCGGCAGTGTTGTCCGTCCTGCCACCGGACCTCATGGACCTGAGCGACATCCCCGCAGCCCGCGCCCGCCTCGAGGGACTCCTGGCGATGATGCCCGCACCGCCGCTTCCCGAGGATGTCGAGGTGACCGAGGCGTTCGCCCCGTCGCTCGACGGCGGGCCCGACGTCCGGCTCAAGGTGTACACGCCGGCAGAACTCGAGTCGGGTGCCGCGGCGATCCTCTGGATCCACGGTGGCGGGATGGTGCTGTTGAATGCCGATTCGGACGATTTCCTGTGCGCGACCCGAGCCTCGGCGCATCGCTGCGTCGTCGTGTCGGTCGACTACCGCCTCGCCCCGGAGACCCCGGCTCCCGGTTTGGTGGACGACTGTTTCGCCGGTCTGACCTGGATGGCCGGCAACGCCGACGAATTGGGGATCAGCCCGGATCGGATCATGATCGGGGGAGCGAGTGCCGGGGGCGGCCTGGCGGCCGGAACGGCATTGCGCGCTCGCGACGAGGGCGGGCCGGCGCTCGTCGGCCAGTTGCTCGTGTTCCCGATGCTGGACCATCGCAACGAGACCGCGAGCAGCCACGCGATCCAGGACCTGCGGGTCTGGAACCGTTCGGCGAACCTCGCCGCGTGGACGGCCTATCTCGGCGGAGCGGAACCGACCGTGTACTCGTCTCCGGCGATCGCCGACGATCTGGCGGGCCTTCCGCCGGCGCACATCAACGTCGGCACGTACGACATGTTCCACGACGAGGACGTCGCCTACGCAACCGCGTTGAACCGTGCCGGCGTCGCATGCGAACTCCACGTGTACCCGGGAGCGTTCCACGCGTCGAACGGGTTCCTCCCGGACCATCCGACGTCGGTGCGGTGGGTCGCGGACGAGAATTCGTTCATCGCGCGTTGCCTCTCCGGCGAGGCCTGAAACACCCCACGACCCGACCGCAACCGACCACGCCCGCGCCTCAGCGAACGCGTGAGGTGTGTGCGCCCGGGCGCCGCACAGACCTCACGCGAACGACGATGGGGCGTGGGCGAGCGGGTGATCGTGGCCGGGCGTGGGGCTACTCTCGCGAGGAGTGATCCTGACGCCGGACTTCGCGGACCACGCGTGGCGGTCGCTCACCTGCGCGTCGCTGGACGACGGGGTGGTCCGGGTCGCGTGGGGTGACGGGGTCGAGTTCGTCTGCCATCCCCTGTGGCTCTACGAGCAGACGGTCGGCCTCGAACCGCTCACTCGGGAGGGCACCGTCGAACCGGGTCAGCTTCCGCAGACAGCCGCGCTGCTCGAGGCGACGGTGGACAGCGACGGTGCACTCGATCTCGTCTGGGCCGATCATCCACGCTCGCGTGCACACCCGGGATGGTTGCGCGAGGTCGCGGACGGTGCTCACCTCCCAGATGCAGCGACCGGCGAGCCTGTGGCATGGACGACTGCCTCGATGCCGGTGCTCCCGACGTTCGACGGGTCGATCGTGCTCGACGACGAGCGAGTCCTCGAAGAGTGGTTGGCGACGTTGTGCACCGACGGGATCGGACGGCTGCGCGGGACTCCGGCATCAGACGAGTTCATGGCGGAGCTCGCAGGTCGCATCGGTCCGATCCGCGGGTCGAACTTCGGTGGCGTGTTCACCGTCGAGTCGATCGTGCAACCCGACTCGACGGCGAACACGGGCCTCGCCCTCGGCCAGCACACGGACCTTCCAACACGCGAGACTCCACCCGGTTTCCAGTTCCTGCACTGTGTCGAGAACTCGGTCAGCGGCGGTTTTTCGAGGATGGCTGACGGGCTCGCAGTGGTCGCCGAGCTGCGCGACCGGCATCCCGACGAGTACGACTCGCTGACGACCGATGAGTGGGTGTTCGCGAACCGTGCGCTCGATGGTGACCACCGGTGGATCGGCCCGATCATCGACCTCGGCGGCCCTCGGTCGCCGCTCACGATCCGCGCGTTCTATCCCGTGCGCCTCGCTCCCCACATGCCGATCGACGCCCAACAGCGGGCGTACGACGCGATGCGCGTGTTCTCCGCGATCGCACACGACGCTCGGTTCATGGTCACGTCGGCGTTCGAGCCTGGCGACCTCGTCGGTTTCGACAATCGACGGATTCTCCACGGTCGCGACGCGTTCGACGCGACGGCGGGCACGCGCCGTTTGCGTGGCTGCTACATCGATCGCGACGATGTCCACTCGCGTCTGCGCGTTCTCCGTCGTCACGGCACCGGCCGTGGCACCTCGTCGGCGTCATCCGAAAGTGGCATCACATGACCTCTGTCTTCATCACCTGCGCGGTCACCGGATCGGGCGACACGGTCGGGAAGTCCGATCGCGTGCCGTTCACGCCTGCCGCGATCGCCGAGGACTGCATCGGGGCGGCCAAGGCCGGAGCCGCCGTCGTCCACATCCACGTGCGCGACCCGATCACCGGCGCTCCTTCACGAAACGTCGAGTACTACGCCGAAGTCGTGGACCGCGTGCGGTCGTCGGACGTCGATGTCGTGATCAACCTCACCTCGGGCATGGGCGGGGACCTCACGTTCGGATCGGTGGAGCAACCGCTGCCGGTCGACGAAGTCGCCACCGACATGGCCGGAGCGACCGAACGTCTCGAGCACATCAGCACGCTGCGCCCCGAGATCACCACGCTCGACTGTGGCTCGATGAACTTCGGCGAGGGCGACTACGTGATGACGAACACGCCGGCCATGTTGCAGGAGATGGCCCGCCAGATCACCGAGCTGGGAGTGCGGCCGGAGATTGAGGCGTTCGACACCGGCCACCTGTGGCACGCGAAGTCCCTGGTGGAGGACGGTTGGATCGAGGATCCCGTCATGATCCAGCTCTGCATGGGGATTCCGTGGGGTGCGCCGGCGGACATCAACACGTTCATGGCGATGGTGAACAACGTCCCCGATTCGTGGACGTTCAGCGCATTCTCGATCGGCCGGATGCAACTGCAGTACGTGTCGCTCGCCGCCATTGCCGGCGGCAACGTGCGGGTTGGCCTGGAGGACAACCTCTACCTCGGACGCGGTGAACTGGCGACGAACGCGTCGCTGGTCGAACGCGCCGGTGAGATCCTCGGGGGGATGAACATCGGGCTGAAGTCTGCCGCTGACGTGCGCACCGAGTTGCAGCTGACGAAGCATGGCTGACGCTCCGGTCGAGAACGCAGGGGTGGTCGGGTGCGGTGTCATCGGTGCCGCCTGGGTCGCCCGGATGAGGCTGCGCGGCGTCGATGTGCGGGTGTTCGATCCGGCACCCGATGTCGCGATCGTTCTCGCCGATGTTGTTCGCCAGGCCGAGGTCGCGTGGCGCGGGCTCGGTCTCGCGACCGACCACATGGGCACGTTGACCATCTGTGACTCGATCGACGACGCGGTCGGTTCTGCCGAGCTCATCCAGGAGTGTGTCCCCGAACGTCTGGACCTCAAGCACGACACATTGTGCGCGATCGAAGCCGCATCGCCGACCGATGCCTTGGTCGCCTCGTCGACATCCGGGTTCAAACCGACCGATCTCGCAGTCGCGCTGGAACGGCCGGAGCGTTTTGTCGTCGCGCACCCGTTCAACCCGGTCTACCTCCTCCCGCTCGTCGAGATCGTCGGTGGGACGGACACGACGGCCGACACCATCGATCGGGCGATGGCACTCTACGCGGGCCTCGGGATGAAGCCGCTGCACGTGCGTGTGGAGATCGACGCGTTCATCGCCGACCGACTCCTCGAAGCGGTCTGGCGCGAGGCGCTCTGGCTGGTGCGCGACGGCGTCGCGACGACCGAGGAGATCGATGACTCGATTCGCTACGGGTTCGGACTCCGGTGGGCGCAGATGGGCCTGTTCGAGACCTATCGAACCGCCGGGGGAGCGGGCGGAATGCGCCATTTTCTCGGCCAGTTCGGTCCGGCTCTGGAATGGCCGTGGTCGAAGTTGACCGACACGCCGGAGTGGACCGATGAGCTGGTCGAGACGATCGCGAGCCAATCCGACGCCCAGTCGGGGGATCGGACGATCCCGGAATTGCTGGCCGAGCGGGACCGCAACCTCGTGGCGATCCTGCGTGCCCTCGAATCGGAGGATGCCGGTGCGGGGCGGACGATCGCCGAAC
>NZ_JBAVYV010000193.1:0-18574 GCF_049588435.1 Ilumatobacter sp.
CCAACCAGGTCGATCCGGCGAACGACACGTGGGCGCCGTCTGCCGACGAGGTCGAGGACGCGGGTCGCGTGATCGTCGCGTTCGACGAAGCGGTCGCAGCGGGCAAAGGCGTGGTCACGGTCGACGGTCGGATGATCGAGAACCTGCACGTCGACAACGCTCGCCGCGTGCTTGCGACCGCCGCGGCGATCGACGAGCTGGCCTGATCGTCATCCAGCGTCGTCACGTGGCCCGGTGCACGTTGGTGCCTGGCACCGACGAGCATCGCCGGTGTGTCAGTTGGTGAGTGTCTCGATGATCTGGTCGAACGCGACGTCGGCGTAGGTCAACATCTCGTCATCGGTCCGGTCCTGGATCGGATGCGGAGTGAAGACGCGTGAGACCGCGGGGAAGCCGAGCGCGGACGACTGGGCTTCGGCGGCGTCGACGAACTGGTCGGAGGCGACGAACATCGACGGGATACCACGGAGTTCGAGATCGTTGATGTCGTGCACACTGCACGACGTGCAACTGCCTCAATCCGCCAAGGCTTCGATGACCACCTGACATTCGGTGGCGATCTGGTGGCGCAGGTCGACCGGCGCAGGCTTGGCAAAGGTCGGTTTGACGTACCGCTTGACGTGCGCACCGATGTCGGTGAGACGTTCCTCGATCCGGTTCAGGAAGATGTCGCCTCGCGGCTTCGAGATGTCGAGCAGGCCGACGGTCAGCCCGTCGAGTGAGACGGGTCGAGCGAGTCGCTCGCGTTCGACGACGCTGCGTTCGCTGGTCGGATCGAGAATGGTCGTCATCAGTACCTCCGGGGGGTGGACGTGTCTCAGTATTGCACCGCGCGGGTGACCGGCTTCGAACCCTTCTCGCCGTTCACCCACCCGGCGATGATCTGGCTGAACAGGCCGGCACCGCCGCCGGCGTAGGTCAGCATCAGACCCCCGGGGCGGAACTTGGGCAGCGATGCTGCATCTCCGAACGCCTCGGGGACACCTTCGGCGATGCCGCCGGCGCCTCGGACGAGGTCGGAGCCGGGCCGATTCAGGTGAGCCGAGATCTCGGTCACGATTCGATCGCGATCCCAGTCGGCCTCGGCGAAGACACGGGCGTGCTCCGGGCCCATCACGAGGATCGTGTCGAACATCATGATCAGTTTCGGATGCTGGACCGCCTGGAGACGGAGCGCCATCGACGCGGCCAGCGATTCGGGTTCACGCGACAACTGGTCGACGAAACCCTGTGGTCCCTCGCCGGCGAAGACGGTGAGTGCATCGACGTCCGGGTCGATTCCGTGCTCCTCCGCGAGTCGCCCGTACGGCGATGTGTCGTCGGCCTCGGCGAAACAGAAGCTGAGCTTGCCCGGATTGCCGTGTGCCGCGCGGTCGACTTCACCGGGCCGGCCGCCACCGAAGTTGCGGATGACGAGCTGCAGCGCCCGACCGATCGTCGAGTTCGCCCGGTTGCCCTGCCCCAGCGCGTTGCCGCCGGAGTTCATCCCGATCGCTCGGGTACCGGGACCGCTGCACACGATGACGGGTCCGACCGGCATGGTCGTGGCGAGCAGACCGTGCATGTTGAACTCGTCGTTGCACGCCGCCTCGACGGCTGTCAGCACCCACGGCAGGTACTCCGGCTTGCACCCGGCCATCACCGCCGAGATGGCGACCTTCTCGACCGAGATGTCGTCGAGGTTGGGAGGAATCGTCGCCACGATCTCGGCGGGTGCGCGTGTCGTTCCCTCGAGCATCGCCATCACCCGCTGCTCGGTCGGGGGAACGACCGGAAGGCCGTCGGTCCACCCGCGGGCGAACATCATCTCGAACTCGTCCTCGGCGCTCGCGACGTCGATGCGTCGAGACGACAGCGCGCTCCCACCGAACCGAACCCGCAGTTCGTCCACGAGGTCGGGATCCACCGACATCGAACCGCACCCCGGTCGCATCGGCGGAAGCTCCGCACCCAATCCGGAGATCCCGGTCACCTCCTCCCAGCCGGAGCGCGACCAGCCGACCGTGCGGGCGACCTCTGATCCGTCCGTCGAACGGATCACCGTCGGTACGGTCTCGATCTCGTGGAACCAGCTGACCGCGAGATCCGCATCGGAGATCGCCGCGGGTTCGCCGGGAAAGCTCGGATCGTCCTGGGTGTAGACGTGGAGGTCGACCGATGCGGCGAGCTCCCGCAGGACCGGGACCACCATCTGGCAGGTTTCACATTCCCGCTTGACGATGACGACGATGCCGTCGGGAAGCGGGGGAGCGGTCGGCCTGTCGTCCGAGTCGCCGGAGTCGTCGCGTACGGTTCCCACGGTCCGACCGTACCGCCCACGCAGACACGAGGTCCCACCCGTGCATCAGACGTGCACGGTGTTACGACCGTCACACACCCCACCTTTGCCTCCGCGCGTTCGAGTGGGCCTAATGTTCACGTCATCGGGGATTCACACGAGCACGATGCTGCCGTCGCGGCGGGGATGACCGTCCGGTTCCACGGCGTCCGTGGTTCGACCCCGTGTCACGGTTCGGAGATCCTCGCCTACGGCGGAAACACGTCGTGCGTCTCGGTCCACATCGATGGCGCCGATCCGATCCTGTTCGACCTCGGCACCGGTCTGCGGTACTTCGGACGCTCGGTCTCGCCGGATCGTCCCTTTCGTGGAACGTGCCTGCTGAGCCATCTCCACTGGGATCACATCCAGGGCCTGCCGTTCTTCACGCCGCTCCTGACCGACGGAGCACACATCACGTTGTATGCCCCGCGTCAGGAGGACGGCACCCTCGTCGAGGCGATCTTCGCTGACACCATCCGTCCACCGCTGTTCCCGGTCGACCTGAAGGTACTTCCCGGCACGATCGAGTTCCGCGAGGTCTGCGACGATGAGTTCGTGATCGACGGTGGGGCCGCAGGTGAGATCACGGTCATGTCACGTTCGATTCCGCACATCGGTCGCACGCTCGGATTCCGGGTCGAGTGGAACGGTCGGTCGGTGGCCTACCTGAGCGACCATCAGATGCCGTCGGACGGGTCGTTCCGGGCCGAGGACGGTGTGCTCGAGTTGTGTCGTGACGTCGACCTGTTGATCCACGACGCCCAGTACACCCCCGAGGAATTCTCGACGAAGTGCGACTGGGGTCATTGCACGCCCGAGTTCGCCGTGTGGGTCGCGGGGGAGGCCGGGGTGGATCGCCTCGCGCTGTTCCACCACGATCCGAGTCATCCCGATCGCGTGCTCGACGGCCTCGTCGACGCCGCGAGCGCGGCAGGGGCCGAACGTGGCGTCACCGTGTTCGGCGCCCGAGAGGGCACGTCCATCTCCGTCTGACTCAGGTGGCACCCACCACGGCCGCCAGCAGCATCTCGGCGATCTCGGGGCGGGCGACGACGAGATCGGGGAGCCACGGCGACTCGCCGTTGTAGACGAGGTCCGAGCCGTCCAGTCGCGAGGTGAACAACCCCGCGGCCGCTGCGACGGCGACCGGGGCAGCGGAGTCCCACTCGTCCTGCCCGCCGCCGTGGAGGTAGGCGTCGCACTGCCCTGACACGACCGACATCGCCTTGACGCCCGCCGAGCCCATCGGAACGAGCTCGGCACCGAGTCGATCGGCGAGTTCGGTCACGAACTCGGGTGGACGCGACCGGCTCACGGCCAACCGCAGCGGCCTTCCGAAGAGCGGCTCGAACGTCGGAGCAGCGTCCTTCGTCGAGTAGGTGATGTCCCGCGCGGGCAGTGCGACGGCGCCGGCGGTCAGCGATCCGGACTCCCACAGGGCCACGTGCACCGCCCAGTCGTCGCGGTCGAATTCGCTGAACTCGCGGGTGCCGTCGAGGGGATCGATGATCCACACCCGCTCGGCCGAGAGTCGGTGAGCGTCGTCGGCTGCTTCCTCCGAGAGCACGGCGTCGGCGGGGAAATCGCTGGTCAGCGCAGCTGCGAGCACGGCTTGGGCAGCTGCATCCCCGGCATCCTTCACTGCGGTTCCGGATTCTCCGGCGGCCTGCAGTTCCGCACGGATCTCGAGGAGGCGTGCTCCGGCGAGTTCGGCCATCCGAACCGCCGCCGCGTGGAGATCGGGTTGCGAGTCGGAGGAATCGGGTGTGTTCACCGGCTGGATCCTAGGGGTCGTGCGGACGGTCGGCCCGGTGGACGGGCTCATGTGGTGGCGAGCAGGAATGCCAGCGTGCGCGCTTCGTCACGCCAGGCGTCGTAGCGACCGGTCGGACCGCCGTGGCCCGCGCCCATCTCGGTCCGCATCACGATCGGTCGGCCGCTCGTGGTCGTGTCGCGGAGCCGCGCCACCCACTTCGCCGGCTCGTGCACGCTCACCCGTGGATCGTGCAATCCGGCGGTCACGTACACGGCGGGGTAGTCGGCCTCGACCGTGTTGTCGTACGGGGAATATGCGAGCATCGCCGTCGCGAACGGCTCGGACCTCGGATCGCCCCACTCCTCCCATTCCGTCACCGTGAGCGGGAGTGACGGGTCGCTCATCGTGTTGACGATGTCGACGAAGGGAACCTCGGCGATCACCGAGGCGAACAGATCGGGCCGCTGCGTCATGCACGCGCCGACGAGCAGACCACCGGCGGATCCTCCACGGATCGCGAGTCGATCCCGAGCGACGACGCCCGCGGTTCCGAGGTGTTCGGCCACGGCGATCATGTCATCGAACGTGTGCTGTTTGTGTTCGAGCTTGCCGTCGAGATACCAGTGTCGCCCGAGCTCACCGCCGCCGCGGGGATGGGCGAGTGCCCACACCAGGCCGCGATCGAGCAGCGAGAGCCGGCCGACCGAGAACCACGGGGGCATCGACGCCTCGTACGACCCGTACCCGTACAGGCAGCCGGCGGCGGTTCCGTCGAGCGGCGTGTCGACGTGACGAACGATGTCGACCGGGACCGACGTGCCGTCCGCCGAGGTCGCCCACATGCGACTCGCGACGTAGGAGTCGAGGTCGACGTTGGGTGTCGGCACCTGGCGCAGCAGCGTTCGCTCACCGGTGAGGAGGTCGTCGTCGTAGAGGGTCGCCGGACTCGTCATCGACTGCGTGACGAAGCGCAGCGTGGTCGAGGTCCACTCCGGGTTCGCCGAGAGCCCGACGTCGTGCGGCTCGTTGTCGACATCGACGATTCGTTCGGTTCCGTCGCGGAACAGCAGGCGAAGCCGCGGCTGGGCGTTGCTCCACTCGTAGATCACGAGCTGGTGCTCGAACGGTTCGACACCGATGATCCGACGACCGGGCAGGTGGGCGACGAGTTCGGACCATGCGGACGGATCGGTCCAGTCATCTCCCGACGAGGCGGTGCGGATGCAGAAGTCGTCGGCACCGTCCGCGTTGGTGACCATCACGAGGCGGTCGCCCCAGTCGTCGACCTGGTACTCGACGCCGTCGGCGCGCGGCTGCACGACGATCGGTTCGTCGAGCGGTGAGTTCGACGGGAGCAGGCGGACCTCGGCGCTCGTCTTCGAGCCGCAATGGATCACGATCCACGTGTCCGACCGGGTCTCGCCGATCTCGACGAAGAAGCGCTCGTCGTCCTCCTGGAACACGAGGGTGTCGTCAGCGGCCGGCCGGCCGATCTCGTGGCGCCACACCTGGAACGGTCGTTCCTGGTCATCGGCGCGGACGTAGAACAGACGGCTGCCGTCGGCCGACCATGCGGTGCCGGCGTTCGCGACCTCGGTGATGTGGTCCTCGAGGTCCTCGACACCTCCGTCGTCGTCGCATCGCCGGATCCGCAGGTCGTATCGCTCGTCGCCGGTCGTGTCGGTCGACCAGGCGAACATCGTGTGGTCGTGGGAGCCGTCGAACGCACCGAGGTCGAAGTAGTCGGTGGCACCGATCCGCTCGGCCTCGACGTTCTCGTCGAGGAGCAGAAAGTCGGTGGCCGATTCGAACGTGCGCCCGCGGTGATGGCGCGGGTAGTTCTCCCCCTCGACGGTCGAGCCGACGTACCACCATCCGCCGTTCATCACCGGCGTCGACTGGTCGGTCTCCTGGACGCGGCTGCGGATCTCCTCGAAGATCGCCTCGGTGGTCGCAGCGTGCGGAGCGAACCAGGCATCCCCGAAGCGGTTCTCGGCAGTCAGGTACTCGAGGAGTTCCGGATCCTCGACGTCGATCATCCAGGCGAAATCGTCGTCGACGTCACCGGTCGGACGCACCCAGCGATGCGCTCTGCGCGGAGCGACCGGGGTGGCGCTGGCGTCACCGGAGGGTGTGACGCTTGTCGGCGAGGGCAGATTCTGATGGTCCACGGCCGAGCCAATCTACGCGGTCAGCGCTACCGTCCCTCGCAGTCATGCGCGTCTGGATCGATCAGGACCTCTGCACGGGGGATGGCATCTGCCTCGACCACTGCGGCGACGTCTTCGTCCAGTTGGAGGACGGGATCGCCTACGTCGCCGAGGGCGGCCGACCGCTCAACGACCCCGGGGGCTCGGGAAGCCTCGCTGACGTCCCTCGTCGTCATTTCGACAGCGTGATCCACGCTGCCGAGATGTGCCCCGGCGAGTGCATCTTCGTCGAGATCGATCCGGTGCCCGTCGCCGCCGTCGACGCGGCGGATCAACCGGCTGCCTGAGCGTCGCCGTCGGGCAGCGCGTCCGCCGATCGCGATCGCGACGAGCAGCAGGAGTACGACCGCCGCGGCGATGATCCCGCGTGTGACCCCGGTCTGTCGGGCATCATCGAGCGTCGCATCGGCATCGTCGAGAGCAGTCGCGGCCTGCTCGTTGTCTCCCGCCGTGATCGCTGCACGTGCGTCGTCGATCTCATCGGCGACGTCGTTGCCGATCAGACCGATCCTGGTGACCAGCCCGGTCGCAGCTTCCTGCGATCGAGCGGTTTCGGACAGGTGCTCGAGGACGTCGAGTTGTTCGGTCAGGAGCCTCTCGGCGCCGGCGAAGTCCTCCAACCCGGCATCGGCCACCGTCGGAGGTCGAACGGTCGCCGCATCGGCAGCTTCGCCGACGGCGACCTGGAGATCAGCGACCGTCTCGGCGGCCGAGATGTCGGTGGCGAGTGCCGCCGTCACCGCGGTGAAGTCGGTCGAGTCGCCCGACCGGGGTGCCGCTTCGTAGAGCGCTCCGAAGGAGTCGGACGGCCCGATTCCGATCGCATCGACGAGCGCGCGGAGTTCGTCTCGTCGTTCGAGAACGGCATCGGCGTCCTCGATCCCGGCGCTGACGCCGACGAAGTCCCAGAGCTCCATCGAGTGACGGATGCCCTCCGGAACCGCCCACGGTGCCGATCGCTCGGTGAACGACTGGTACGCGGAATCGGTACGGACCCGGTCGAGGAGCATCGGGGCGGTGTCTGCGTCGAGGACGAACTCGCCGAACACCTCGGGTGCCGACTGAGACCCGCCGACTTCGACCAGCATGTCGTAGACGCGACGCCAATCGCCCGACGACGCCTCGGACGTGGCTGGCGCGTCGAGATCGAACGGACTCACGTCGTTGTCGATCGCTCCGAGCACATCACGCATCGTGTCGAAGCCGAGCTCGTCGACGAGTCGATCGACCGCCCAGAACGAGGCGTTGTAGCCGTACTCCTCGCTGTCGGGATCGGTGTCGAGCGCGGTGGGATCCGCCGCCCAGTCGATCAGCGGACCGGCCCCGACGGCGCCCGGATCGGGGGCGGTCGGTTCGGCCGCCACGTCGCCGTCACGGCGAACCAACTCGGCGGCGTACACCTGGGCGAGTCCCTCGGTCAGCCATCGATCGTCGGCGAGGTCGCCGTTGAACCAGGCGTGTGAGAGTTCGTGGTAGATGGTGTCGGCGTCGAGGTCCTCGCCGACCGCGATCTCGTTGGTGCTCGCATCGAACCATCCGGCATAGCCGTACAGGTTCGGTTCGACGGTCTGGAGCACGTCGAACGCGCCCTCGCCGGGCCATGGGCTGCCGATCAGTTCTGCGAGGGCCGGAATACCGGACTCGACCTTCTGCTCGGCGAACTGGACCCATCCGGTGTCACCGGGCCACGAGCGCAATTCGATGTCGGCTCCTTCCACGTCGAGTGGCGTCTCGACGAGACGTTCGTCGTTGTACATCCCGACGAACGTCTCGCGGTCCTCGTCGACCCCCGCGAGGGTGTAGGTGGTCGACCCTGAAGCGTCCGGGTCGCCGGACTCGTACTCCGTGAGATCGGTGAAGTCGTCGAACACGTAGTCGGCCGGTTTCACGATCTCGATCGTCACCCGGCCGTCGTCACCCAGCCCGAACGCGACGAAGCGGACGTAGGCGCCGTTGACCCGCCACGGCACATCGCTGCGCGGGTCGGCGCCCACGTGGTCGTAGGTGACCTCGATGGTCGTCGACTCGCCGCTGAAGACACGGGTGTTCAGCGGGAACTCGTAGATCGAGTAGGCGGGCGAGGCGGGGTTGCTGGTGAGCGCGCCCTCGAGCACCTGTCCGTCGCGGGTCGCGACGATGTTCTCGGCACCGAGCGGAACGGCGACGTAGTACGAATCCCAGTACCGCTGGTTGACGACGTTGCCGTCCACCTGATCCGTGGTCACGTTCGTCAACTCGATGTCGACGTCGACGCGCACGACGTTCTGCTCCGTGTCGAAGCGAAACGTGTTGACCGAGGATTCCTCGAGCCCGTTTCCCTCGCTCTGCGCCCGTGCGTGATCGGCGCCGGTGAGTGCGATGAGCGCCACCGCTGTCGCGATGACCGTCATCACCCAGACCCGAGCGCTGGTGAGTGTCCGAATCGACGGACGGCGGCGGGTCATCGGACGATGATGCCCGATCACCGACGGGTCGACAACGCGGACCTCCCCGACCTCGATCCCGCCGCCATCCGCGCGGCCGCGTCACCCAATAGCATCGAGTCCATGCCGATGCGGACGGAGTGCAAGAATTTCGAATCGCGGACATACCCGAACGGTGACACCGTTCGCAAGTGCAACCTCGATCTCGCCCCCGACGCTCCGTGGCGGTGTCCCGAGAACTGCCCGAAGTTCGAGCGGCGCCTCGCCGACGTCGCGTGGACCCACGGATCGCTGGCGGTCGGTGCCACGCCTCCGGAACCGGCGAGCGTCGATGACGGTTCGGCGGCGGCGGTCCTCGATGCCGCCGAGGACATCGTCAACTCGATCGGTGCCGACGTGCGCGCCGAGGTCGAGGCCGAGCGCGCGGCGGCCAATCGGGGCTTCTTCTCCCGGATCTTCAAACGCAAGCGCTGAGTCCAGCGGTTCGTCCTGATCATTCCGTGGGGCTTACGCTCGACGGATGAGCTGGACCGAGACCGATGGAGCGCTGCGCCGTGACTTCGAGTTCGACGATTTCCGTGCAGCGTTCGCGTTCATGACCCGAGTCGCGTTCATCGCGGACAAGCTCGACCACCATCCGGAGTGGTCGAACGTCTACAACAAGGTGTCGATCACCCTGACCACCCACGACGCGGGGAGCACGGTCACAGGTCGCGACAGGACGATGTCCGAAGCGATCGATGCGCTCGTCGACTGAGGCGGGGTCGAGTTCCGTCCCACAGGCGAAGCCCGAGAAGAGCTTCGCCGGCTGGCGGGTCGTCGCGGGGTGCTTCTGCGTCCTGCTGATCAACTCCGGACTGGCGTTCTACGGCCTCTCGGTGTACCTCAACGCCTTCAGCAAGGAGTACGACTGGCCGCTCAGTTCGATCTCCTTCGCGGTGACGATCTTCTTCGTGATCGGCGGGCTCTTCGGGCTCGTCGCCGCGCGCCTGATCGACCGCTTCGATGTCCGCGCCGTGATCATCGCCGGCGCGATCATCGCCGGTGGTTCGCTCGCCGTGGTCGGACAGGTGACCGCACAGTGGCAGCTGTATGTGGCCTACGCGGTGTTCGCGGTCGGATATGCGCTCTGCGGTCTCGTCCCGACGACGACCGTCGTCACCCGATGGTTCCATCAGAAGAGGTCGGTCGCGCTGTCGGTCGCCTCGACCGGGTTGTCGGTCGGTGGAATCGTTCTCACCCCCGTCGCCAAACGCCTGATCGACGACAACGGACTCGCCGCGAGTACCCCGTGGCTCGGTCTGTTCTTCGTCGCGGCGACCGTGCCGGTGACCCTCCTCCTCGTCCGGCCCGACCCCGTGGCCGACGGGTTCGCACCGGACGGCGAGCGCTTGGCGATCGGCACGAAGCCGCCACCGCCGACCGGAACCCTGTACACCGTTGCCCTCCACACGCGGTTCTATCGGGCCGTCACGTACGGGTACGTGCTCGCACTGGGTTCGCAGGTCGGCGGCATCCAGCAGCTCGTCAAGCTGGTCGAGGACCGTACGAACGAGGGGACGGCCGAGTTCGCGATCACGGTGCTCGCAGCGACTTCGGTCGTGGCGCGGCTGATCGGCGGGCGCCTGGTCTCGACGATTCCGATGATGCGCTTCACGGTGATGGTCGCCGGGTTGCAAGCCGTCGCACTGGTCGTGCTCGGGATGGCACAGTCGACAGCGCTGATCTTCGTGGCGATCATCCTGTTCGGGATGACGATCGGCAACCTGCTGATGATGCAGCCGCTGCTGATCGCCGAGCGGTTCGGGGTGCTCGACTATCCGCGGATCTTCGGTCGTTCCCAGGCGATCACCATCATCGGTGTGGCCGGTGGCCCGCTTCTGATCGGATGGCTCTACGACGTGTTCGGTTCGTACCAGGTTCCGTATGTCGTGGCTGCGCTCCTGTGCCTGGTCGGCACGTCGGTGCTGTACGTCGCCGGCCCGGCGTCGGACCGGAACCCGATCGTCGTACGTACCGCCTGACTAGCGTCGGGTCGATGAGCGACCTGCACCGCAACGTGATCAAGGTGATCGAGGCCGGCCGGGATCTCGGCGTCGAGGTCGTCCCGCGGAGTTATCCGCAGGGGGCGAAGACCGCGCAGGACGCCGCCGACGCGATCGGCGTCGAGGTCGGACAGATCGTCAAGAGCCTGATCTTCGGAGTGGCGACGGAGGATCCCGATGCCGAACTCGAGTTGGTCCTCGCCTACGTGAGCGGGGCGAACCAGCTCGACGAGAAGAAGCTCGCCGCGGCGGCTGGTGCCCGGAAGTGTCGACGGGTCGATGCCGAGGCGGTGCACACGTCGACCGGTTTCCCGATCGGAGGGGTCCCACCCTTCGGCCACGACCACCCGCTCCGGATCTTCATCGACCCCGACCTGCTCCGCTACGACGAGGTGTGGGCGGCCGCGGGGACCTGGAACGACGTGTTCGGGATCGCCCCGGATGTCCTCGCCGACGCGAGTGGGGGAGTCGTCACCGACCTTCGCCGCGAGTGACGGACAACTGGTGTCAGGCACCGGTTGTCCGATGGTGGTTTGCTCGCCGCTCAGCCGGTTGGACAACTGGTGCCTGACACCAGTTGTCAGGGGCGGGCGCTGGCGCCGAATGCGGCCTCGTCGATGGCGATGAACACCGCGGTCGAGCGGGTGAAGACCATCGGTGCTCCGTCGGCGCCGACACCGGACAGTTCGCCCGACATCAGCAGCTTGCGTCCCTCGCGACGATCGAGGCGCACGCGACACTCGAGCGGGCGGTGGATCGGGACGCCCTGCTCGTACCGGATGGTCAATGTGCCGGTGAACGCGGGCTGAGCGAGGATCGTGAGGACGAAGCCGTAGACGTCGTCGAACAGCGCGGACACGATGCCACCGTGGCTGCGACCGGGTGCGCCCTCGTGTGCCGAGTCGAGGGTGACGTGGCCGACGACCTCGTCGCCGTCGCGCACGATCCGGACACCGAGACCGTACGGCGCCGCGCGGCCCGAGATCGGCCGCTCGTCGAACGAGAACATCTCCTCCCCGTCGAGCGGGGCAGGACCCCAATCACCGGACGGCCGTTCGATGCTGCGAACCCGTTGTTCACCGGAGCGGATCGCACCGGTGCGCTCGCACAGGAGATCGGCGAGGTCGTCGAGTTCCTGCGCGGACGCCTGGTGGCCGACGATCGCGTGGCCGAGCGAGCGATAGGCATCGCCGACCCGGATCCGCGCGGCGGCGACGTCGGGAGGAAGTGACGAGGTCACTCGGACGGACTGAGGGCTTCGTCGAGCGCGCTGGAGAGCGTGTTCCAGCCGAGCACGGCGCACTTGATGCGCACCGGGAACTTCACGACCCCCTGGAGTGCTTCGAGGTCCTCCAGGTCGACGTCGTCGTCACCGGCTTGCGGTTCGATGCCCTCGATCCCCATCAGCGCCTTGAACCGGCGCGTCACGGCACGGACGTCGCCGACACGCTTGCCGATCACGGCGTTGGACATCATCGATGCCGACGACTGCGAGATCGAGCAACCCTGCCCGCCGATCTTGATGTCGGTCACGATCGCATCGTCCACGTCGCCGCCGTCGGCGTTCTCGACCATCAGGTACACGCTGATCTCGTCGCCGCAGAGCGGATTGTGTCCGTCGACCTTGGTCGCGGGCGGGGTCTCGAGTTCACCCCGATTGCGCGGCGTGCGATAGTGGTCGAGGATGATCTCGCGGTAGAGGTCTTCAAGTCCAGACATCAAGAGTTTCCTGACTGATCGTGTCGGTGCTGAGGGTGACCGTTCCGATGTCGACGCGGCATCAGAATCCGAAGATATCGCTCGCGCCGTCGAGGCCGTCGGCCAGCGCGTCGATGTCCGCTTCGTCGTTGTACAGATAGACGCTGGCACGGGTGGTGGCGTTCACCCCGAGTGTCTTCATCAGCGGCTTCGCGCAATGGTGGCCGGCACGCACGCAGACGTTCGACTCGTCCAACACCTGGCTGACGTCGTGCGGGTGGAGGTCGCGGAACGCGAAGCTGAACACGCCGCCGCGCACCTCGACGTTGTCGGGTCCGTAGATCGTGATCTCGTCGCCGAAGCGTGCGTTCAGCGTGTCGAGGGCGTAGCGAGTGAGCTGCATCTCATGCTGGCGCACGTTTGCCATCCCGATGTCCTCGAGGAACTCGACCGCCGCGGTGAGGCCGACCGCTTCGACGATCGGTGGTGTGCCCGCCTCGAACTTTGCCGGGACCGGGGCCGTGGTGAAACCGTCGAACGTGACGGTGTCGATCATGTTCCCGCCACCCAGGAACGGTGGCATCGCGTCGAGGATCTCCATCTTGCCCCAGAGCATCCCGATCCCGGTCGGTCCACACATCTTGTGGCTGGAGAACGCGACGAGATCGGCGTCCCAGGCCTGGACGTCGGTGACGTTGTGCGGCACGTACTGACAGGCATCGACCACGGCGAGCGCACCGACCGCATGCGCTGCGGCACAGAGCCGCTGAGTGGGTGGCAGCGTTCCGAGCACGTTGCTCATCGCGGTGAACGACAACACCTTCGCTCCGTCGAGCAATTCGTCGAGGTTCGTGAGGTCGAGCTGGCCGTCGTCGGTGAGACCGATCCAGCGGATCTGGATGCCGCGCTCCTGTGCGAGCATCTGCCAGGGGACGATGTTGGCGTGGTGCTCCATCTCGGTGAGCACGACGATGTCGCCGGCGCCCAGATTCGCACGACCCCATGCCATCGCGACGAGGTTCATCGCTTCACTGGCGTTCTTGGTGAAGATCACCTCGTCGGCGGACGGCGCGTTGATCAGTCGGGCGACGGCGTGGCGTCCGGCCTCGTAGGCCTCGGTCGCCTCTCCGGCGAGTCGGTACGAACTCCGGTTGATCGGGGCGTAGGTGTTCTCCATGAACTCGGTCATGGCGTCGATCACGCGGCGCGGCTTCTGCGAGGTGTTGCCCGAGTCGAGGTAGACGATGCGCGAGTCGTCGATCGTCCGATCGGCGAGCAGCGGGAATTCCTTGCGGATGTCGGCGATGTCGAGCATGTCAGCCATCTTCCCGACGGACGCGGAGATCGTCGACACGGAGCGGCGTGGAGGTCACGACACCATTGTACGAGCCGATCGCCGTGCCCGGTCTGGTCGGCGGCGGATCCCGACGCCCTATCCTCGACGAGGATGGCCGACCGGGTGGAGCGACTCACGAACCTGCTCGCCGTGTTGCTCGAGACCCGCACCGGGCTGTCGCTGCGCCAGATCGCCGTCGCCCTCGATGGTCAGTATCCCGAGGACGAGAAGGCTCGGCGCCAGGCGTTCGAGCGCGACAAGGCGGCGCTGCGTGAGATCGGGGTCCCGATCGAGACCGAGGTGCACACCGGCGATCGGCTGGCCGGCCAGACCAGGTACCGGATCGATCGCGCGAACTACGAACTCGATCTCGACCTCGCTCCCGACGAGATGCGTGCGTTGCAGGTCGCGGTCGCGACGGTGCGGACCGAGTCGGGCGTCGGACACGATGCGTTGCTCAAACTGGGTGGCGGAGGAGTGGTCGATCGCCCGCCGGTGTCGACGGTGCTCCCCGATCGTCCCGAACTCCCGCTCATCCGCTCCGCGGTCGCAGCGCGAGCAACGATCGCCTTCTCCTACCGGGGCGAGCAACGCACGGTCGAGCCGTGGGGCGTGCTGCTCCGAGGCGGCTTCTGGTACCTCGTCGGATTCGACCGTCTGCGTGCGGCGAAGCGCACGTTCCGGATCGACCGGATCGACGGCGGAATCGATGTCGATGAGCCCGGGGCGTTCGAGCGGCCACCCGACTTCGATCCGCGGTCGGCCTTCCCGGCCGACCCCAAGCAGATCGGGCACGCGGTCGATGACGCGGTCGAGGCGACGGTTCGGATCGCGCCCGTCCGTGCCCGGGCGACCGAACGTGAGCTGGGAGCGGACCGCGTCGTCGAGCGCCACGCCGACGGAACGATCGACGTACGTGTGCCCGCGACGAACCTCGATGCCTTCCGCTCGTGGGTGCTCGGGATGGTCGACCAGGCGGTCGTGCTCGATCCACCCGAGGTCCGTGAGTTCATGATCGACTGGCTGCGCGGCGTGATCTCCGTGCGCGACGGCGGTGTCGCGACATGAACGCCCGCCGCAGTGGGCCGCGCAACGCCCAGGATCGACTCCGTCAGCTGCTCGTGATGCTGCCGTGGCTGATGGAAGCGGGGGAGGTCCCGCTCGCCGACGTGGCGGAGCGCTTCGGTCTGACGGAGGCGCAGGTCACGAAGGATCTCGAACTCGTGGCGATGTGCGGTCTGCCGCCGTACGTCGACGAGATGATCGACGTGTTCGTCGACGAGGGAATGGTGTTCGTCGGCGTGCCGCGGCTGTTCACCCGACCGTTGCGGTTGACTGCACCGGAGGGCTTTGCTCTGCTCGCCTCGGGACGTGCTGCGATGGAGCTTCCGGGGGCCGACCCGGAGGGTCCACTGGCGCGCGGTCTCGACAAGCTCGCCGGCGCACTGGGGCAGGCCGGGCTCGACACGTCCGATGATCGCACCGCCGGCGTCGTGGTCGACCTGGAACGTCCGGTGATCACCGAGCGGATCATCGATGCGGCGGCACGCGGCGCGGAACTCGTTCTGGAGTACTTCTCGCCGTCACGCGGCGAGAGTTCGACCCGCACGGTCGTTCCACGCCACGTGTTCGCCGACGCCGGAAACTGGTATCTGCTCGCGGACGACGACCGTTCGGGCGAGCGCCGCACGTTCCGGATCGATCGGATCGAATCGGTGGCGGAGACGGGGATCGAGCACGAACCCGATCCGGCGGTGGCCGCCCCTTCGGCATTCTTCATCGACGCCGACCTGCCCCGGGCCCGACTTCGTCTCGCTCCGCCTGCGCAATGGATCACGGAGCACTATCCGGTCGATTCGGTCGAACCGGTGACCGGACGAGTCGCACGGTCGTCGCCCGACTCGATCGAGGTCGTTCTCCCCGTCGCCAGCGAGTGGTGGCTCGATCGGCTGCTGGTGCGGCTCGGTCCGGCCGCGGAGATCCTCGAACCGGCCGATGGTGGTGACGGCGCGGCGCGGCTGGCCGCTGCGATCCTGGCGAACTACGACTGACCCGATCGGTCCGACGCCGGGAGTCGGGGACCGTCGAGGAACGGCTCCAGTTCGGCCTCGTCGGTGATTCCGTGGGCCCGCAGCAGGTGAGGAAGCACGGCTGCCGTGGCGCGGGCGTCGGCCTTGGCCTCGTGCGGGTTCAGCAGCGGAACCCCGTAGCGGTCACACAGATCGCCGAGACGATGGGACTCGACGCGGTCGGGGTCGAGTCGCCGCGACATCCGCAGCGTGCACAGCCGACGTTCGAGCGACGCGAGTTCGGACTCGGGACGGCCGCTCCGGCGTGCCGCACGCAGGAGGAACTCTCCGTCGAACTGGGCGTTGTGTGCGACGAAGAGCGAATCGCCGACACGTTCCGCGAACTCGCCCAACACCGCGTCGAGCTTCGGGGCGCCGCGGAGCATCGGTCGGGTGATCCCGTGCACGTGCGTCGGACCGACTCTGCTCAGCGGCCATCGCAACTTGACGAACGTGTCCCACTCGTCGACCAGGTTGCCCTCGGCATCGACCGTGATGACCGCGAGTTGCAGGACGCGATGGCGCCGAACGTTCAACCCGGACGTCTCGACGTCGACGACGGCGAAGTCGGGGAGAGCCATGTGCGACACCCTACGCACGCGGTGTGACAGAGATCATCCGCTGCTTCGAACGGTTCGGTGCACGCGAGGGTCTTCGGGCGGGAGTGCGCGATGCAGGTGCTTCCGGGTCGCTGCACATCGGCGAGCGTGAATTCGGCTAGACCGATCGGATGGGCAGGCAACTCGAACGGTACCGGCAGTCCGAGCAGCGACTCTGGGAATCGGTGGGTGTGACACCCTCGGAGCGACGAGTGCAGCTCCGCACTGGTGAGATGGTGCGAGTGCAGGAGGCCGGTGACGGTCCGCCGGTGCTGCTCGTCCACGGTGCCTCGAACGCCGGCACGAGCTGGATGTCGCTGATGGCCAAGCTCCAGGATTTCCGGTGCATCGCCCTCGATCGTCCCGGGTGTGGGCTCAGCGACCCGATCGTCGGCGGTCCGCTGCGCGACATCGACGCGATCGAGTCGTACGCCGACCGGCTCCTCACCGACGTGCTCGACGGTCTCGAGCTCCACCGTGCCGCTGTGCTGGCCACGTCGTATGGCGGCTACTTCGCGGTGCGCGGCGCGGCGGCGAACCCGCCACGGGTTGACAGAATTGTCGAGTACAGCTGGTTGTTGGGCGCGCCGATGGACAAGGTGGCCATGTCGATGCGCCTGTCGGCGCTCCCCGGCATGCGGGCCATCTCCGCGAAGATGCCCGTCACCCGATCGATGGTGAAGGCGCTGCTGCGTCAGATCGGCCTCGAACGGGCGATCGATACCGGGACCTTCACCGACGAGATGATCGACTGGTTCCTGTCCGTGCAGCGCGATACCGACACGATGATCAACGACCTGCGCTCGTCGCCGAAGATCGTCACGCCCGTGCGCGGCCTCAACACACGCATCCTGCACACCGACGAACTCCTCGCCAGAGTGACGATGCCGATCATGTTCCTGTGGGGCGACGAAGATCCGAATGGGGGTGAGTTGGTCGCCAGAAGCTTCGCGGCACGCCTGCCCGATGCGCAACTCGAGGTCATCCGGCGGGCAGGTCATGCCCCCTGGATCGACGAACTCGATCTCTGCGCCGCTCGCACCCGAGCATTTCTCGCTGCCTGACCGCGGTGGCGTGCCGTCTCCCGGACGGGCGAGCATCAAGATGAAAACACTGATGGCCGCTGACTCACGTGCGTGCGCCCTTCGTGATCTTCCCACCCTCCACGTGAACCGAGTTCGTCTGCTCACGCGACAGCCTTGCGATGGAGGAGAATCGGTTGCGGAGGTTTCCGATGCACGATCGCACGGACGCAGATCTGCTCGCCTCGGTTGCCGACGGCGATCGGGAGGCGCTGAGGATCCTGCATGACCGCCATGTCGTTTGGCTGAGATTGCGCCTGACCCGTCGGTGCAGCGACGCCGACGTCGTCGACGAGGCAGTGCAGGACACGTTCGTCGCTGTCTGGAGAGGCGCCGCACAGTGGAACGGCACCGGAGAACCAGCAGCGTGGATCTGGGGAATCGCGATCCGGCGCATGCTGGGTGTCCTCCGCGGCCGAAGACGATGGGGTCGGGATCGAACGTTGCAGGAATCGACTCCGACGGTCGTCACGACCGCCGAGGAAGTCGTCGTGATGGGTGTGCAGCACGGTGACCTTGCGGGCGCGCTGATGTTGCTGTCACCCGAGTTGCGCGCGGTGGTCCAGGCCACCGTGCTCGATGGTTTGACCACTCGCGAGGCCGGCGATCTGCTCGGCATTCCGACCGGCACCGTGAAGACGCGAATGATGCGGGCCCGCATCGAACTGCGAGGAGCACTGGCATGACCGACACCACCTGGCACGCAACCGCGGGTCTGATCGAGCGTTACGCGGCGGATCCGTCGGCGGTCGACGACGCGCGCGCTTCGTCGCTCGAAGCCCACCTCGTCGGTTGTGCGGCCTGTCGCAAGACGCTCGATACCGCTGTGGGCCCGTACGTCGCGTTGGAGTCGTGGTCCGGGCTCGTCGACGTGATCGACCGGCCCTCCGCGCGTTCACTCGAATGGGTACTCCGTCTGATGCGCGTTCCGGAGGGCTGGTCGCGGCTGCTCGGCGCCACGCATGGGCTGACATTCGCGTGGCTTGCCGCGGTCGCCGCGATCACGGGGCTGGTCGTCGTGCTGGCGGGGGCGAGC
>NZ_JBAVYV010000194.1:0-1535 GCF_049588435.1 Ilumatobacter sp.
GTTCGGCCGGAAGGACAGAACGGTGGGTGAGGCGAGCTGGGCATAGCGCAACGTCGTGATCAACGCACGCTGACAGCACCCCGAGTATCCGCGATCGCCAGAACGAGGCGCATATCGGCACCGGCCAACCACTCGCCAACCTGTCCTGGAACCGGCAAACATGAGCGCTCTCGATCGAGGCGCGGAAGCCGGAATGGGTCCTTGATCCGCACCATATCGCGCCCGGTGTCGAGGTCGATATGGCATCAAGGATTGGCTAGTAGGCGACCGAGCGTTGTTCCCCCGGACACGGTGGGCCGTACGCGATGGCGGTAGTGGAGCGAGGCCATGCGGGTGTCTTTGTGGCCCAGTTGATCAGCGACGACCTCGAGCGGGACTCCGGCGTCCGAGAGTAGGGACGCGGCGGTGTGGCGGAGCGAGTTCGGCGACCACTCGGGCGCGAGACCGGCTTCTTTGACGACCTGATCGAACTCCTTGCGGTTCTTTGCAGGGTCGGTGGGTGTGCCGACCGAGGTCGTGAAGACGAGGCCCTCCTCGTTCGTCCACACCTCGCCAGCCGCCAACCGTTCGACGTTCTGGATGCGCTTGCGAATGCGGAGTGCGTCGAACACCTCGTCGGGCGCATCGAGTGAGCGGACCGACTGCATCGTCTTCGGCACGCCGATGTACAACTCGCCGGCGGCGCCGCGCTTGAGGGTTCGGCGGATGTGGATGATCTGGTTGGCGAAGTCGACGTCGTCCCACGACAGGCCGGCAGCTTCGCCGGGTCGTATGCCGAGGAAAACCATCACACGCCACATCGCGTCGAGGTGTGAGTCGGTCGACGCACTCAGGAACGCACACACTTGCTCACTCGTCATCGATTTCAGCGGGGGAGAGGGCGCCGCATCGGGCGGTAGCCCACTGACCGTTGCAACGTTACGGAAGACGATCTCGCGACGCTCCGCCCACTGCAGCGCGATCCGCAACGTCGTGCGAATCTTCGAGAGCGACGACTTCGAGAGCCCGGCATCGCAGCGGCGACGGAACATGACCTCGACGTCGTCGGGGGAGAGCGTCTTGAGCCGCTTGTGGCCGATGTCGTCGAGGATGATCTTTCGCGCCCAGTCGTGTGAGGCGACCGATCCCGGCTGCAGGTTGCGGGAGGGCAGTCCCTTCTCGAACCACATATCGACGAGGTCGCCGACGGTGAGGTTGCCGGGAGTGACGGGGCGGCCGGTGTCGCAGGTTGGACAAAAAGCCTGGTAGATCGACCGCTCAGGACGGAGGCGAACAACAGCGAACACGACGGATCAGGCTTACAAGGAAGATGTCGGGGGGTTCGAGTCCCTCTTCGCCCACTACATCTCCTTTGGTAGACCACCAGGTTGGGCGGGGAACATCTTCCCTCAGTTCGATTGGGGGTTCGATGGCGCGGTCGACCGGCCGTGTTTGGATCCTCTCGGCCAGCCGTTCGGTCGCGTTCGATCTGGACGGCTACCGGGTCTCGGTGTGAAGCGCCGACTTGTATGTGAGGTGCCGGTCGCGGCGGGTTC
>NZ_JBAVYV010000195.1:0-7919 GCF_049588435.1 Ilumatobacter sp.
GCTCCGAGGGCAGCGGTTTCGGCTTCGGCGGCGCGGGCGGCCTTGTTGGTCGCCGCGTCGGTCAGGGCCTGGACGGGTTCGTCGTTGCGGAACCGGCGCAGGTCGTCGCGCAGCGCTCCGGCGGTCGGGTAGCGGACCTGGGGATCCTTGGCGAGCAACTTCGCGACCATCGCCTCGTAGCCCTTGGGCACGTCGGCGACGATCTGGACGAGTGGCTGCGGTGCATCGTGCACCTGCTTGTAGGCGATGCTGACCGGGTTGTCGCCGGTGAACGGTGGGCGACCGGCGAGCATCTCGTACATCACGATGCCGAGCGAATAGAGGTCGCTGCGCGGATCGGGCTGCGCTCCCTGCGCCTGTTCGGGGGAGAAGTAGGTCGCCGTTCCCATCACGGAACCGACCTGGGTGAGGTTCGACTCGGTCGGGGCGTTCATCGCCCGTGCGATCCCGAAGTCGGCCACCTTCACCTGACCGTTGCGGCCGATCAGGATGTTGGCGGGCTTGATGTCGCGGTGGGCGGTGCCCTTCTCGTGGGCGAACCCGAGCGCGGCGGCCACCTCGCTGGCGATCTCGGCTGCCTGCTTCGAGTTGAGCTGGCCGTTGGACTTCAGGACGTCGGCGAGCGTGCGTCCCTGCACCTCCTCCATCGCGATGAAGTAGGTGCCCTCGTACTTGCCCCAGTCGTAGACGTTGACGATGTTCGGGTGCGAGAGGTTCGCAGCGGACTGTGCCTCGCGTCGGAACCGCTCGACGAAGTTGTCGTCGGTCGCGAACTCGGGGAACAGGACCTTGATCGCGACCTGTCGGTCGAGGAGCAGGTCGCGCGCCGAGAAAACGTCGGCCATCCCGCCGCGCCCGATGCGCTTGTGCACTTCGTAGCGGTCGTTGATGACCGTTGCGTCGCCTTGGTTCGTCACTGTTCAGGTTCTCCCGCCGACTCCGCGAGAGCCGTCGATCGAGGATATCGACGCGCCGGGGATTCACAGCCGCGCCAGGACATCCGTTCGTTCCCGGCCCTGGTCGTCGGCGGTTTCGTCGGAGGCGTCATCGAGGGCTCACCCACCGCCGCCGAGCTGCACGTTGGCTCCGGCTCCGGTCAGGAGGTAGTCGAGCACCGCCTTGACGATCGGGCCGGCCTCGCGGCCACCGGTCGCGGCGTCGGCCTGGGTCGAGTTGAGATCGGTCAGCACCACCGAGATCGCGTATTTGGGGGCTTCGAGCGGCGCGAACCCGATCATCCAGGCGTGGACCCGGTCGGGATCGTCGACGATGCCGAGCTCGGCTGTGCCCGTCTTTCCGGCGAAGCGCTGGCCACCGGCGAGCTGCACGCTGCGTCCCGTGCCTCCCTCGCCCTCGGTGACGCCGGTCATGAGCGCGGTGAGCGTCGCCGCGGTCTGCGGCGTGATCGGTGTCTTCCACACCTCTGGTCGCGTCTCGTCGAGCACCCGGCCCTCGTGGTCGTAGGTCGCCTCGACGACGTAGGGCGCCATCATCCGGCCACCGTTCGCGACCGTTGCAGCGACCATTGCCATGTGGAGCGGAACCATCTGGTCGTCGTTCTGTCCGAATCCGCGGATTCCCAGCAGCGGCAGCTTCTGGTCGAGATCGGTCGTGTCGCCGAACGTGCTCGCCACCGCTCCCGGGATGTCGAGCGGCAGTTCTTCACCGATTCCCCAGTCGCCGACGCCGTCGACCATCCGGTCCGGTCCGAGGTTGATCGCGGTCTGTGCGAACGGGATGTTGCAACTGCGCCGGAAGACCTCGGGAAGATCGCCACCGCACACCGATCCGCGGTAGTTCTGGATCGGATCGTTCGTCTGCGGCGGAACCCACTCGGATTCGCGCGCGAACTCGGTCGTGGTGTCGATCACACCGGCCTCGAGCCCGATCCCCGTGGTGATCACCTTGAACGTCGAGCCGGGCATGTAGCGCTGCTGGAAAGCGCCCGACAGCAGTGGGTTGCCCGGAGCGTTCTGCAGGTCGATGATCGCTTCCTGCGCGTCCTCGAACGGGAGGCTGACGAAGGTGTTCGGATCGTACGACGGGTTGCTGTACATCGCCCGGACCGCCCCGCTGGCGACCTCGGTGACGACCACCGACCCGGTGCGACCGCCGAGGGCGAACTTGGCGACCTCCTGCAGGTCGTCGCGCAACGCCAACTGGACCGAGCCCGAGTTGTCGATGTTGCTCGACAGCAGGTCGCCGAGCGCACGGATCTGCTGCTCGGTGGTCGTGCCGGTGAGGACGTCGCCGTAGACCCGTTCGACCCCGGTCGAACCGAAACTCAGGGTGAAGTAGCCGGTCACGTTCGACAGCAGGTCGCCCGTCGGATATTCACGGATCCGGTCGAAGTCGGCAGTGGGTTCGACGGTCGGGACCGAGATCGCGGCGACGACACCGTCGGCGGTGACGATCGGTCCGCGTGGTCGGTCGAACTCGCGTCGCACGGCGCGGGTGTTCTCGACGTTCGCGTTGAGCACCTCCTGCTTGCCCACCTGCCAGTAGTTGAGCGTCGCGAAGAGCACGACGTACAGCGACATCAGACCCACCGCCAGCTGTCGGATCTGGCGGTTCATGCGACCGCTCCCGAACGCTTGGCCGCGCGCTTCTGGTCGCGGCGGATCTCGCGACGGAGACGCCATGCCGCCCAACGTTCGCCGGGGGTCGGTTCATCGGGCACCTCACCGAGGCGCCGCGCCGCCGAGTCCGACACACGCATCAGGAGCGCGAGCAGGATGTAGTTCGACACGAGCGACGAACCACCGTAACTGACGAACGGCAGGGTGATTCCGGTGAGTGGGACGAGCTTGATCACCCCGCCGATGATGATGAATGCCTGGACCCCGATGATCGTGGTCAACCCGACCGCCAACAGCTTCTCGAACTCGCGGTCGGTGCGCAGCGCGGTCCGCAGGCCGGCACCGATGATCAGCAGGTACGACATCAGGATCGCTGTGGCACCGATCAGGCCGAGTTCCTCACCGATCGAGGCGAAGATGAAGTCGTTCTGCGCCTCGGGGACCTGATTGGGGTTCCCGCGGCCGAGGCCCGTTCCGGTCACGCCACCGTCGGCGAGGCCGAACAGCGACTGGACGATCTGGTATCCCTTGTCGAGCGAGTCGGACCACGGGTCGATCCAGATGTCGACGCGGGTCTGCACGTGGCCGAACTGCGTCCAGGCGAAGTACGCCGCTCCGGCGAACATCACCGCGCCGAGCAGGAGCCATCCGACCTGCTCGGTCGACACCCAGATCATCACGACGAACAGCGTGAAGAACAGCAGTGACGATCCGAGGTCGCGCTGGCCGACCATCACGACCACGGCGAATCCCCACGCGACGACGACCGGGAGGATGAAGCGCGGCTCGGGGAGGTGGACCGGTCCGACCCGCCACGTCTTGGCCGCGATCAGCTCGCGGTTGTCGGCGAAGTACGCGGCGAAGAAGATCGCGAGTGCGATCTTGGCGAACTCGCCGGGCTGGAAGTTGATCGCTCCGACGCTCACCCAGATGCGCGCACCGTTGATGTTCGAGCCGAGTCCCGGGACCATCGGGAGCAGCAGGCCGATCGCTCCGGCCGCGAAGAAGGTCCAGCGGAACCGGGCGAGGTCGGTGACTCGCCGGACGATGATCAGCACGCCGACGAACGTTCCGACGGCGAGCAGGCTCCACAGCGACTGCAGACCGGCGAGGGTGTCGTCGAGCCGGGTGATCATCACGAACCCGATGCCGTGCAGGAGGGCGGCGAGCGGCAGCAGCGTCGCGTCGGCACCCACGGCGAACTTGCGCACCGCGAGATGCGCGATCAGCAGCAGCCCGAGCAGGATCGCGACGAATCCGAAGATTCCGGGTGGGATCTCGGCGTTCGTCCCGAGTGACGCGATGGTGTAGGCGAGCGCGGTGATCGACGCCGCGAGGATGATCAGCGTCAGTTCGGCGTTGCGTCGTCGATAGGCGAGCGGGGCGGCGGCCCGGCGCTCGCGTCGACTGAGCCGAGTCGGCTCGAGGTCAGCCTCGAGCGTGTCGGTCACGACGCCTCTGTGGTGTCGGGTTCAGTCGTGTCCGGGACGGTCCGGCCGGATGTGTTGGACGTCGAACGCTCGGTGGCCGAGCCCGAGTCGGATGCGCCGCCGGGATCGTCGGCTTCGGTCGGCGTGTCGACGAGGTCGAGTTCACGGATGAACAATGTCGCATCGCGGAGGCTCGAGAAGGTCGGGCGGGCGAGGACGAGTGTGACGCTGGCCTCGTCGAGCTCGTCGCGGGCCGGGTTGCCGTCCGTCTCCGCCGTCGGCTCGAACCACAGGAATCCGTCGGGTTGTCCCTGGTAGATGACAACGTCACCCGATTTGTCGAAGTCGACGAAGTACCCGCTCCGGGCCCAACGAGCCATCGTCGCGAACCCTGCGACCAACAGCGCGAGAACGACGAAGATCAGGATCGCCCGGAGCACTCGCGAACGGCGCGACCGCTTCTTCGGCGTTGCCTCGGCCGCGTCGCCGGAATCGTCGGTGGTGGACTCCCCGTCGCCGCTGGTTTCGGGAGCGTCGATGTCGGCACCGGGGTCGTCGGCCCAGGTGGGAATGAGGTCGAGCTCCTGGGTCGGATCGGGCGGGTCGTCACCCGCGAGCACGTCGACCACGATCACGGTCACGTTGTCACGCCCGCCGGCCGTGTTCGCCTGCTCGATCAACGAGTCTGCGGCCTGCTGTGGGTCGTCGACCTCGAGCAGCGTCTTCGAGATGGCCGCGTCGTCGATCTCGTCGACCAGTCCGTCACTGCACAGCAGGAACCGGTCGCCGCGCACGAGTGGGAGCGTCCACCAGTCGACCTTGACGTCGGGATCGATCCCGAGCGCACGGGTGATGATGTTCCGGCGCGGATGGGTGCGCGCCTCGTCGTCGGTGATGTGTCCGGTCGAGACGAGTTCCTGGACGTAGCTGTGATCGATCGTCACCCGCCGCAGGCGGTCGTGCCGCAGCAGGTAGGTGCGCGAGTCGCCGACGTTGGCGAGCACCAGCGCTTCGGGCTGTTCGAGCGGGACGATGGGCGTGACGCGATCCGGGTTGAGCGGATCGTTGTCGTCGATGTTCGGTTCGCCGCGTCCGGCCATCGGGTCCTGGATGACGGCGATGACGGTGACCGTGGTCCCCATGCCGTTCTGTCCCGGGTTGGAGATCGCGGCCCGGAAGATGTCCCCGTTCGCGCTGCTGATCGCCTCGACGACGCGTTCGGCCGTCGGCGCCAGTTCGTCGTCGGACAGGAACTCGCGGATGCGATCGACCGCGAGTTCGCTGGCGACCTCTCCGGCTTCGTGCCCACCCATGCCGTCGGCGACGACGTAGATCCCGTCGGCCGCGTAGAGGTGGTCCTCGTTGTCCGGGCGGATCTGGCCGGGGTGCGTCCCGGCGCCCCACGTGAGTTCAGCCATCGCGTCCGCCTGTCGAGATCATCAGAGTTGTCGGCGAACCGTGCCGTGTCGGACTCATTGTGCCTCGATCACGGTCGATCCGACCTGGATGCGATCGCCGGGCTGCAGCAGCCGGCTCCCGAGCAGTCGATTGCCGTTGTGATAGGTGCCGTTCGTCGAACCGAGGTCCTCGACCATCGGCTGTCCGTCGTAGTCGTACACGCGCATGTGATGGGTCGAGATGAACGAATCGTCCTGGATCGAGATCGTGCAACTGTCGTCGCGGCCGAGGGTGATCTCGTCGGTGATCGCGACCGTCGTCCCACGGCGATGCTTCGGCTCGAGCACGACGAGACGTGCAGCGCGACCGCCGCTGCCCTTCGGCGGTTTGCCGGCCTTCGGCGCGGCGACCGGCCGCGTCTGGGGTGCCGTTCCCGAACCCGGTTGCGGTTGTTGGGTGCGGGTGAGCGGGCGGGCCCGGGGGGACTTGACCTCGCTCCACACGGCCCACAGCACGCGGGCGAAGAAGATGTAGACCAACCCGAGCAGGCTGAGCTTCAAGATGTTGAGGACCTGGTCGCTCATGGAATCGTCACCGCCTTCGCCGCGAGGGCTGAGGTCAAGACGCCTCGAAGCGCAGGTGAGTGGAACCGAAGCTGATGATGTCGCCGTCGGCGAGCTGCTGTTGGCCGGCGATCCGGCTGCCGTTCACCAGCGTGCCGTTCGTCGACCCGAGGTCGGTCACCACGTATCCCCGAGCTCCCGGTGCGATCCGCGCGTGCTGACGGCTGACGTTGCCGTCGTCGATCGTGATCGTGCTCTCGGGGAGGCGGCCGATCGTGGTCGTGTGCTCGCCGAGACTGACCCGCTGGCCCGAGGGGAGCACGATCGATCCCGCACCCACGCCGCCTCGGCCCTGTTTGAGCTGCGACACGACGCTGAAGCGGCCCGGCTTGAGCCGTTCGTCGACCGTCAGCGCGACGTTGACTGGCCCGATGAAGTGGTACGCCTCTTCGCGCGCGTACTCGCGAGCGGCTTCGGCGAGTTCGGTGACGAGTGCGGTTTCGATGTCCGCGAAGCCGGCGTTGTCGTTCGGATTGAGCAGCACGGTGAAGTCGTTGGGGACCATCCGGCGGCCCTTCACGTCGACCGTGCGGTTGTCGTCCATCTCGCGAACGAGACGTCGACCGAGCTCGATGGGGCGGATCGAACCGCGGGAACGTCGGAACACGCCCTCGACCATACGCTCCAGACGGTGCTCCAACGACTGCAATCCCATACGTGACCCGAGACGCTACTTCCCCCGACCCGTCGTTCAGCGGCGGCCGCCCCTCCGGCCTGGTTGACCGCAACCCCCGCCCGTCCGCCCGATCCCGGGTGTTTCCGTCGCTCCCGACGCCGCCCCGCTCCACCGTTCCGGGTTCTCCGTCGTTGTGCGGTTCGCCGTCGTTCTCGGACTCGCCGTCGTTCTGGGGTCCACCGTCGTTCTCGTCGCGCTTCTTCCCGGTTTCCGGCATGACTGCGGACGAGAACGCCTGACGATGCTGCTCAGCGGGTGCCGACGGTCTGGATCTCGTCGATGTCGTAGTCGAACGTGGTCGAACGGTCGTACGTCCCGAGGTCACCCGAACGGCCGTCGCTCGTCGACCACGTGAGGCCGTAGGTGATGGTGTACGTCATCTGATGCGGTGCGTCATCGGGGGTGCGCTCGAGATAGGTGTGCCCGCACGGGCCTTCGTCGGGATCTTCGGAACCTTCGGGATAGGGCGTTCCGAGCCCGTCGCACGTCACCGCTGGTGACCCGTCACCGGGGTCGATGCTGACCGACTCGAACACGCCCTGGACCTGCGCCCATGCCGATCCGAGCGTGGCCCGGGCGGTGGTCGTGCCGGGTTCGTCGACGGCGAACCACACCCCGAGGTTGGCCACCGATCCGACCTCGGCGGTGGGGTTCATGTCGGGAGATGGAAGCGGGAGCTGGGCGCGGGCACGTGCAGCTGCGCCGGGAATGAGGTCGATCGGATCGACCGCCGGTGCGATCCACACGAAGTCGGGTTCGCCTGCGCCACAACGCCGGACCCACCCGAGATCACCGTTCGCGTTCTCGATCTGAGCGTCGGGGTCGGCGGAGTCGACGACGCCCGCGGTCCCCTCCGTGTTGGCGATGTTCGCCGGTGCCCACGTACACACCGGCTCATACGACGCCGCCCCGCCGCCACCCGTACCCGAACCACCAGATGATGGCCCCGAGTCCACGCCCGCCCCGATCCCGCCACGGCCGTCCGCCCCACCCGAGAACGTCGGCCGAGAGTCGCGGTCGACATCGCCGTCGTTCGAGCTTCGGTCTGGTAGGGGTTGATCCCCGGAATTCGGGTTCTCTTGGGCCACTGCGGAATCATCGGCGAGGGCGATCGTCGTGAGGGTGGCGATGGCTAACGGCGTGAGCAGCTTCGCTACAGATCGGAGCACTGATCCGCCTCACTATGGACTTCATCCGCTTGGCTCCCCGTTTT
>NZ_JBAVYV010000196.1:0-3477 GCF_049588435.1 Ilumatobacter sp.
CGAGGTCGACGACCTCGTCCTGGGCGCTGCGCGGCACGATCATGCGGGTCAGCGCCGTGCAGGTCTGCCCGCAGTTCAGCATCATGCCGATCACGCCGGCCGGGACCGCCTTCGAGAGATCCGCACCATCGAGGATGACGTTCGCCGACTTCCCTCCCAGCTCCTGGCAGATCCGCTTGACGGACGGAGCGCCGAGTTCGGCGATCCGCGCTCCCGCCTCAGTCGAGCCGGTGATCGAGATCATGTCGACCTCGGGATGCACGCACAGCGCCTCGCCCACCGTGCGGCCCGCACCGGTCACCAGGTTGAACACGCCGGCGGGAAGCCCCACCTCGTCGATGATCTCGGCGAGCAGGAACGCGTTGAGCGGTGTCTCCGAACTCGGCTTGACGATCATCGTGCACCCGGCGACGAGCGCCGGCGCGACCTTGCCGACGATCTGGTGGAGCGGGTAGTTCCACGGGGTGATGAACGTGCACACACCGATCGGTTCCTCGACCACGATCGAGTGACCGATGCGCTCCGGCTCGGCTGCCGCGAAGTCCCGGCCGATGCCGACGTACGACTGCATCACCGACACCGGGAGACCGGCCTGGACGCGACGTGCGTTCGTCATCGGCATGCCCTGCTCGCCCGAGACCAGCGCGGCGATCTCCTCGGCACGTTCGGCCATCGCGGCGGCGATCCGCTCGACGTAGTCGACGCGCTCGTTGACGGTGAGGCGGGACCATGCCGGGAACGCTGTCCGTGCGGCCGTCACCGCGGCATCGGCGTCGGCGGTCGAGGCTGCCGGAACGGTCGCGATGACCTGCTCGGTCGCCGGATTGACCACTTCGATGACATCGGACGACGTGGTGGGCACCCACTCGCCGCCGATGTAGAGGTTGCTGTGGACGTGCATGAAGTCATCCTCGCGTAGATCGGATGTTCACCTCTGGTTGGCTCGCACGTCGATCCTGCGTCATCCGCTCCAGTCACACTCGCGGCATGCGTTCGTGGTGCAAGGCGACATTCGACTCACTCGGGGACTACATCATGAAGAACGGCTGGATCGATCCGACCGGCTCCACTCCCCCACTCTGGTTCGGCCACCCTGAACAGCCGGAGTCGACGACGGCGACCACCACCGGCGATCCGGTCGACGAAGCCGCCTGAGCGCAGGGTCGACCGGTTCCCTACGGTGTGGGGATGACCATCGAACTGCGCAACTCCGATCGCCTTCCGGCACCCGCCGGCTACTCGCACGCGGCGGTCGCCTCGCCGGGTCGAGTCGTGCATTTCGCCGGCCAGATCGGCACCGACGCCGACGGAGCGCATCCCGCCGGGCTCGCCGCTCAGACCGAGCAGGCCCTCACCAACGTCATCGACGCGGTCGAGGGTGTCGGCGCATCGGTGGACGACATCGCCAAGCTGACGATGTATGTGGTCGGGTGGCGCGAGTCGATGGGGGCCGAACTGTTCACCGGGATCGGCGCGTCGGGGCGACGCACCCCGATGCCGCTCGTCCCGATCACCCTCGTCGGCGTGCAGTCGCTGTTCCTCGACGAATCACTGATCGAGATCGAAGCGGTCGCCGTCATCGCCGAATAGACGGCGCTGGGTCACGGATCGATCCGCACCGGAGACGGGTCGAGGTTGCCGCGACGTTGCTTGTTCGCACGCGTTCGATCCCGTTCGGCTGCGTCCTCGGCCTGCGCGACGAACGAGTACCGGCCGCTCCCGGCCGCCACTCCCGACGGCATCGACCAGGACCAGACGCCGTCATCGTCCACCGGGATGTCGAGCGGGACCGCCCGCTGACTCCACCGTCGGTCGGCGCCCAGCGTCAGCCCGGTCTCGTCGTCGGTCACCGTCAACAGCACCCGCTCGACACGATGGTTGTCGGTTGCGCGACCCACGATGAACGCCGAGGACCCGGTCGGGAGCACGTCGTCGACGAAGGTCTCCGGGCTCTCCCCGTCGATGAGCACCGTGTTGGTGAACACACCAGCCACCCGGGGATCCCAGCCGTACTTCCGGTGACGGACCAGCTCCCGCGGGTGCCCCTCGAGGTAGACCGACACGGTGACCGGACCGGGCCCGAGCAGGCGCGCGTCGATCGTCTCGTCGATCACGGCGCTGAGCGTTCCCCAGTTCGGTTCCTCGACGACCGTGAAGCCCTGAACCGGAACCGACCGGAAGCTCTGCGCCATCATCGGATCGAGCGTCACCCACGCCACGTTGCCCATCCACGTCCTGGTTCCACGCCTCAACGCGATCCGCATGTCGCTGATGCCGTGCGAACCGACAGCCGGGATGAACGAACCGGGATTCGTCTTCGACTCGTAGTTCGCCGCGACCTCGGCGCGTACGCGCAGGGTGCCGTCGGTTCCGACCGCATCGGTCCCCTCCGGGGCCGGGTCGAGGAAGTCACACCTCAGGCTGTGCGCTCCAGCGCCCTGGGGTCGATAGTCGCTTCCAGCGATTCCGGATCGGCGACTCTTGAGCTTCCACACGGTCATGGGTCAGGATCGTTCCACGTTCGCGCTCGTCCGTGCGCCCGATTGTGCTGGGCCAGGGTCGACGGGGATCCCGTACTTGGCCCGGTTGTGGGCATGCGCGAGCTGTTGCATCGAGAACGCCGAGCGCAGCGCAGTCCACTGGCCCTGGGCCTCGAGCGTCTGATTGACACTCTCCTTGGCGAGCTTCAACGCGAAGGCGGGCTTGAGGGCGATCGTGTGGGCCATCGACATCGTCGACTCACGAAGTTCGTCGCGCGCCACGACGTGGTTGATCATTCCCATCGCCTTCGCGTCCTCGGCATCGAGGAACTCCCCGGTGAACAGCAGTTCCTTGGCCTTGCGCGCGCCGAACTCCCACGGGTGGGCGAAGTACTCGACGCCGTTCACGCCCATTCCGACGACCGGGTCGGAGAACTGGGCATCGTCGGAGGCGATGATCACGTCGGCGACCCACAGCAGCATCAGCCCACCGGCGATCGTCTTTCCCTGGGCGGCGGCGAGAACCGGCTTGGGGATGTTGCGCCAGCGCCAGCACATCTCGAAGTACACCTCCTCCTCGAACGCCATGTGGCCCTCCTGGCCTTCCCGCGCGTATCCCGCACTGGTCGACACCAGGTCGAAGTCGCGGTGGCTCTCGCGGTCGCGCATGTCGTGGCCCGAGCAGAAGTGCGGGCCGTCGGCCTGCAACACGATCACCTTCACGTCGGTGCGCCGCGACGCGTCGTCGAAGCACGCGTTCAGTTCGTAGGTCATCCGCTTGTTCTGCGCGTTGCGGCTGGCGGGACGGTCGAGGGTCACGACCGCGACTCCGCGATCCCCCGGATCGACGACCTCGTAGCGCAGCGTCGTCAGATCGTCGAGCGAGACGGTCACGACGCGAACCTGACGTCGTGGCCGTCGGAGCAGGTGTACTTGGTCATGCGTCGACCGTATGGAACTCGATCACATCGACTCGCAGCGAAGCGACCGCGGGTGC
>NZ_JBAVYV010000197.1:0-4127 GCF_049588435.1 Ilumatobacter sp.
TAGAGAGCAGCGCGATCGGTGCGCAGGGTGACGTCGACATCGAAGCCCGGATCGGCCAGGCAGATCGAGGCTTCGTCCTCGACGACGATCCAGTAGCGATTGGGGTGGTCCGTGAAGGGCACGTACACGGTGAAGCGTGGGCGCGGCAGGTCGGTGGTGTCGAGTTGACGGTGGAGCCACCACAGCAGCAGATCCGGGTCGAGTTCGGTCGAGGTGGGTTCACCGAATGTCCAGCGGGCGCCCCAGGTCGCGAGGCCGAACACGACGGGCTCGAGGTCCCGACCGGACTCGGTCAGCTGGTACGAACCATCGTCGTGATGCTCGACCACGCCGGCCGTCATGAGTTGGTGGAGACGCCGGGTGAGGAGTGCCCGTGACAAGCCGGGGTTGCCGCGGATCAGTTCGTTGAACCGGTTCGTGCCGGTGAGCAGATCGCGGACGATGTGGATCGTCCACCGGTCCCCGAGTAGCTCGCCGAGTACTTCTCGCTCGGTGCGGGCACCGACATCGCACCGCTTCTGGCTGGGCTGACCGACGACGCCTGCCACGCACCGCACTGGGGATTCATGATCTCCGGACAGGTGGTCGTTGCCTACACCGACGGCACCGAGGAGGCGTGCAGCAGCCAGGACCTGTTCCACTGGCCGGCCGGTCATAGCGTGCGCGTCATCGACGACGCCGAGGTGATCCTGTTCAGCCCGCAGGCCGAGCACTCCGCCGTCATGGATCACATGCTCGCCAAGATCGCCGGATGAGCGTCACCAACATGACCGGAGGCAACGCCATGCACGGCAATGAGCAACTCGCGATCATCATCCCCAAGCTCCGCGAGGTCGGTGCCCGGATCGATCCGAGCCAGCTCGACGGACCGAGCCCGTGCAAGGAATTCACCGTCGCCGGCGTGCTCCGACACATGACTGAGCTGGCATCCGGTTTCGCTCCGATGTTCCGAGGTGAGGAATCGCCGAGTGGCGACCTCCCACCGAACGACAGCACCGACCTGACCCGATTCGACCGTGCGATGGCCGACCTGCTCGACGCAGTGCAGTCACCCGGCGCCCTCGACCGAACGATCCAGACACCCGGAGGGGAGATGCCCGGATCGGTGTTCGCCCGCCTCGTCGCGTTCGACGGTCTCGTCCACGGCTGGGACCTCGCCACCTCGACCGGACAGCCGTGGGACCTCGACGACGACCTCGTTGCCGAGGTCGACGACTTCGCCCGACAAGCGATTACCGACGACATGCGCGACGGCGATGCCTTCGCCGCCGTGCAACAACCAGCTGCTGACGCGACACCGGTCGAGCGGCTCGTTGCGTTCTCGGGCCGAACGACGTGAGATCGTAGAACAACACACGAGTGGAAACGGGAGGCCGCATGACCGGGAACGTCGAAGCCAACTACACCCGAGGTGGCCTCCAGCAGTCTGTGCTCGACGCGATCCTCGCCGACGGATACGATCCCGACGCCCTCGATCCTGAAGCGTTGGCGCCGGCCGAGGAGTTTCACACCTTCGGCCGCTCTGCCACCGTCGCGCTCGCCGAGGCCGCATCGATCACCGCCGACGATCGGGTGATCGATGTTGGTAGCGGACTGGGCGGCCCGGCGCGGTATCTGGCCCGTACCCATTACTGCCACGTCGTTGGCGTCGACATCACCCAGGAACTCTGTGACGTCGCCGCCGACCTCACGCGTCGCGTCGGCCTCACCGACCGAGTCGAGATCCACCAGGGCAACGCGCTGGCGCTGCCGTTTCCGGATGGCTCCTTCGACGTCGCCTGGACACAGCACGCCTCGATGAACATCGCCGACAAGGGCGGCTTGTACACCGAGATGCGTCGAGTCCTGCGCACGGGCGGCCGACTTGCGTTCTTCGACCTCCTCAGCGGACCCGAACAGCCGATCCACTTCCCCGTCCCGTGGGCCCAAGACCCGACATCGAGCGCGTTGGCCACCGTCGAGGAGACCCGAGATCTGCTCGCTGATACAGGGTTCGAGATCCGCCTCTGGGAGGACCTCACCGCCGAAGCCGTCGCCTTCTACGCGTCACTCGCCGACGGACCCCCTCCCAATCGACATCTCGGCCTTCACCTGCTGATCCGAGACCTACCCACCAAAGGAGCGAACCTGAAGCGAAACGTGGAAGAGAATCGACTTCGGTTGATCCGATGCATCGCCGACGCCATCTGAGTCGCGCGCCCGAGCACGCCTGTGAAGTCCTCCAAACGAGACCACGCCCGAACGACGCCACACGGACAGCTGTCACCGACACGTGAACCTCACAGCTCGACAATCGCGACACGACAGGAGCATGCCAGCCCCTCAGAATCCAGCCGCGGAGATCACACCACCTCGGCCGCTTCGTCCGCCACAGCGGCTCCGACCTCCGACCTCCGAGGTTCATTGCGGAGCGGCACCGCTCTCGCTACTCGACCGCACATTCTTCGAGCAGGCGATCGCTCACCCACGTGCCGAGACTGAGCGGTGTGGTCGTGTCGGCCGCGGGAGCGATCTGTGTCTCCCCGACCGGATGGGGTCCTCGGCCGCGTGGATCGGGAAGCGCAATACCCCCGACCAGCTTGCCACGAGACGGATTCCGCCGGATTCCGCCGGATTCCGCCGGGTATCGAGCGCGTGTGCCCGCGGCGTCAGTCGCCGTCGACGTCGACTGCCAGGAGGTTTCTGGGTTGCTCCAGCCCCTTGAGCGAATGCACGCCGCGGTCAGCGAACCTGAAAGCGCCGCCGGTCGAGGACTCGGCAACGGTCGAGGTGACGATGACCTCACCGGGTCGAGCCACACCCATGACGCGGGCTGCGATGTGGACGGCGATGCCGCCGATGTCGTCGTCGCGCTGCTCGATCTCCCCGACGTGAATGCCCGTGCGGCCCTCGAGACCGAGGTCGCGGGTCGTGTTGCGAAGCTCGACCGCAGCAGCGATGGCTTCGGAGCCTGATGGGAAGGTGGCCAATGCTCCGTCACCGGTGCGTTTGACGACGGTGCCGTGATGGCGTTGAACCGTCGCATGCATGGCGGCTTCGTACCGGTCCAATGTGGACCTCCACACCGCATCGCCGACGGTGGCGGCGGTCGGAGTGGACTCGACCAGGTCGGTGAACAACACCGCCACCAGTCGCCGCTGAGTGAACGCTTCGATGGTGCGCCGGTGATGAATCCGGCCGCAAGCTCGGCGACGAGTCCGGCGTCGAGGCCCATCACTCCGCTGTCGTTGCCCTCGATCGTGACGCATTCGGCGCGGGGAAAGATGGTGGTCCATCGGTCCAGCTCGTCGAGGCTCATCGCGCTGCGCCGCCGGATCAGCAAGGTCGGTGGACCGTCGGCGACTGGTTGCGGGTCGGTGAAGAAGCGGTCGAGTGCGATCCGCTGCAAACGCATGAACACGGCTCGGTCGGTGGCGGAGGACCCGAGGCGGTTGGCACGTTCGAGCCATTCGGCGAACGCCGGGTCGCCGGCCCGACTGGAGAACGGGTCGAAGACCGGACTCCGGTCCCGATCGATACTGGAGTCGACCACCCGCCGGAACGTCTCTGGCGACAGCGGGTTGATCAGCACCGCACCGAGGACCCGGGTCGGGTGTGCGCGCATCATCGTCGCGGTCTGAGCGAGTGAGCTGCCGACGATCCATCCCGCACCGGTCCCCACTGCATCCAAGACTGCGACGCTCGCCTCGCACATCTGATCGAGCCAATCGCGTTCAGGATCGAGAGGATCCGACGAACCGAGACCCGGCCGGTCATACAGCACAAGCCGTCCATACCGAGCCAGCGTCCGGAGAAATCGGCCGTACATCGGCTCCTCGTCGAGCAGATCGAGCGGCCACGGACCGACGACGTCGTGGACGATCACGGGGCCGTCGCCCTCGGACGTCACCTGATAGGCGATCTCGCGCTCGTCGGCCATCGGTGCGAACCGAACCTCACGAGACACCGGCGCCGCCTCCCACCCGCCAATACTGACACCCTGAAGAACCGCCCGACAACGGCCGTACTGCGGTGCCCCATCGGAGCGGCACCGTGACAGCTTCCGACGAACTCGCCGGGAAACGTGTCGTGGCGGGTGTGCTGCCGGGCTCTCAGCTCGCGGAGTCGACGGTGGTTTCGTAGCGGTC
>NZ_JBAVYV010000198.1:0-17895 GCF_049588435.1 Ilumatobacter sp.
GGGCTCGCCGGTGCCGATGTTCGTCGCAGGTGCACGACTGCTCAGCAACAACGCGATCGGTCCGCTCGCCGGAGTCGCGTTCAACCTCACGCTGCTCAGCTACGAGGGACGCCTCGACATGGGACTCAACACCGATCGCGCCGCCGTGACGGAGCCGGCCATGCTCAGGAGGTTCATCGCGGACGCGACCGACGACCTCATCGCCTTCGCCGGGTGACGAAGGCGCTCAGGCGAGTTCGGGGGTCGCCGGCTCGATGTCGCTGATCTCGACCGCGGCCGTCGGGAGATGAACATCGGTCAACAAGGTGCGCACGTCGAGCAGGAGGTCAGCGACCTCGCCCGTCGACACCAGATCGCGTTGCATCATCTTCGCCAGGGCGCCGTCGATCACTCCGAGCGCCTCGTTGAGGACGGCGTCATTGCTCGCCGCCTCGTTCGTGATGCCGTCGGTGACGTTCTGCTGATCTGTCATTGACCTTCACGGTACCCGTCCGGGACGGGTGCGGCGCGCCACGGGCGTCGAAGTTCACAGAGCCGTCACGACTGTCATCCAACGAGCAGCGCCCGCGCGGGTGTCATCGCACACGGTCGGACGGCGAGCGACCCCCTACGATGCCGCGATGGACCTTCAGGGAAAGAACACCGTCGTGACCGGAGCGGGACGCGGCATCGGTGCCGCGCTGGCGCGCGCCTTCCACGCTCGCGGCGCCAACGTCGTGCTCGCCGATGTCGCGGGCGCGGCGGACGCCGCCGCTGCGATCGGGGGCGACCGGGTGATCGGCATCGTCGCCGACGTGTCCACCGAGGAGGGCAATCGACAGCTCGTCGAGCAGTCCCGCGACGCGTTCGGACCGATCGACCTGTTCTTCGCGAATGCCGGCGTGGGCAACGGCACCACGCTCGCCGACACGACCGAGGACGTCTGGAACACCGCGTTCGACGTGAACGTGCACGCTCACCGCTGGGCGGCCAAGTATCTGATGCCGGAATGGCTCGAGCGTGGCGACGGGTACTTCTGCTCCACAGCGTCGGCGGCAGGACTGCTCGCGCAGATCGGATCCGGCCCCTACACGATGACGAAGCGCGCTGCGGTTGCCTTCGCCGAGTGGATGTCGATCACCTACGGCGATGCCGGGATCAAGGTCACCTGCCTGTGTCCGCAGGGCGTCAACACCGAGATGCTGCACGGTGGGGACGACCCGATCTCGGGCAACAACGTGGTCAAGGTCGCCGGTGCGGTCCTCGAACCCGACGACGTCGCGGAGCAGGTCGCCGACACCATCGAAGCCGAGACGTTCTTCGTCCTCCCCCACCCCGAGGTCGCCGACTTCATGCAGTTCAAGGCGACCGACCCGGACCGATGGCTCGGAGGCATGCGCAAGCTCCAACGGCGCGTCCAGCAAGGCTGACGATCGTCGTCCGACCGGAGCGAGCGTGTACCGATCAGCGTCCGCGCTGGCTCGCCTGGGACTCCGACCGGGCGAAGCGATCCGATTCAAGCGCAACGACAAGGGCAGATACATCGTCGGCAAGGTCGAAGGGGTCGAAACCGACGGCAGCGTCGCGCTCCGCGATCCCGATGGATCGGCGCGCTCCCTGCGGGCCGAACGCGTCGAGATCCGCCGCCCGGGACCGTACGGCCGGCTGCGCTGGCAGGTCGTCAGCGACGTGGCGATCACGTGGGAGCAGCTCGAGTTGTTCGAGCCGGCTCCGCAGCCGACCGAGAAGCCGGGGCGGCACGTCACGATCCGCCGGAGCGAGCCGACGCTGTTCGACGAATGACCGCGCGTCGTCGACAGATCGCTATCGACCGCCGGAGCAGTCCAACGTCGTTCCCGTGATGTACGAGGCCTCGTCCGACGCGAGCCACATCACGGCCGCTGCAACCTCGTCCGGCTCGCCCGGACGGCGCATCGGGACCGACGGTGCGACCCGCTGAGCACGTTCCGGCTCGCCACCGCTGGCGTGGATCTCGGTCGTGATCACACCGGGTCGGACCGCGTTGACCCGAATGCCGTCCTCGGCGAGTTCCTTGCCGAGTCCGATCGTGAGCGTGTCGATCGCCGCCTTCGACGCCGCGTAGTCGACGTACTCGCCCGGGCTTCCCAGGTAGGCGGCAGCCGACGAGACGTTGACGATCACGCCACCGTCCCCTCCCAGGCGGGTCGACATCCGCCGGATCGCCTCGCGTGCGCAGAGGAAGGCGCCCACGATGTTGACGTCGATCAACTGACGCCATCGGTCCACCGACATCTCGTCGAAACGCATCTGTGGCGCGACGATGCCGGCGTTGTTGACGAGCACGCGCAGTTTCCCGAACCCCTGGGCCTCGTCGAACATCGCCCGGACCGCCGATTCGTCGGACACATCTGCTCGGACCGCGATTGCTCGAGCCCCGAGCGCTTCGCATCGCTCGACCGTCGTGTCGGCAGCGGCCCGGTCGCGCGTCCAGTTGACCACCACGTCGTATCCCGCACCAGCGGCCCGCAGACACGTGGCCCGACCGATGCCGCGCCCGCCGCCCGTCACCAGGATCACGTTGCTCATCGCGACGATTCCGCGACCCAGGCGTTGATGATCTTGCCGGCGATCGAGATCTCCGGTGGCGTGAGCGGCAGGTCGCCCTTGCGATACCAGTTCGCGTCGAGGATCTCCTCCTCCTGACAGGCGATCTCGCCGCCGACGTAGTTCGCCCGGAATCCGACCATCAGGCTGTGCGGGAAGGGCCACGGCTGGCTGCCGACGTACCGGACCGCGTCGACATCGAGTCCGACCTCCTCGCGCACCTCGCGCACGACCGACCCCTCGAGATCCTCACCAGGCTCGACGAATCCTGCGAGGCACGAGTACATCGGAATCGGGAAGTTGACGCCTCGCGCCAGCAGCGCCTCCTGGTCCGGTCCGGCGGGACCGCGTGTCACCAGCGTGATCATCGCGGGTGCCACACGGGGGTAGGCGAGCTGTCCGCACGCGGGACACCTCAGCCCCCGCTCCCCGGGGGCCGGCTCGGTCGGTGTCGCACATCGTCCACAGAATCGGTGGGTCCGCGCCCATTCGGCGGTCTGGACGGCGCGTCCCGCGGCGAGCCACTCCGCTGGCGTCGCGACTCCGAAGTAGTTCCGCAGATCGACGGCAGCGCCGTACGACGGGTCGGGCGATTCGGCGGGGACGTCGACCGCCCACCATCCGACGCCGTCCACGATCCCGACGAAGTGTTGCGTCCAACTGTCGTCGTCGGGCCGGTCGTCGATGAACACCGTCGACCCGATCACGTGCACGTACCGGTGTTCACCCGCGAACGTGCTCGGTACTGCGTTCAGCGCCTGATACAGCGTTGCGGTGTTCATCGACAGCAGACCGAGTTCTACGTTCACGCCGACATCTGTAGCACGCCGCATACGATCGGTGCATGAGCGTGTCGTTGCATCCGAGTGTCGCCATCCTCGCTCCCCTGCTCGGCACGTGGAGTGGACGGGGCACGGGCGAGTACCCGACGATCGAGACGTTCGACTACGAGGAGACGGTCACGTTCGGCCACGTCGGCAAGCCGTTCCTCGCATACCAGCAGCGGACCGCCGCCGTCGACGACGGTCGCCCGCTCCACGCCGAGATGGCCTACTGGCGCGTCCCGAGCGAGGGGCTGGCCGAGATCGTCGTCGTCCATCCCACCGGAATCACCGAGGTGCTGGAGGGTTTCGCGGCGCCGAACAGCGCTGGCCCCACCGACACGATGATCGTCGACGTCCGATCGTTGACGATCGCCTCGGCGTCCACTGCCAAGGAGGTCACGCGCACCGAGCGGACCTTCGAGGTGACCGGTGACATCCTGCGCTACACGATGCGCATGGCCGCCGTCGGCCAACCGCTGACGCATCATCTCAGCGCCACCCTCCACCGCACCCCCTGACCTGCGCGTCGGTGCCAGGCACCAACGCTCATTTTCGTCGGTACCGGCGGCGGACTTCGCGGACGGACCCCGGGTTGCGTAGCGTCGAGCGCATGTCAAATGTCGTGATCGTCGATGCCGTCCGCACTCCCATCGGGAAGCGCAACGGCGGCCTGTCCACCATGCACCCGGGCGAGACCCTCGGTCTCGTCCTCAAGGCCCTCGTCGAGCGCACGGGGATCGATCCCGCAGAGGTCGAGCAGGTCGTCGGTGGCTGCGTCAGCCAAGCCGGCGAGCAGGCCTTCAACATCACTCGGACGGCCTGGCTCGGTGCGGGACTTCCGCTCACCACGGCCGCCACGACCGTCGACACCCAGTGCGGATCGAGCCAGCAGGCCACCGGTCTCGCCGCGTCGCTGGTCGGCTCGGGCGTCGTCGACGTCGCGGTCGCGTGTGGTGTCGAGGCGATGAGCAGGGTCCCGATCGGTGCGAGCGGCGCCAAGCAGCTCGGATTGGGCGTACCGATCCCACCGCCGTACTTCGACCAGTACGAGATGACCTCGCAGTTCGAAGGTGCCGAGCGCATCGCCGACAAGTGGGAGATCACCCGCGAGGACACCGACGCGTTCGGCCTCGCCTCGCAGGAGCGTGCGATCCGGGCGTGGGAAGAGGACCGCTTCGCCGGGCAGTACATCACGGTCGAGGCTCCCGATGTGGACGAGGACGGCAAGCCGACCGGAACCACCCACACGGTCAGCCGCGACGAAGGCCTGCGCGAGACGAGCATCGAGAAGCTCGCCACCCTGAAGCCGGTCGCCCGTGAGAACGGGGTTCACACCGCAGGCAACGCGTCCCAGATCTCCGACGGTGCCGCTGCACTCCTCATGATGACCGAGGAGAAGGCCGCCGAGCTGGGGCTGACCCCGAAGGCGCGCATCGTCGACAGCTGCCTCGTCGGGACCGATCCGGTGCTGATGCTCACCGGTCCGATCGATGCCACGCAGCGCCTTCTCGAACGCAACGAGATGTCGATCGACGATATCGACGTCTTCGAGATCAACGAGGCCTTTGCGTCGGTCGTGCTCGCCTGGGCGAAGGAGACCGGAGCCGATCTCGAGAAGACCAACCCGAACGGCGGCGCGATCGCCCTCGGTCACCCACTCGGTGGCACGGGAGCATTCCTGCTCACCAAGGCGTTGTACGAGCTCGAACGCACCGGTGGTCAGTACGGTCTCGTCTCGATGTGCTGTGGTGGCGGACTCGGGACCGGCACGTTGATCGAACGGATGTGACCGGCTCGCTGCTCGACGTACCCAAGGTCGAGCTGCACTGTCATCTCGAAGGCTCGATGTCCTCGGCGACGGTCAAGGCCCTCGCCGCGCGGCACCGACCCGACTGGTCTGCGGTGTGGTCGGGCGACATCCCGGACCGCTTCTCCTTCAGCGACTTCCCCGACTTCGGCCGTCAGTACCTCTTCGGTCTGTCGTTGTTGCGCAACGAGGAGGACCTCGCGACCGTCACCGCCGACCTCGCCACGACGCTCGCCGAGCAGAACGTCCGCTACGTCGAGTTGACCACGACGGCATACAGCCACCTCCACGTCGGCGGCATGGCGCGCGAGGTGTATCGGGACGGTCTCGACGAGGGGCGCCGCCGCGCCGCCGCTCGCGGAGTCGACATCGGTTGGGTGATCGACATCCCGCGCGACCTCGAGGCGCCCGACCAGACCGACACGATCGACTATCTCGAGTCGGGACTCACCCCCGCCGGGCTCGTCGCGATCGGGCTCGGTGGATACGAGGTCGGATTCCCCGCCGGCCCGTACGCCGACCATTTCGCCCGCGCCCGGGCACTCGGTCTGCACTCGGTGCCCCATGCGGGCGAGACCGAAGGAGCCGACAGCGTCTTCCAGGCGGTCGAGTTGCTCCGGGCCGAACGCATCGGCCACGGAGTGCGCATCCTCGAGGACACCGAGCTCACCGCACGCGTCGCAGACGAGGGGATCCTCTGCGAGGTGTGTCCGACTTCGAACGAACTGCTCGGAGTCGTCGCGGACATCGAGCAGCATCCACTCCCCCAGATGATCGAGGCGGGCCTGCGCGTGTCGATCAACACCGATGACCCCGGTTGGTTCGACACCGACCTGATGACCGAGTTGTCGATCGCCTCGGAGCTCGGCATCGACGACGACATGCACCTCCGGCTCCAACGCAGCGCCCTCGACGCCTCATTCGCCGATGCTCCGGTGCGCCGTCGCATCGTCGAGGAACTCGACGCGTACGAACGTTCCCATTCCTGACCACGGCGGTAGAACGACACGGTGACTCCTGTCCGCATCGGGACGGCTTCGGCCCTGCTCGCCGCGGCGGTCGTCGCCTGTGACACGCCGAGCGAACCGGCCGCCTCGACCGATCGGGCCGATTCGATCGAGGCGAACGCCGCGGTCGACGACGTCGTCGACGGCGACACGGTCGACGTGATCATCGATGGACGTGAGGAACGCGTCCGCTTGATCGGGATCGACACCCCCGAGACGAAGAAGCCGAATTCGCCGATCGAGTGCTTTGGGCCCGAGGCGAGCTCGTTCACCGAACAACTGCTTCCCGTCGGGACGGAGCTCTACATCGAACGTGACATCGTGGGCCGCGACGACTACGGGCGCCTGCTCGGATACCTCTACCGCGCAGACGACGGGTTGTTCGTCAACGACGAGATCGTCCGGAAGGGGTTTGCCCAGCCACTCTCGATCGCGCCCAACACGGCGTATGCCGATGTCTTCGTCGAGGCGGCGCGGATGGCCGAGCAGGACGACATCGGGCTCTGGGCCGAGTGCGCGGACCGACCCCGGTGAGCCGCACCCGCACGCCGTTAAGGTTCGGGGTGTGACCTCGCTCGTCGAACGACTCGGCCATCCCGCCGACACGAAGCTGGTGATTCTCTCGTGCGACGACCTCGGCGCCAGCCACGCGTCGAACGAAGGTGTGTTCGCCGCCCTCCACGACGGCCACGCCACGTGTGCATCGCTGATGGTGCCCGCCCCGTGGGCATGTCACGCGGCGAACAACGTCTCCCCGGGCGATGACATCGGCGTGCACCTCACCCTCAACTCCGAACACGGGTGCTATCGCTGGGGACCGGTCACCTACGCCCCCTCACTCCAGTCCGGTGAAGGTGGCTTTCCGCGCACGCTCGAGGATCTGTGGGAACACGCCGATCCGGACGAGGTGCTGCGCGAGTTGCGTGCCCAGGTCGAGCGGGCGAAGGTGTGGGGGGTCGACGTGACCCACCTCGCGCCGCATCTCTCTGCGATCACTCTCCGGCCCGAGTTCTTCGACGTCTACATCGAACTGGCCGTCGAATACCGCCTGCCCATCCGGTTGCCGTCGACGATCACCGCCGAGCAGGCCGGCTTCCCATTCCGGAAGCTCGCCGCAGAGGAAGGCGTGTTGTTCCCGGATCACTTCGACCACGACTGGCGACCGGGCAGTCGCGCTCGCGTCCTCGACGCGGTCGCCAACCTGCAACCCGGCGTCACCGAGATCCACGTGCAACCGGCGATCGACACTCCCGAGGTGCGCGCCTTCGCCGGCACGCTCGCCGACGGATGGATCAGCGACCTCGAACTCACGCGCAGCGACGAACTCCGCTCTGCGCTCGATGCCGCTGGAGCCGTGATGATCGGCTTCCGTGACCTGCGCGACGCAATGCGTGCGTGACCGAGCGGCGCAGACTCGCCTGATCAGGCGGTGGTCACGAGGCCGGCGATCGCCGTCGCTGCCTCGCCCGACTTCAAGAGTTCCAGGACTTCGCCGGCGTGCCCGGCAGCTTTCAGTTTGCCGCGCATGAACGCCACGGTCGGGTCGAAACCGTCCGCCGCTGCGTCGACGATCGGCACGGTCACGACGATGTCTGCGTCATCGGGTCCGTCGATGCGTTCGTCCTTCTTCGCAACGACGACGCGGTACTGGACGGTGCTCACGACGTCACCGTCGCACGCACACCGGCGAACAGATCCCGCTCGCTGTCATCCTCGGGGATCGACCCGACCCGATTGCGCGCCAGGATCCAGTCCTCCCACGGATAGGTCTCGGACAACTGTGCGTCGTCGAGACCGAACCAGAAGCCGGCCGTGGGGTCGACCTGTGTCGCGTGGGCCCGGAGCGCCCCGGTTCGAGCCCACTGGAAGTCACCGACGTCGATCTTCGTGGTGATGCGGTGGTCTTGACCCTCGCGGGCGAGCCATTCCTCCGTGAACGGGGACTCACCGGTGTACTTCAACATCGCCTCGTGGACGGCCAGGATCCGAGCCTTCGCCCACACGGCGTAGTAGAGCTTCGACGGCTCGAAGGGCTCACCGGCATCGAGATACCAGTCGGGATCTCCGGCACGGTCGAAGGCGAGCACCGAGATGTCGTGCACCTTCAGGTGATCGGGGTGCGGATACCCCTTCTGGTCGTCGCCGTACGTGATGATCACCTGCGACCGCACACGGCGGATCACGGCGACCAGTCTCCCGACGGCCTCGTCGAGATCGGCCTGATGGAAGCAGTCCGGGTTCGCGTTCGGCTCGGTGTCGGCCATGCCGGAGTCGCGATATCCGAGCATCACGACCTCATCGAAGCCGATCACCTCGGCGGACGCTGCAAGCTCGGCAGCGCGCATCGAGACGACGAGTTGCTTCTCCTCGTCAGGGGTCATCCCGTGGAACGGTTGGCCCTCCTCGCGCAGCGTCGGATTGTGCAGGTCGCCCTCCTCACCGCCCGTGGCGCACACGAGCACCGTCTTCGCTCCCTCGGCCTTGTACTTGGCGAGAGTTGGTGCTCCCTTCGACGCTTCGTCGTCGGGATGCGCATGGACGGTGAGAACGGTCAGCGGGAGGTTCACGTCGGACACCCGGTCGAGGTTACCGAGGTCGACCTGGCAGGACGCCGCCGACGGCGTACGCTCGCCTCCCGTGAGTCCTTCCCCCGCGGTCGATCGGCCGCCACGGTTCCGCATCCTCGCCGCCTGTTCCGTCATCGGCATCCTTGCGCTCGGCGCCTGCGACACGGGCGACGGCACGACCCTGCGTGATCCGACCGCACCCACCACGCTGCCCCCGCCGGACACCGCTCCGATTCCCACCGAGGCCATCGACGCGAGCACAGCGGCCCCGTCGTCGTTCGACACCCTTCCGGGATCGTCGGGAGCAGATCCTGCGGGCTCCGGCGAATTCGAGGTCGTCGAGGCGGAGACCATCGACCTCGATCTGGTGACGCCGTGGGGAGATGGCGACGAGATCGAGCTGCGCTACACGTGTGACGGGAGCAACGGTGCGCCCGCGATCTCGTGGAGTGGGATTCCCGATGGCACCCAAGAACTCGCGGTCGTGATGGTCGACGAGTCCGACATCAGCCAGGGTCGCCCCTTCATCCACTGGGTGATGGCCGGGATCGCCCCGGACATCGACGCTCTCGAGGAGAACGAAGTCCCTCCCGGCGCCGTCCAGGCGATCAACTTCTTCGGCGACGTGGGGTACACCGGCCCGTGTCCGAACCCCGGTTCGACGAGCACGTACACGGTCACGGTCGTGGCGGTGGGCCAGCAGCTCGAAGTGGCGGAGGAGACGCCCGCAGCCCAGGTGCTCGACCTGATCGAGACCGTCTCGATCGGGTCCGCGAGCAACGCCGGCACCGTCACGCGCTGACCACCTGAGCCAACCGACTATTTTGTCGGGCAACGGATCGGCCGAGCGTCGGCGCCCGACCAGGCGACGCGTTTTCGGCCCAGCTCAGGGAGGAGAACCTCATGCCCGGATCGCAGGGCTCGTCACTCATCACCGCCGTCGGCTTCGACTCACTCGGAGTGGCGCTCCGATGAGCACATCGACGGTCACACGAGAATCGGTCTCGAGAGTTTCGGAACCCTCACGCTTGCGGGGGTATGTGGAGCGTCTCGTCGAGCACGCCGACATCCGCCTCGACGGCGACCGACCGTGGGACATCCGGATCCACGACGAGCGAACGCTCCGGCGGGTGCTCAGCACCGGGACCCTGGGGCTCGGCGAGAGCTACATGGACGGGTGGTGGGAGTGCGACGCGATCGACCAGCTCGTCGAGCGGGCACGGCACCTCGATATCGACCGGAAGCTGTCATCGCCGATCACCTGGCTCCGGACCGCGGAGTCCAAGGTTCGCAACCTGCAATCCCCCCGACGGGCGTTCGAGGTCGGCGAGCGCCACTACGACATCGGCAACGATCTCTACGAGCGGATGCTCGACCGTCGGATGATCTACAGCTGCGGATACTGGCGTCGTGCGGACGACCTCGAGCAGGCCCAGGAGGCGAAGTTGACCCTCGTCGGGAACAAACTCGGGCTCGAGCCCGGGATGCGGGTGCTCGACATCGGATGCGGATGGGGTGGGGCGGCGCAGTTCTTCGCCGAGCGGTTCGGCTGCGAGGTCGTCGCGATCACGGTCTCCAAGGAGCAGGCTGCGCTCGCCCGAGATCGATGCCGGGACCTCCCGATCGACATCCGGATCCAGGACTACCGCGACCTCGACGAACGGTTCGACCGGATCTACTCGATCGGGATGTTCGAACACGTCGGGGCCAAGAACTACCGCACCTACATGCAAATGGTGCGACGGTGTCTGAGCGACGCCGACGGGCTCACGTTGCTGCACACGATCGGGACGAAGCGTTCGTCCACGGCGACCGACCCGTGGATCGGCCGGTACATCTTCCCGAACTCGCTGCTGCCGTCGGCGGCTCAGATCACCGGCGCCGCCGAGGATGTCCTCGTGCTCGAGGATTGGCAGAACTTCGGACCCGACTACGACCGGACGCTGATGAGTTGGTACGCCAACATCAGCGGTGCGTGGGACGAGTTGCCCGCCTACGACGAACGGTTCCGGCGGATGTGGGACTTCTACCTGCTCTCGTCAGCCGGCTCGTTTCGCGCCAACGCGATCCACCTGTGGCAGATCGTGTTCTCCCGCGACGGCCTGGCCAGCCCCTACCGCCCCGACGGAATCCGCTGAACCCCAACCCGCCGATCTCGTGAACTGATCGCGCACGGAGCGCCGGACACGTTCACGAGATCGGCCGCAGAGAGGGCCACGTGAGGCGCCGGAGAGCGGTGTCGAGACGTCGGTAGCCTGACCGGATGCCGCTGCCGCCTCCCCCACCCGACTCCGGCAACCCGCCACGGACGCCACCGCTTCCGCCGCCTGCCGCCGGAGGTGACGGGAGCAGGCCCCCCACACTCCCCTCGCCGCCCGATGCGCGCTCGGACACCGAGAACCTCGTCTGCTTCCGCCACCCGAACCGTCCGACGGGACGGCGATGCACGCGCTGCGGCAAGCCCGCATGTGCCGACTGTCTGCATCAGGTGTCGGTCGGAAGCCACTGCTCCGACTGCGTCAAGGCGGCCAAACCCGACATCAAGACGCGCGCCCAGTACTGGCAGGCGAGCAAGCCGGCGATCGTCACCTACGCGCTGATCGCGATCAACATCTCCGTCTTCGTCGGTCTGGCCCTCTGGTACGACCTCGCCGGGACGTTCGCCGGCGAGGTCACCGATGGCGTGCGGCGGTTCGCGCTCAACGCCCAGTTCATCGCCGGGGAGCCGTTCCGCTATCCCTTGACCGACGGATCGCTCGCGACCACCGACGGAACCGACTACTACCGGCTGGTCACGTCCGGGTTCTTGCACTTCGGAATCCTCCACCTGGCGTTCAACATGTACTTCCTGTACATCCTCGGCAACATGCTCGAGCCGCAACTCGGGCGCAGCAAGTACCTGCTGCTGTACTTCGCATCGCTCCTCGGTGGATCGGCCGGCGTCGTATTGGTCGACCAGAACGCGTTCACGGCCGGAGCGTCCGGTGCGGTCTTCGGACTCCTCGGCGCCGCCGCCGTCGGCATCTGGCAACAGGGGATCAACCCGTTCAAGACCCAGATCGGCACGCTCCTGTTGATCAACCTCGGGCTCACGTTCTTCATCGGCGGGATCTCGATCGGCGGTCACGTCGGTGGTCTCGTGGCCGGCTCGATCTGCGGGTTCGTGATGATGGCACCCGGATACAAGAAGATCCCCGAGTGGTCCAGGTACGCCACGCCGGTCGTGGTCGGCATCGCCTCGGTCATGATCTCGGTCATGGCTGCGGGCTGAGTCGCCCGGCCCGGCTCGGCGAACCCCGACGTAGAATTCGACAATGGCGCTGCGCTCCACGCACATCGACCGCATCCGTGATGGCTCGTTCGACACGCTGATCGTGGGTGGCGGAATCAACGGTGCGGTGACGGCTGCGTCGCTCGCCGGGCGCGGCGCCAGCGTGGCGCTGATCGACCGTGGTGACTTCGCCAACTTCACGAGCCAGGCGTCGTCGAACCTCGTCTGGGGTGGGTTCAAGTACCTCGAGAACTACGAGCTGTGGTTGGTGTTCAAGCTCTGCCAGTCGCGCAACCGCCTGATGCGGTCGTACCGGGCCAACATCAAGCAGATCCCGTTCTACGCCCCGCTCGACGAGAAGGGTCCGTACCCACCTTGGTTCGCAGCCTTCGGTGCACTGGGCTACTGGTTCATCGGTCTGTTCGGAACGCGGCGGCCCCGCCTGCTCTCGCGCGAGCAGATCGAGCAGGAGGAGCCGGCGATCAACACCGCGACGGTGGCGGGTGGCATCGAGTACCGCGACGGGATTCTGATCGACAACGACGCCCGGTTCGTCTTCAGCTTCGTGCGGTCGGCGATCGAAGCCGGCGCCGCTGCGGCGAACTACGTCGAACTGGTGTCGGCGGTGCGTCACCGTGACCGATGGATCGCGCGCCTTCGCGACGTCGACACCGGCGAGGAGTTCCTCACGACGGCACGCTCGATCGTCAATGCCGCCGGGCCGTTCGTCGACGAGACGAACCGCGGTTGGGGAATGACCACCGACCACCGCATCGTGTACTCGAAGGGGATCCACCTCGTCGTGCCTCGGCTGACCACCAAACGCCACGACCAGGTACTCGCCTTCTACGACGACACCGAGCGACTGTTCTACGTGATCCCGATGGGTCGGCGTTCGGTGATCGGCACGACCGACACCCGAGTCGACACGCCGTTCACCGAGGTCACATCCGACGACGTCGACTTCCTGCTCGAGCAGATCAACGCGCGGATGGACCTCGACACGCCGCTGACCACCGACGATGTCATCGCCGAGCGCTGCGGTGTTCGTCCGCTGGTCGTCAAGACCGGCGGCGGAGATCAGACCGACGTCGACTGGACGAAGTTGTCGCGCAAGCACGCGATCGAGACCGACCACCGCGAGCGGGTCGTCACGATCTTCGGTGGCAAGCTCACCGACTGCCTCAACGTCGGTGAAGAGGTCGCCGCCGAAATCGAGGCGATCGGGATCCCGCTCGAGAAAGACCTGCACAACTGGTACGGCGAACCAGCCAATGCGACGCGCAAGGAGTTCTTCCGTCAGGCGCGTTTGATGAAGCTCGACCGCCTGCGGTCGAAGCCCGAACTCGAGCCGCTCTCCGACCGGCTCTGGCGACGCTACGGACGGCGCGCGTTCGCGATGCTCGACGCGATCCGGAGCGAACCGGCGATGGCCGAGGACATCATGGGCTCGGCCGACTACATCAGGATCGAGCTCCACGAGGCGGCCCGCTCCGAGATGGTCACCAAGCTGGAGGACTTCATGCGCCGACGATCCAAGATCGAACTGGTCGTGTCCGATCGCGACATCGAGAACTCTGCCGGGCTCCGAGAGGTCGCCGAGATCCTGTTCGGCGCCGACGACGCGGACCGGCGCCTCGCCGAGTACTTCGGCGGTGACGACCGGGTCCCGGACGCCGTTCGGGACGGACCGCATCCCAGTGAGGCGACCAAGAACGCTGCCGACACGCTGGTGTCACCGCGATGACCACGACGACCACGATGAGAACGATCGAATTCGGAGACTGACCGACGATGCTGAGCACACTGCGCCGTTGGTTCGGCGCGACTCCCGCGCTGTTCGACGACCGCTGGGAGCCGGTTCTCGAACGGGACTTCGCGCACTGGAACGCCCTGACCGCGTCCGAACTCGAGCGGATGAGGATGCTCGTCGCCCGTTTCTTCCACGAGACCGACTGGGAAGCGGCTCGAGGCATGGACCTCACCGAGGACGTCAGGGTGATCATCGCCGCCCAGGCGTGCATCCTGTTGCTCGGGCTGGAGATCGACGAGTACTTCGACGTCTCGTCGATCATCGTCCATCGGTCGACCGTCACGCTGAACGGCACCCATCGCGCAGCGGCCGGAACGGTGTCCGACGCACCGCAGCATCTCGCGGGACAGGCCACCCCGAAGGGCCCGGTCGTGCTGTCGTGGTCGGCAGTGCGCCGTGGGGCGCGCGCTCCGCAGCAGGGCCAGAACGTCGTCTACCACGAGTTCGCTCACCGCCTCGACATGCTCGACGGGATCACCGACGGGACCCCACCGCTGGGGAGCGAGTCGGCCACGAGACGCTGGTCCGACGTGTTCACGCCGGCGTTCGAGCGGGTCAGCGCAGGCGACTCGGTCCTGCGTGCGTACGCCGCGACCAACACCGCCGAGTTCTTCGCGGTCGCCACCGAGGTCTTCTTCAACCGTCCGCACGACCTCGTGATGCACGAACCCGACCTCTACGAACAGCTGCGGACCTTCTACCGCCAGGACCCCGCCCGGCGATTCCCGCACCCCGCTCCGGTGAGATGTGACACGACCTGTGCGTCTCGCATCTCACCCGACGCGATCACGATCAGCAACGTCGCCCAACATCCGGGGCAGGAGTTCGTCCCAGTAGACGACCGCCCGACGGAATCGACCCGGGTTGGTGGCCTCGACGTCCCCGTTCTGTTTCACATCCTTGGACATTTGGTTCCTTCCGAGGAAGCGCTGTCCAAAAGTACTTGACCGATCGCGTGCGGCCTGGGATCACGACGACTGGATGTCTGCGGCGAACGTGAGCCGCATGTCGCGAGGCGCGGACGCGAAGAATCCCCCACCAGTCCGGCGAACCGGACCGATGGGAGATTCCCGCAGAATCAGCTGATCGACTTGCGGCGACGAGTCACGATCACCGCACCAGAACCCAGTAGCAAGATCAACGACGCGAGAACGACGAGGCTCATCGAATCGCCACCTGTCGCCGGCAACGTCGACTTCGGTGTCGTCGACGTGGTCGTGTCCGTGCCCGGCACCGTCGTGGTCACGCCCGGCATCGTCGTCGTCGGCGTCGGCGGCGGATCCGCACATTCCGACGTCGCTTCGGGATAGCTGACCGTCCCACTCGTCTCGGGATTCACCGATGCGGTCACCGTGATGTCGTCTCGAAGCACCGCATCAGACGGATCCTCGACCCAGACACCGGCATCGTTCAGCCTCCAGCCCGGCCAGTCCGGCGGGTTCGCGGAAGCGCCCGGCCAGATGACCTGACCCTGAGCGGGAGCGTTCTCGATCGTCTGGATCACGTTCGCACCCTGACTCAAGGTGATCGTCAACGGAAGGGCCGTGTCGAACCCCTCACCGGAGACATTCCAGCGGATGTAGGGAATGTTGCCGACACACGCCGGGCCGAGGACCTGGAACTCCAGCACGGGACAGACGGTGATCTCGTCTGCGTTCAACTGGCGGATCCGCGTCTCCTCCACACTGACGGCATTGTCCGTGTCGAGCACCCACTCGGGAATTTGGCCTTCGACGTAGATGTACGGCGTCGTGGTCACCGTGCGGGTCTGCTCGACCTCGGTGTCTCCACACTCGTAGATGCCATCCACCCACTCGGTCTCCTCAACGTTCGCCGGCGGCTGGCACGCGGCCTGCTCCTCCTGGGTCAGCGGGCGGTCGAAGCCGACCACGGTCGGCGGGTTCGCCACCGGCTCCCACTGCAGGGTTTCTTCATTCCAGACCGCGTCGTACGTCGTCGTCTCCACGGACACGAACACGGTGGCGTCGCCCGTCTCACACGTACCGTTGGTCACGACCTCGGTCGGCGGGTAGACCGGCGGAGCCGGACGGCAATCGGTGTCCGGTGCCTCCGCGGTGAGCGTCACACCGATCGGACCGTTGCCCCGATCGAACGTTGCGAGGACGGCGAAGTCCTCGCTGGCGCTGACGAACCCGTTGTAGAGGAACTGCTGATTCACGATCGGAACGACCTGATCGGCCACCACCGAACCATTGATGGTCATGCTGACCTCGTTCGACGGGTCGGTCGAGTTGGCCGAAACCGTCACCACTGCTTCCCACGTGCCATCGAGCGGCGAGGCGCACACCGACGTGACACCGGCACCACCCGAGTTGACGATGAGGACACAATCCGATGGCGGGTTGTGCCCCGAGTCCGATGCGCCGGACGGTGTTGCCGGCGCTCCGGGCCGGAAGTACCCGGGCGGACACGGCGGTTCGCAGTCGTCACGATCATCCGACGGACACGGCGGGACACAATCATCACGGTCATCCGACGGACACGGCGGTTCGCAGTCGTCACGATCATCCGACGGACACGGCGGTTCGCAGTCGTCACGATCATCCGACGGACACGGCGGAACACAATCATCATCCGAGCGATCATCGTCGCCACGCGACGACTGCATCGACACCCGATCCGACGGGCACGGCGGAACACAATCATCATCCGAGCGATCATCGTCGTCACGCGACGACTGCATCGACACACCGCCCGACGAACACGGCGGAACACAATCACCATCGGTGATGGGTCGCTGATCCACGACGACGTAGGCGAAGTGCCCGTCACCATTGTCGCCGTGGTACGCCGAGTTGTGATGTCCGGTGCGCGCACGTCCGTCGTCCCACACCGGTGAGTCGCCCCAGTCAGACCACGCGGACCATCCGCTGTCGTTGCTCCATGTCGAGACTCGCTTGTCGATCTTCTCCTGCACACACTCGGCGTCCGTCGAATCCGGGTAGGTCGGCGGCGTCCATGGACGGGTCTGCTCGGCCGGGGACCGCCGCTCGGAGGTCTGCGGGGACACCGGAACGCCGCCGAGGAAGTCCGCGATGTTGGGGAGTCGAGCATCCGACGCGTCCGAATCCGAGATCGCCAGCGGTTCGGGAATCGAGGTCGAAGTCGAGGTCGAAGTCGAGGTCGAGGTCGAGGTCGAGGTCGAGGTGGACGTCGACGTCGAGTCAGGAGCAGCCGGAGGTGCGACGACCTCGTCGATCACCGGTTCCGGTTGCGGAGCAGGCGCTTGTGTCGTGGTCGTCGAGTTCTCGGGCGGCGCTTCGACGGACTCCACGGGAGCTTCCGCGTCGTCAGCAAACGCGGGAGTCGAGATCGGGAGCGCCAATGTTCCCACCACGAGACCCGCTGCTATCAGTTTCCGCATGATCTGTCTCCCTGTGTTGTCGTGTGGTCAAAGACCAACGCCGAACATCAGCCGCCCGGGACTGACCGCTCATAGTATTGCATACTCATTCTTCGTGACCGCATTTATTCCGTGATGTTCTACCACTGATCGCGCAGACCCGCTCCGAGCCGCTCGCATCTCCGACGCGCAGGAGATCTGACACCCCTCACTTCGACCCTCAACCCAAAGTGAACAGTGAGACTATCAGGTGGCGCTCATCTTGCGGGTGGCCGCTTCGACGCTCGACGATGAGCGACGAGACTGCGAGATGAACGGTGAGGGGCGCGAGATGAACGATCAGCAAAAATCACTCATGGGTCATTGAATCAATCAGTTATGAGTGAATACTGGGGGACGTGAATTCAGGTCAACAGATCCGTGCTCGCATCCACGCGGCACTCGCTGATCCGTCCCGGTTGGCGATCGTCGACGAGCTGACGGTCAGCGACCGTGCACCGAGCGAACTCGCAGCGCGCCTCTCGATCCCGGGAAACCTGCTCGCCCACCACCTCCACGTGCTGTCCGGCGTCGGCCTGATCGAACGCTTCGGATCCTCGGGTGATCGCCGGCGCAGGTACGTGCGTCTCGACCGGGTGCCCCTGCGCTCACTCGGCCTGCCCATCGCCCCCGCACCC
>NZ_JBAVYV010000199.1:0-35017 GCF_049588435.1 Ilumatobacter sp.
GGTCGGTGTCGCCTGCAACCTCGCGGACGCGGACGTCTGGGTCGCGAACTACAACGCACCCGGTCAGGTGGTCATCGCCGGCTCGCCCGACGGCGTCGACAAGGCGTCGGCCCACGCGAAGGATCTCGGTGCGAAACGGGTCATGGGGCTGCCGGTGTCCGGCGCGTTCCACACCCCGTTCATGGTCGCTGCACGCGACCGGTTGCGTGACGCGATCGCCGACGCGGAGCCGCGCGACAGCGACGTCCCCGTCGTCTCGAACGTCGACGCGAAACCGCATGTACTGGGCACCGAATGGGGCAACCTGCTGTCGGCCCAACTCTCCAGCCCGGTCCGTTGGCGCCAGAGTCTGCTCACCCTCGAAGGCGAGGGCGTCACCGATTTCGCCGAGCTCGGACCGGGGGGCGTGCTGAGCGGGATGGCGAAGCGCACCACCTCCGGTCGGACGATCTCGATCGCCACCCCCGACGACCTCGACAAGCTGCTCGAATGGGTCGGGGCGTCCACGACGTCCCATGCCGGGCAACTCGAGGGCGAACACCTCTTCGCCGTGGAACGACTCGTGGTCTCCCCCGCCGCTGGGCTCTTCTCTCCGGTCGCCGAGATCGCCGACGGGTCGCGCATCGACGTCGGAACCGTCATCGGCCATGTGGGCCACGTCGAAGTGCGCTCGTCGTTCTCCGGCCTCCTGCAGAGCTTCATCGCCGTCGACACCGAACGTGTCACATTGCGCCAACCCATCGCCTGGCTGAGGAGCGACTGAGCATGCCTTCCACCCCACCCGGCGCCCGCGGCGCCGTCATCACCGGCTGGGGCGTCGCCCTCCCCGACAAGATCCTGACGAACGTCGACCTCGAGTCGATGATGGACACCGACGACGAGTGGATCCGAGATCGCACGGGCATCGTCCAACGCCATGTCGGCGGGACCACGGCGGGACTCTCCACCGAGGCCGGCAGGGCTGCACTCGACATGGCGGGCGTGGGCCCGGACGACATCGATGCCCTCATCCTCGCCACCACCACGCCCGACCGGGCCGTCCCCGCGAGCGCCTCGACGGTTCAGGACCAACTCGGACTCACCTCGTGTGGCGCCTTCGACCTCAACGCCGCGTGCTCCGGATGGGTGTACGCGCTCGTCAACGCGCACGGCCTGATCGCAATGGGCGCCCGTCGGGTGCTGGTCATCGGCACCGACACGCTCGATCGCATCACCGACTACCACGATCGCAACACGGGCATTCTGTTCGGCAACGGCTCCGGAGCGGCAGTCCTCGAGGCGGTGGACGGAGGTGGCCAGCTCCTCGGCTGGGACCTCGACTCGCTCGGCGAGGCCGAGAGCGCCCTGTACGCCGAGATCGGCGGCGTGCTCCAGATGGAGGGTCGCGAGGTCTTCCGTCGAGCGGTGCGCCTGATGGCTGACTCCGCCACCAACGCACTGACCAGTGCAGGCGTGTCGGCGGACGACATCACCCTGGTCGTCCCGCACCAGGCCAACATCCGGATCATCTCGGCGTCGCTCGATCGCCTCGGCATCCCGCTCGAACGCGCCTCGATCGTGCTCGATCGCACCGGGAACACGTCGTCGGCCTCGGTACCGCTCGCCCTCGCCGAAGCACTCGACGAGGGACGCGTCTCCGATGGCGACCTGATCCTGTTCGTCGGCTTCGGCGCCGGCATGTCCGCCGCCAGCGCCGTGGTCCGCTGGAGCCCGAACGCAGCAGAATTCACCGATGACGGAGCGAACGATGAGTGACACCGAACCGACCGGACGCATCGTCCTCGTGACCGGGGGCTCCCGCGGGATCGGGCTCGCCTGTGCACGCCGACTCGCCGACGGTGGTGACCGGGTCGCCGTGACCTACAACTCGTCCCCACCGCCCGACGGTCTCTTCGGAGTCCGCTGTGACGTCACCGATGCCGCCCAGGTCGACGCCGCGTTCGCCGCGGTCGAGGAACACTTCGGTGGCACCGTCGAGGTCCTCGTGTCCAACGCCGGTGTCACCAAGGACGGGCTGCTGCTGCGGATGACCGAGGACGACTTCGCCAGCGTCCTCGACGCCAACCTCACCGCCTCCTACCGCGTGACCAAGCGTGCGGCCAAGGGCATGCTCAAGGCCCGGCGCGGTCGAATCATCCTGATGTCGTCCGTCGTCGGAATGCTCGGGCAGGCCGGCCAGTCGAACTACGCCGCATCCAAGGCCGGACTCGTCGGTTTCGCCCGCTCGCTGGCTCGGGAACTCGGCTCACGTTCGATCACGGTCAACGTCGTGGCACCCGGACCCGTCGCCACCGACATGACCGCCGCGCTGACCGACGATCAACTCGCCGCGATCACCTCCGTGGTCCCGCTCGCGCGCATGGCCGAGCCGGACGAGATCGCAGGTGTCGTCAGTTTCCTCGCCGGCCCCGACGCCGCGTACATCACCGGTGCCGTGATCCCCGTCGACGGCGGACTGGGCATGGGACACTGATGACCTACGGTCATGACGGCTGGCGCCGTCTCGCCGACTTCGTCGTCGCAGTGCCTCTCTCCGGGCTCACGCCCGGACTCGCTCCGCTCGTCGGGAGATCCAGTTCTCTGGCTCCCGGCCTTCCGCCAACTACAGTCACAAACCGCTACTACTGAATTGGAGAATTCCCGTGAATGAAGAACTGTTCGCCCGCTTCCGCAAGTGCGCCGTCGAGGTGCTCTCAGTCGACGAGAGCGCCGTGGTCCTCGACGCCAAGTTCGGCGACGACCTCGACGCAGACAGCCTCGACCTGGTCGAGCTCGTGATGGCGCTCGAAGAGGAGTTCGACATCGAGGTCCCCGAGGAAGAGCTCGAAGGCGTGGAGACGGTCCAGTCCGCCTACGACCTCGTCGTCGCCAAGGTCTGAGTTCCCCATCATGACGACCGACCCGACCGGGTCGCGTCGGGTCGCGATCACCGGTCTCGGTGTCGTCGCCCCGGCCGGCATCGGCGCGCAGAACTACTGGGCAGGCCTGCTCGGTCCGGGGGCGACCAGCGGTCGCTCCGTCGAGATCGAGGACTGGGACCCGACCCCGTACTTCGAGAACGCGAAGCACGCTCGTCGAGCCGATCGGGTCGAACAGTTCTCACTCGCAGCCGCGGGTGAGGCGTTCGATCAAGCGGGCGGACTCGACGCGATCGGCATCGACCCGGCGCGCTTCGGCACGATCTTCGCCACCGGAGTCGGTGGTCTGCACACCCTCGAGGAGCAGATCCAGATCCGACTCGAGAAGGGCGAACGGCGGGTCTCGCCGTTCCTCGTCCCGATGATGATGACCAATGCGGCCGGCGCGGCGATCTCGATGCGCTACAGCCTCCAGGGCCCAAACGAGACGATCACGACCGCCTGCGCGGCCGGGAGCCACGCGATCAACTACGCGGCACGCCTGATCAGGTGGGGCATCGTCGACGCGGTCGCCACCGGGGGCGCCGAGTCCGCGGGGACACCGACCGGCCTCGCCGGTTTCTCCAACATGACCGCACTCTCGACAACGGGTGTGAGCCAACCGTTCGCCGCCGACCGTGACGGTTTCGTCATGGGCGAGGGCAGCGCGGTGCTGATCCTCGAGGAGTGGTCGCACGCCGAAGCTCGCGGAGCGAACATCCTCGGCGAGGTCCTGGGCGGGGCCAGCAACGCCGACGCCCACCACATCACCGCTCCATCACCGGGCGGCGTCGGAGCGATCGCCTGCATGCGCCTCGCACTCGCCGAGTCGGGAATCGAACCGGGTGACATCCGCCAGGTCAATGCCCACGGCACGTCGACACCGCTCAACGATGCGGCCGAGGCCGACGCGATCCGAGAGGTTTTCGGACCGAACGCCGTACCGGTCGTGTCGACCAAGGGTGTCACCGGCCACGCGCTCGGTGCCGCCGGTGCACTCGAGGCGGCGGCTCTGGTCCTCTCGATGCAGCACGGACTGATCCCCCCGACCGCCAACACGGCTGCGGCCGACGACGGGATGGAGATCGACCTCGTGGTCGGCGACGCCCGTCCGTGGACACCTGGTCCGGCGATCTCGAACAACTTCGGATTCGGCGGTCACAACGGCTCGGTCGTCGTCGCTCCGGCGTCGTAGTCGCCGTCGGTCACCCGATCAACACGGCGAGGTCCTCCAACGACGACACCTCGTGTGTCGGTGCGATCTCGCTGGTGTTGGTCTGTGAGCGCGGATTGAACCAGATCGTGTCGATGCCGGAGTTCACGCCGCCACGGATGTCGCTGGCGAGGCTGTCACCGATCATCACCACGCCCCCACGATCGTCGATCTCCATGGCGCGCAGGGTGTGGTCGAAGATCTCGCGCCCCGGCTTGGTCATCCCCAGTTCACCGCTGATGCTGACGACCTCGAAGGAGCTCTGGAGACCCAACCGGCGCAGGCGCCCCCGCTGCACCGAGCCGATGCCGTTCGTGATCAACGCCAACCGGCACGTCGCACCGAGTTCGGCGAGGAGCTCGCCGGCTCCTGCGTACAGGTCGCCGTGTTCCGCCAGCCCGGTCACGAAACTCTCGGCGATCGCCCGAGCGTCGCCGTCGATTCCGAGTTCGTCGAGCAGCTGCACGAACCGGATCATCTTCACGTCGTTCGGATCGAGTTCGCCCCGTTCCACACGACGCCAGAGAGCCTGGTTCAATCGGTCGTAGGCCGCGAAGACCTCCGGGGTCGGATCGACGGCGATCGACCGCATCGTCGCCTCGAACGCCGCTGCTTCGGATGCGTGCGTGTCGAACAGCGTGTGATCGAGGTCGAAGAGGACGGTGGGGTAGTTCACCCGCTCAGATGTCGGCGAGGACGAACATCAGGTCACAGCTGGTCGCGACCTTTCCGTCGACCGTCACCGAGCCGGATCCCTTCCCGGCGCGGGCGGACATCCGACCGAGCTCGACCTCGATCGTCAACTCGTCCCCCGGGACGACCTGGCGGCGGAAGCGCGCCCCGTCGAGCCCGCCGAACAGCGGCAACTTCCCGGCGAAGCGCTCGTCCGCGAGGACGGCGCACGCTCCGACCTGGGCGATCGATTCGCACATGAGCACGCCGGGCAGCGTCGGACGGCCCGGGAAGTGTCCGGCGAAGAAGTACTCGTCCCCGGTCAACCGCCAGATTCCCGTCGCGGAAACGCCCGGCTCCATCGCCACCAACTCGTCGACGAGCAGGAACGGAGCGCGGTGGGGCAACAGATCGATCGGCGATGGCAGTGAACTCATGGGAGCATCTTGGCCCACGGTCAGTCGAACCGCACGCGCACCTCGGCGTCGCCGACCCGTCCGACGTGGTCGATCCCCCGCTCGGCCGCCACGAGGCCCGTACAGGTCCCGGTGATCACGAGCTCACCGGCCCGCAATGGATGGTGGGCATCGATCGCGAACGCACCGACCGCTGCGAGCACGCGCAGGGGATGACCCATCGCCTCCGCTCCGGACGCGACGGCACCCGATTCGCCACCGGCGACGAGCGCGACCGGAACAGCGTCGAGTGAGCGGAGTTCGTCCGGGGTCAGGTCGAGGGTCGGTCCGACGATCATTCGTCCGCTCGCGACGTTGTCGGCGACGAGTTGAGCGACCGGAACCAGCGGGAACGCGGACAGCCGACCCGCGACCACTTCGATCGCCGCGAATGCCTCGACCGCGTCGGCCAAATCGAGCGGGTCGTTCGGGACTTCGTCGATGTCACGCAGGAGCCGGAGTCCGACCTCGACCTCGAGGTGTGGGGCAGTCGCGAACGCGTCGAACCGCAGCGCTGCCGGCGTCGACAGGACGTGATCCTTCCGATACCGACCGAGGACCGGAGCGTCGATCTCGAGCATCTGCTGCACCGCCTCGTTCGTGCACCCCGCCTTCCACGCGATGAGGTCGTCGGCGTGCAATCCGTGGCCGGCGGCCTGGACGCGGTATCCGTCGGACAGCGTGGTCGGCGCTGGCGCCGTCGCTTCGACGGGGTCGCGGAATTGGTCGGCTCGGGCGAGTTGTGTCGCGACGGCGATGATCTCCTCGTCGGTGAGTGTTGTTGCTCGGGTCATGTGATCGTTCCTCAGTCCTCACCCGGGCGGCGGGCGACTTCCTGCTCGGGATCACCGGAATAGCCCGGCGGAAAGGTCGCGAGCAATTCGTCTCGCGTCGGGGTGTGCGACTCTCGCGCTTCCGGTGGGAGTTCGCCGGCGATCGCCGTCATGATCCGCTTGGTGTCGGCGGCGAGCGACCGCCCCTTCAGACCCACGGGCTGACCGACACGGACCCGGACGACCGGCGGATCGGTCAGGTTGAACACGTTCGGCACGCGTTTCGAACGTGGCCACACCCGCTCGGTACCCCAGAGCCCGACCGGGATCACCGGAGCACCCGTCATCTGGGCGAGCCGGGCGGCGCCCCAGCGGCCGCGCAACTCCGGGTCGAAGAACGCCGCACCACGCGGGATCGTGCCCTGCGGCATCAGGGCGACCATCTCGCCGCCGTCCAATGCGTCGGCTGCGGCGCGCAGCGGTTCGTTCGACCCCGTCGCGCGGTCGACCCGGATGCCTCCCATCGCGGCGGCAGCCTGTCCGACGATCGGGGCGTCGAACACCTCCTTCTTCCCGAGGAACCGGGCCGAACGGCCTGCCTTGGCGATCACCAGCGACATCGCGACGACGTCGAAATAGCTGCGATGGTTGCCCACCAGGATGCAGGGTCCCGTGTCGGGAATCGAGTCGACCGCACCGATGTCGAACCGGGCATACGGATACATCGCCGGGTGGGTCAGGCGACGGGCGACATCTTGGACCTCGAGGCCGACCACGGGAATCTTCACCACCCCCGGTGATACGTCGAGGTTGGCGGTCGGCCAGCGACGAGCGGCCGCCATCAGGACCATGCGCGGGTCCGGGTTGACGACGACGGGGTGTCCCACGGCATCGAGCATCGGGGTGTCGTAGAAGCTGTCCGAGTAGGCCCAACTCTCGGCGAGATCGACGTCGTGGTCCTCGGCCCAGGCGGTGACGGCGGCGAGTTTGCCCGCCGACCACACGAACGGCCCATCGAGGGTCCCGTCGTAGTTCCCCTCGCTGTCGACCGCGTACCGGGTGGCGACGGCATCATCGAATCCGAGTGCGTCAGCGAGTGGCTTCACGAGGTCGTAGGGAGTCGTGGTCGCCAACACGATCGGACGCCCCGCATCCCGGTGCGTCGTGAACGCCGTGCGAGCGAACGGCTGCACGAGTGCGACGAGTTGTTCGACCACGGTTTCGGCAGCCTCGCGGACTGCCGCAGAGGATCGACCCTTGGCCGCCGTGACCCCCTGACGGGCGATCGCCATGGCCGGGAGCGTCTCGCCGATCCGGTGGAACAGCCCGTACAGGAACTTCTCACCCGGCAGCGGACCGGTCGACAACCCCGCCCGGTGGATCGCCTCCGAGAAGAGTTCCCCCGACGCCCCCGCGAGAAGCGTCCGGTCGAGATCGAAAAACGCCGCCCCACGAGCCATCAGCCCAACCTAGGCGCGACACGTCCCGCGCAACGCTGTAGCCGCCGAAGGGCCGGAAAGCAACGCCGAGCGGAGCGAGGCTTGGAGCGCCGCGGGTGGGCGGGTGGATCGAAAACGGGAAAGGCCCGGATTGGGGAATCCGGGCCTCTCAACCTGAGATCATCCTCCGATTGGGGGATCGGATAGTGGATGTCTCGTCGAGTGCAACATGGGGGGTGTTGTCACTGCGATCTATGTGACTTGTGATCTCAATCACAAGCTCTGTAGAGAGTATGCACAGCCACGAATCGATCTGGCAAGTAGATGATGGAGATACTTGCTATCGTTTTTGGAGATGGATGTACGTCAGCTTGCGGCGATCGTCGCGATCGCCGATCACGGAACCTTCTCGGCCGCCGCGCGTTCGCTGTTCACGGTGCAGTCGAACGTCTCCGGGCATGTCTCCCGACTCGAGAAGGAACTCGGGGTCATCCTCGTCGACCGGACGAACGGTGGCCTCACGGAGGATGGCGCTCGCGTCGTCGATCGCGCCCGTCGCGTGCTCAACGAGATCGAGGACATCACGTCCGACATGACCAGCCGCCACGATCGGGTGTCGGGCCACACCCGCATCGGCGTGATCGGCACCACGGCACGCTGGCTGACCCCGTCGCTGTTGAGCCAGCTCGCGATCGACCATCCGAACGTCCGCGCCGTCATCCGTGACGGCGCGTCCTCCTCGCTCGTGCCGAACGTGATGTCCGGTGAGCTCAACGCCGCCGTCATCCACCTGCCGATCGACGAACCGGAACTCGTCGTCGAACCGCTCTTCGCGGAGGATCTGTTCCTGCTCGTCGAGGGCCACCACCACCTCGCCGACAACGACACGATCGCGATCCGCGACCTCGACGACGAACCGCTGCTCCTCCCCCCGACCGGCTCGGCGTTGCGCAAGGTGCTCGACCGGTCGGCTGCGGCGAACGACGTCACCCTGCGCCCGCAGGCCGAGATCGACGGCGTGCGACTGCTCGCGTCACTCGCGCTCGACGGGTTCGGGGCGGCGATCGTGCCGGCCACGGCGGTGCCCACGTGGCTGAGCGGAGCATTCCGGCGGATCAACGTTCCCGAACTCCCGCGTCGAGTCGTCGCCTCGATCCGACGCCGCCGACCGACACCGAGTGCCCCCACGCACGTCGCGCTCGACACGCTCCGCCGGGTGATCGCCGAACAGGGCGAGATGCAGCCGGGCGTCCATCCCGAGACCGCCGCGCTCCCCGCACCCCGCAACCCCTGACCACCGAAATACGCGTCGGTGCCGGCACCGACGCGCACTTTCGATCGTGGGGGCCGGGTTCTGAGGGGATCGGCGTCGCGCGATTGCGGTGCGGTACGGTGAGCCGAGATGACCGACCTCGATGCCGCTGTCGACACGTTCGGCCTGAACCGCTTCGTCCCCGGCCTCGCCCAGTCCGAGGTCAGAGTGATCACCGATGACGATCGCGGGGTACCCGACCGATCGGTGATCTGGATCGAGTTCGACGACGGCGACGACCCGGCCCGTCTCGACGAGGCGACCGGACACCAACTCGAGGCAGGGATCGCCGCCGCCCTCGATCACCGGATTCCAGTGGTCGTCGTGATCTCGACGTCCGGAAGCGACATCGAGGAGGGAATGGCCGCACTCAACGGGTGGGGCCGCGTGGCGCGGCAGCTCACCGCCTGTTCCGGACTCGTCCCGACGATCATCATCGTCGACGGTCCCGCAGTTTCAGGTCCCGCATTGCTCCTGGGTCTCGCCGACTTCACGATCATGACCGAACGGTCGTCGGCCTTCGTCAACGGCCCGGTGATGGTCGAGGAGTTCACGGGGGTCGCCATCGGCACCGACGAACTCGGCGGATCGGCGACCCACGCCCGGTACACCGGGGTCGCCACGTTCGTCGTGGCCGACCGCGACACGGCCGCGAGCACCGCACTCGACCTGCTCGGCTACCTCCCCGACAGCGTCGACGCCGAACCGGCGCGGTGGACTTCGTTCGACCCCGGCGACCGTCCGTGCCCCGAAGCGGGAGCGCAGATCCCCGAGTCGTCGACGGGCAGCTACGACGTCCGCAAGGTCGCCGCGGCGATCGCCGACGAGGACTCGATGCTCGAGGTGCGAGATCGCTGGGCCGCGAACGCCGTCACGGCCTTCGCGACGATCGATGGACGCCCGGTCGGCATCCTCGCGAATCAGCCGATGGTGCTCGCCGGAACGCTCGACATCCCGGCGTCACAGAAGGCCGCCCGTTTCATCGCATTCTGCGACGCGTTCAATCTGCCGATCATCACGCTTGTCGACACCCCGGGCTTCTACCCCGGCAAGGATCTCGAATGGCGCGGCATGATCCGCCACGGCGCCCAACTCGTCTACGCCTACGCGCGGGCGAACGTGCCCCGGATCTGCGTGATCCTGCGCAAGAGCTACGGCGGCGCGTACATCGTCATGGACTCCAAGACGATGGGCAACGATCTCTGCCTCGCGTGGCCGTGGGCCGAGATCGCCGTCATGGGAGCCGGCCAGGCCGCCGCCATCCTGGCCCGGCGTTCGACGCCGGAGGAACGCGCCGAGTTCGAGTCCGACTACGCGGAGCGCCTCCTCAATCCGTACGTGGCGGCCGAGCGGGGGTTCATCGACGCGGTGATCGACCCGGCCGACACCCGATCCGAGATCAGTGCGGCACTCGAAATCCTCGCCGAGAAGCGTGAGGTCCTCGTCGAACGGAAGCACGGGAACACGCCGCTCTGACCGCATCGTCCACCGGCGGAGAGCGGCGCACATCGGACGTTCGATGTTGATCCGTCGACATCGATTGCCTCGTTGCGGTCACAGCCGAGGCGAGCCGTTATCGTGCGAGTGCGGTCGGAGATGATCCTGCGGCCAGCCGAATTTCAACCCTGGAGCCACGGAGGAAGCCACGTGCCCGAAACGATCACCATCACCGACGACCGAACCGGAAAGACCGTCACGGTCCCGATCGAGGGTGGTGTGTTCCCGTCGTCGGCGCTGCGCGAGTTGGACCCGAGCCTGTACATGTACGACCCGGCGTACTTGTCGACGGCGGCCACGCAATCGCAGATCACCTACCTCGACGGCACCAATGGCGTCCTCCGGTACCGGGGCTACCCGATCGAGCAGTTGGCCGAGCACTCGACCTACCTCGAGGTTGCCTACCTGCTCGTGAACGGCGAACTCCCCACCGCGGCGGAACTCACGACGTGGACCGACGATGTCACCCATCACACGTTCATCCACGAGAACATGCGCAAGCGTTTCGTCGACGGCTTCCACTACGACGCCCACCCGATGGGGATGTTCGTCTCGGCGGTCGCCGCCCTCGGAACCTTCTACGACGGCGCCAAGGACATCGAGGATCCCGCAGCCCGCAAACACCAGACGCTCCGCCTGATCGCGAAGAGCCCGACGATCGCGGCGATGTGTTACCGCTTCTCGGTCGGTCTCCCGTTCAACCAGCCCGACAACGACCTGTCGTACGCAGCGAACTTCCTCAACATGATGTGGAAGATCGGCGACTACGAGGTCGATCCTGCGCTCGAACGCGCGATGGACATCTTGTTCATCCTGCACGCCGACCACGAGCAGAACTGCGGCACGACCGCGATGCGCGTCATCGGCTCCAGCCACGCCGACCCGTACTCGTCGGCGGCAGGTGCGGCGTCCGCTCTGTACGGACCGCGCCACGGCGGCGCCAACGAGGCCGTGATCCGGATGCTGACCGAGATCGGCTCGATCGAGAACGTCCCGGCATTCGTCGAGTCCGTCAAGAAGGGCGAAGGACGCCTCATGGGCTTCGGCCACCGCGTCTACAAGAACTACGACCCGCGGGCGACGATCATCAAGAAGGCCGCGTACGACGTGTTCGAGGTGACCGGGAAGAGCCCGCTGCTCGACATTGCGCTCAAGCTCGAAGAGACCGCCCTCGAGGATCCGTACTTCGTCGACCGCAAGCTCTACCCGAACGTCGACTTCTACTCGGGTCTGATCTACCAGGCACTCAAGTTCCCGGTCGAGATGTTCACCGTGCTGTTCGCGATCCCGCGCATGTCCGGTTGGCTCGCCCACTGGGAAGAACTACTCGACGAAGGCCAGAAGATCAGCCGTCCACGCCAGTGGTACACCGGCGCCGACGAGCGCGACTACACCCCCATCGCCAACCGCTGACCGTTACGTAACGGGTCTGACCCGTTACGTAACGCCTCATCTCTGAGGCACCCCGACGTCAGCATGGCGATATGGGAAGGGCACTGCGTATCGACCCAACCGACGGCTGGCACCATGTGATGAGCCGAGGCGTCGACCGTCATGCGATCTTCTTCGACACGGATGACCGCTGCCGATTCGGTGAGCTTCTCGGGGCAACGACCGACCGCTTCGGACTCGAGGTCCACGCCTACTGTCTGATGACCAATCACTTTCACCTGCTGGTGCGAAGCTCGGATCGACGACTCTCCGACGGTCTCCAGTGGCTGCTTTCGATGTATGCGACGCACGTCAATCAACGAATGGAGCGCGTGGGACACCTCTTCGGCGGCCGCTTCACCTCGCGGCTGATCACCGAGATGGGGTACCTCGCGAACGTGGTGAGGTACATCCACCTCAATCCACTCGACATCGTCGGCATCGAACTCCCGAGCGAATATCGGTGGTCGAGCCATCGCACCTACCTTCGCAAGCGAGCGGCTCCGCGTTGGATGAGCACGGAGACGGTATCGACGTGGTTTTCGAACCCCGCCGAGTTCGACCGATTCGTGTGTGCGCCGATCCTGGAAGCGCCATCACCGCCATCGATCCGGCTGCCCGACGGCCACGATCTGGTCACGACCGTCGATCTCGTCCTGTCCGAACGCTCGGATGTGAGGGCCCGACCCCTGATGGCCCAGAGACGAGCCGTGGCAATCACTCTCGCCGCGTCAGCGACGGAGTCGTCTCGGAGGGGAGTCTTCGACGCGCTTGGATGCGATACCACCGGTGCGCGACGAACGGCGGTGCACCGCGCCAGAACCCTGCATCGCACTGATCCTCGCATCGCTGAACTCGTCGAACAGGTCCGGAGGCTCTACCTCGCTGATTCCTTCGTCTTCGACGCACCCGCGGCTTGAGAACGAGCGGGCTGGCCTCCGCCACCGTTACGTAACGGGTCAGACCCGTTACGTAACGGTCAGAGGGTGGCGAGGATGGAGTCGAGGGTGGCGCTGGGGCGCATGACCGCGTCGACCTTGTCGGCATCGGGCTGGTAGTAGCCACCGATGTCGGCAGGTTGGCCCTGCACCGCGAGGAGTTCGTCCGCGATCTTCTGCTCGTTCTCCGTCAGCGCAGCGGCCAGCGGAGCGAAACGAGCAGCGACCTCGGGGTTCTCGGTCTGGTCGGCGAGCGCCTGCGCCCAGTACAGCGCGATGTAGAAGTGGCTGCCACGGTTGTCGATCGAGCCGAGGCGGCGTGCCGGTGACTTGCCGTTCTCCAGGAGCTGGCCGGTCGCGGTGTCGAGGGCGTCGCCGAGCATCCTGGCGGCGTCGTTGCCGGTCACCTCGGCGAGGTGCTCGAACGACACGGCCAGGGCGAGGAACTCACCGAGGCTGTCCCAGCGGAGATAGTTCTCCTTGACGAGCTGCTGGACATGCTTGGGAGCCGACCCGCCCGCACCGGTCTCGAACAGTCCCCCACCGTTGAGCAGCGGGACGATCGACAGCATCTTCGCGCTCGTGCCGAGTTCGAGGATCGGGAACAGGTCGGTGTTGTAGTCACGCAACACGTTGCCGGTGACCGAGATCGTGTCCTCGCCCCGCCGGATCCGCTCGAGTGAGAACGTGGTGGCCTCGGTCGGCGCCATGATTTCGATCTGCAATCCGTCGGTGTCGTGATCGGCGAGGTAGGTGTTGACCTTCTCGATGAGCTGAGCGTCGTGGGCGCGGCCGGCATCGAGCCAGAACACGGCCGGCGCACCGGTCGCCCGGGCACGGCTCACGGCGAGCCGGACCCAGTCACGGATCGGCTCGTCCTTCACCTGACACGCACGGAAGATGTCGCCTGCGGACACGCGGTGTTCCATCAGAACGTCGCCACCGGCGTCGACGACGCGCATCGTGCCGTCGGCGGGGGCTTCGAAGGTCTTGTCGTGGCTGCCGTACTCCTCGGCCTTCTGCGCCATCAGGCCGACGTTCGGGACGGTGCCCATCGTCGTCGGGTCGAACGCACCGTTGGCGATGCAGTCGTCGATCGTCGCCTGGTAGATCCCGGCGTACGACGAGTCGGGAATGACGGCTTTGGCATCCTGGCGATCGCCGGCCTTGTTCCACATCTTTCCGGAGTCGCGGATCATCGCGGGCATCGACGCATCGATGATGACGTCGCTCGGTACGTGCAGGTTGCTGATCCCGTTGTCGGAGTCGACCATTGCGAGGTCGGGCCCCGCTTCGAATGCAGCGGCGAAGGCGGCCTCGATCTCGACGCGCTGGTCGGCGGGCAGCGAGTCGAGAGCCGACAGCACACCGCCCAATCCGTTGTTCGGGTTCGCGCCGGCGGCGCGCAGGGCGTCGCCGTGCTTGGCGAAGACGTCGGCGAAGAAGACCTCGACGGCGTGACCGAAGATGATCGGGTCCGACACCTTCATCATCGTCGCCTTCATGTGCAACGAGAACAGCACGCCTCGCGCCTTGGCATCGTCGACCTGCTCGGCGAGGAACGTCCGCAGCGCAGCGACATCCATGACGGTCGAGTCGATGACCTCGCCGGCGAGCAACGGGAAGTCGGGCTTCAGGACCGTGACGGTTCCGTCGGCCGCGACATGCTCGATGCGAACATCGGTCGCCTCGTCGACGGTCACCGACTGCTCGTTCGACGCAAAGTCTCCCGAGGTCATCGTCGAGACGTGGGTCTGCGACTCGGGCGACCACGCGCCCATCGAATGCGGGTTCTTGCGGGCGTACTCCTTGACCGCCTTCGGGGCGCGCCGGTCGGAGTTCCCCTGGCGCAGCACGGGATTGACAGCCGAGCCGAGCGCCACGCTGTACTTCGCACGGATCTCGCGTTCCTCGTCGGTCGACGGGTCGTTCGGGAACTCGGGCAGGTCGTATCCCAGAGCCTGCAGCTCGGCCACCGCAGCCACGAGCTGCGGAATCGACGCCGACACGTTCGGCAGCTTGATGATGTTCGCTCCAGCGGTCAGGGCGATCTCGCCCAGCTCGGTCAGTGCATCAGGGACCTGCTGATCGTCGGTCAGCCGTTCGGGGAACTGAGCGAGGATGCGCGCGGCCAAGGAGATGTCACGGGTGTCGACCTCGACACCCGCGGCACCGGCGAACGCCTTGACGATCGGGAGCAACGAATAGGTCGCGAGGGCCGGTGCCTCATCCGTGATGGTGTAGATGATCGTGGATTCGGTCATGGCGGGGCTCTCGTTTCGTCGCGGTGGGGGTGTGCAGAGGTACGTCGGGAACGACGTACTTGTCTTGTACTTGTCTACACCCTAGCGCGGCGCCACCCCGTCGGCCCAGCGACCGGCCGTCCCTTCTGACCTGTGCCCGACCTCGACAGCAGGATGACGGCGAGGGCGACCGTCCACCCGTCGAGAGCCGTGAGTCCGAGTCGCTGGAAGACTCCGGTCGGCGCCGACGTCAGTGACACCGCCAGCGACACCCCTGCGATCGACGACACCACGACCCCGACCGTGGCGAAGCGCCGATGGCCGATTCGGGCGAGACGCCTGAACGCGCTCGCCGGTGCGGATGCAAACGCGATGTAGGCGATGCCTGCAGCAACGGCGTGAAAGTCATCCTGTGCATCGGACCGGCCGAGCGGCAGCAGTCCGACCACCACCGTCGACGCCGCAGCCGTCACGTACGCCAACGAAGAGGGACCGCCCAGAATCGGACGGATCGCGAAAGCAAACGGCGCAACGGCGAGGCCAAATCCGAAGAAGCCGGCGGTCATCAACCATCTGGTGTCGGCCTCGACGTTCGCGAGTTGGCTGATGGCGTCGTCGATCGCACTCAGCTGACGGTCATCGATGATCCCACCAGCGACCCATGCGACGAGGAACGCGATCGGTCCGACGACTCCGCCGAGCAGCAGCAACCTGTGTGCAGTCACGGATCCATCGCAACGACGCCGGATCGGGCGAGCTGCTGCACCTGCTCGCGCCGTTGCATCCCCATCGCCGAACCGTAGAGCGCAGCGGTCGGATCCGCAGAGCGCCACCGAGGCGCACTCCGCTCCCGCGTCCACCTACGATCAATGCCGATGGACTTCGCATGGACGCCCGCACAGATCGAACTTCGTGAGCACGCCCGTTCGGTCGCACAGGATGCCGTGGAGCGCTACGGCCGGTCGAACGATTCGTGGATCAACGGGTTCTCGAAGGAGTTCGCCGTCGAGATGGCGGGGCACGGATGGATCGGGATGACCTGGCCGACGGAGCACGGCGGTGGCGGACGCCCCCAGATCGAGCGCCTCATCGTCGGCGAGGAATTGATCGCCGCCGGTGCACCGATCGCCGCCTCGTGGTTCGCCGACCGGCAGATGGGCCCGACGCTGATCAACTACGGGACCCCCGATCAGCAGGCCGAATTCCTCCCGGGAATGTTGTCGGGAGAGACGACGTGGTGCATCGGGATGTCCGAGCCCGACTCGGGTTCGGACCTCGCGTCGCTCACGACGACCGCCGATCGTGACGGCGATGACTTCGTGATCAACGGCCAGAAGATCTGGACGTCGTTCGGCGAGTCGGCCGACTACTGCTACCTGATCTGTCGAACCGACTCGTCCGGTCCCCCGCACCGGGGCATCAGCGAGGTGATCGTCCCGATGGACACCCCGGGCATCGAAGTCCGCCCGATCACCGACATGACGTCCAACCGCCACTTCTGCGAGGTGTGGTTCAGCGACGTGCGCGTTCCGATCGCCAACCTGGTCGGTGTCGAGGGAAACGCGTTCAAGCAGACGATGGCGCAACTCGAACACGAGCGAGGTGGCATCGATCGCCTCGTCTCGAACCGCGCGCTGTACGAGATCGCTGCACAACGTGCCGACCGCGACGATCCACTCGTCCGCCAGGAGATGGCGCAGATCGAGACCGGGTACACGCTCGGACGGATCCTCGTCACCAGGGAGGTCCTGCGACAGGCGCCGAAGGGCTTCTCCGCTGCGACCAAGTGCTTCTGCACCGAACACGAACAGCGCGTCGCCGGTTTCGTCGCCCGCACGCTTGGACCGGACGCGCTGCTGTGGGACAACGTGGGTCGTGGCCTCGCCTACGACCCGGCGTACACGATCATGGGCGGCACGTCGAACATCATGCGCAACATCCTCGGCGAGCGCGTGCTCGGCCTCCCTCGCGAACCCCGCTGACGGCGGCCGCCGATTCCGCTCAGGACCGCGGCAGGTCGGTCTTCAACACCACGTCCCCGGCGGCACCGGGATCGGCGACCGCACCCGTGACGACGTGGAATGCCGCGACGTCGTCGAGGGCGACTCCGCCCCAGAGCGTCACGTCGTCGCCCTCGGCGAACGTGCCGGCCGAGACCTCCTGACCGTCGATCAGCACCAGACGGCCCTCGTAGTAGGTGTCCGCCGCACGACGCGGAAGCGTGAGTGCGTCGAGTTCGATCTCGATCCCCGCATCGCGCTCGGTGACGGTGATCTCCCCACCCTCGACTTCGACGAGTACTCCGGTGGGCGTCAGCTCCAGGACGTAGTTCGGTGGCGTCGGTGTTCCGCTGGCCGCGCTCAACACGATCACCGCCACGAACAGGACCACCGCCGCTCCCCCGAGTCCGAGGGCGACCGGTCGCAGGCTCCGCGCCACCAACGAGGGCTGCTCAGGTTCGACCGAATCGAGATCCGCCGCCGGGACGTTCCCACCATCGATGTCGATCGCCGGGACGTGCGCCATCTCGGTCTCGGAGTCGTCAGGGCGGGAGGCGGTGATGACCCGGTCGGACAGGTCGGAGCCTGCCTGGGTCCACGCCCGAGGGTCGGCGAGCGCCGCTCGGACGTCGTCGGTGTCTCCGAGATGTGCGAGTCGCCGGTCGAGCCGCAGTTCGTGCCGCGCGAGGTCGGGGGCGGACTCGCCACGCGCCTCGAGTGCCTCACCGTCGAGGTGATGACGACGCAGCGCGGCGCGAACCTCGGGGTCGATCGCCGAGATCGCTCTCGCCGCCGCCCACAATGTCGGGGCGACGGAGCCGGACCGCTCCGCCGCGATCGAGGCGAGCCATGGGCCGAATCCGTCGGATGCCGGATACTCGCCGGCCTGTGCGTCGACGAACACCTCCGCGGCACGAGCGGTCGCGTCGGCGAGGTCTCCCGTTGCCACGACGGCGACGACGGCGTCGCCGTACCGGTCGACCACCGAACGGATCGCGTCCTCGTCTCCCCGATGGAACCGCTCGGCGAGTTCGGCGTCGTCAGCGATCACGGACGCCGGTCGGAACTCCTGCACAGGACCAGCGTACGGGTGGCCCGGGTAGGAGACGAACCTCCGACCCCGTGATCGGACACGACGGGGACGTGATGCCGGTTCGGCTCCGAGGGCTCGACCCCGGTGACGGAATCGGCTGCGAACCGCTCGGTGCGTTGTAGAACAGTGTCGGCGTGGTCGACGTCCCGGCAATCGTGAGGAACAAGGCACTCGACGCTGGCGCCGGCGATTGGATACGTGGCCTGAGCGATCTGATCGGTGATCTCGAAGCCGAGTGGGGGATCCGGGTCGGGGAACCATACGGGGACGGGACCGAGGCCTTCGTCGCTCGGTGTACGACCGACGACGGGAACGAGTCGGTTCTCAAACTGTTGATCCCGCGGAGCGGCGGCGCGACGCTCAACGAGATCGCGGTCTTGCAGCTGGCGGCCGGGCGGAGCTGCGTGCGCCTGGAACGTCACGATCTCGACCGTGGCGCGTTGCTGATGGAGCGACTCGGGCCGTCTCTGTTCGAGTTGAACGTGCCGGTCGGATCGCGCCACCGGATCCTGTGTGACCTCGCATCGCGATTGTGGATGCCGGCCCCGGAGTGCGGGCTTCCGACCGGAGCCGAGAAGGCTGCATGGCTCGCCGATCACATCACGTCCTCGTGGGAACAACTCGACAGGCCGTGCACCATGAAGGCGGTCGAACACGCTGTCGAAATGGTCCAGCGGCGGATCGGCGCCCACGACGACGAACGTGCTCGTCTGGTTCACGGCGACGTCCATCAGTGGAACACCCTGCAGGCTGGTGACGGGTTCAAGCTGGTCGACCCCGACGGCCTGCTCGCCGAGCCCGAGTACGACCTCGGCATCATCATGCGCGAGGACCCGACCGATCTCGAGAGCGTTGACGCCTGCTGGGAACGTGCCCACTGGCTTGCGGATCGGACCGGACTCGATGCCACCGCGATCTGGGAGTGGGGAGTCATCGAGCGCGTGTCGACGGGCCTGCTCGCCACACGGATCGATCTCCAGCCCGTCGGCCGTCAGATGCTCGCGGTCGCCGACATGATCGCCGAATGAGGACCGGGCGTCGTGTCGTGCTCCGCTTGCCCGATCAGGCCGAACCACGAGGGAACGGCCAGGTCGGGACCACGCGCCCTCGGCAGGAGTCGAACCTGCGACCGAGTGATTAGAAGTCACTTGCTCTATCCAACTGAGCTACGAGGGCAAGGGCGAAATCGTATCGACTCCCCCGCGCTGTCCTCCCGGATCCGATCGCGCGAGATGTTCACCCGTCGATGGTCAGATCGTTGCGAGCTGTCGTCGCAGCAGATCGAGCGAGCTGATCACCGCGAACTGGCGCATCTGCTCGCGTTGACCGGGAAGTCGCAGCTCGCGGACATCCTCGAAGCCCGGTCCGCACATGCCGATGAACAGCGTTCCGGCCGGTTGACCATCCTGTTCATCCGGCCCGGCCACGCCGGTGAGCGAGACGGCGATGTCCGATCCGAGCCGTTCGCGAGCTCCGAGGGCCATCTGACGCGCTGCCTCGGCACTCACCACGGGTCCCGGCGCGACGCCCAGGATCGTCTGCTTCACCTCCGTCGCGTAGCTGACGATCGACCCGCGGAAGACGTCGCTGGCGCCGGGGATGCCGGTCAGTCGCGCACCGACCAGGCCACCGGTCACCGATTCGGCGAGTCCCAGTGTCAACCCGCGTGAGCGACACATCTCGAGCACGACCGACTCCATGGTGTCGTCGCCGACGCCGAACACGAGATCGCCGAGTTCGGAGCGCAGGCGTTGCTCCCACCCGTCGAGCTGCGCGGCCGCCAGAGCGGCGGTCGGCGCCTTCGCCGTGAGACGGACCTTGAGCCCCTCCCACCCGGAGGCGAGAAATGCCAACGTCGGCGTGTCGGGTGATTCGAGTTCCTCGATCAGGTCGTCGAGTCGCTCGTTCAGGCCGCTCTCGGACTCCCCCCAGGTCCGCAGGACGCGGCTGACGATCGTGTCGGTCGAGCCACTGCGCCGGACGAGATCGGGGAGGATCGCACGGTGGATCATGTCGCGCATCTCGTGCGGCACGCCGGGGACGGCGTACACGACCGTGCCCTTCGGGTCAGCGATCGGACAGATCAGGCCCGGGGCGGTGCCGCGCGTCTGGTGGATCACGTCGGCTCCCTCGGGAACCATCGCCTGTCGCAGGTTGTTCTCCGGCATCCGCCGACCGCGGGAGGAGAACACTTCGCGGATCCTCTCGGCGACCGCATCGTCGAGCAGCAGGTCGACCCCCATCACCGCGGCGATCGCGTCGCGAGTGAGGTCGTCATGAGTCGGTCCCAACCCGCCGCACATGATCACCGCATCGGACTCGTCGAGGAGCCGCCGCAGCTGGGCCTCGATCCGGCCGATGTTGTCACCGACCTTCACCTGGACGAGCGAGTCGATGCCGTGTTCGGCCAACTCGCCGCCGATCCATGCGGAATTGGAATCGATGATCTGACCGAGCAGCAACTCGGTTCCGACTGCGAGGACCGAGACGTTCACGACACGGGCGCGGCGACGCCGGCCGGAACGGACTTCGTCGCGTGCCAGAGGTACTGGTACCCGCTGACCAGGGCGAGCACGACACCGACCCAGAGCAGGGTGTTCCAGGTCCACGGCATCGTCGCCGTCAGCGGGAACAGCGCGAACGCCACCGAGAACTGCTGCACGACGGTCTTGTACTTGCCGAGCTTGCTCGCCGGGACGCTGACGCCGCGCCCGCTCTTCACGACGCGATAGACGCTGATGGTGAGCTCGCGTGCGGCGATGATCGCGACCGGAACCCACCAGAAGATGTCGTGCGCGACAAGGGTGAACATCGCACCGAGCACCAGGACCTTGTCGGCCAGCGGGTCGAGGAACGCGCCGACCGCCGTGGGGCCGCGACGACGTGCGATGTACCCGTCGATCCCGTCACTCGAACACAGCACGAACCACAGGAAGAACGCCCACCACGAGCCACTGCCGTCCTCGGGAATCGCCAGGAACACGAGCGGGGCGAGCAGGATCCGCAGTGCGGTGATCCCATTCGCCCAGCTGTTCAGCGACTCGACCATCAGTCGGCTCCATCGCCGAGATCTGCTGCGTCGACGCCGGCAGCAACGAGGTCGGGGCCGAGCGCGTCGGCGATGTGGACGGTCGACATCTCGCCGACCGGGAGATCGGCCGGAACGTGCACGATTCCGTCGATCTCGGGAGCCTCGCGATGGCTGCGGGCGACGCCGGCCGTATCGACGAGCACCTCGACGTCCGACCCGATCAGGGCGTCGCGTCGCGAGGCGGTGATCTCGTCCTGCATCTCTCGCAGTTCGGCGAGTCGCTCGCTCATCAGAGAGGGATCGACATGCTGGTCGAGGTCGGCCGCGTACGTGCCGTCCTCGTTGCTGTACGAGAAGAAGCCGCACCAGTCGAGCTGCGCCCGTTCGACGAAGTCGAGGAGTTGATCGTGATCCTCCTCGGTTTCACCCGGATACCCGACGATGAAGTTGCTCCGGAATGCCGCGTCGGGCTCGCGATCGCGGATGTCGGCGATGCGGTCGAGGAAACGTTGGCCGTCACCCCAGCGCCGCATCCGTCGCAGCAGCGGTTTCGACACGTGCTGGAGGGAGAGGTCGAAGTAGGGAACGCCGGTGCGACAGATCGAATCGATCAGCTCGTCGGTCAGGTCGCTCGGGTACAGGTAGAGCAACCGGACGCGATCGACCGCGTCGGCGACCGCGTCGACGAGGGGAACGATCGATCCGGCACCGAGCTCGTCGGGCCGGTCCTTGCCGTAGGAGGCAAGGTCCTGAGCCACGAGGACGATCTCGCGAGCACCGGTCTCGTCGACCTCGGTGAGGATCGATGCGATGTCCCGGCTGCGCTGTGGGCCGCGGAAGCTCGGGATTGCACAGAACCCGCAGGAGCGATCGCATCCCTCGGCGATCTTGATGTACGCCCACGGCACCGTCGACTTCGGTCGGGGGAGGTTCAACAGGTCGAACTCGGGCAGCGGCGTCGACGACACCGGGATCAGCTTGCGGGCCGGTGCGGACCCCGTCGGAACCTCGGTGCCGTCCCGATCGGTCGGGACGAGATTGAACGCCTGCCCGAATCCGGCGACCTGGTCGACCTCGGGCAATGCCTCAGCGAGTTCGGAGCCGTACCGCTCGGCCATGCACCCCGTGACGACCAGGCGACTGGCGGACTGGCGCTGCTCATCGAGCGCGAGAATCGTGTCGATCGACTCCTGACGCGCCTCGCCGATGAAGGCGCACGTGTTCACGACGACGAGATCGGCCGCGGATGCGTCGTCGGTCGCCTGCATCCCGTCGGCGACGAGCGCGCCGACCAGTTTGTCAGAATCGACGTCGTTCTTGGGACAGCCGAGCGTCTCGACGTAGAAGCGCTGCACACGAGCACGCTACCGCTCTCGCAGGGGCGCGGCCCGTGACGACGGCGACGGCGCTGTCACCGAACCGCCCGGACAACCGGTGCCTGACACCAGTTGTCCGACACCGGATGGCGGGTCGGTGACCGTCGACCGGAACTTCGCCATCAGGTGGCGGCCGGCGATTACGGAGTCGTGGAGAGCCTCGTCGCCATCGGCCACGATGCACTCGATCCGCGCGTTCCAGTTCGCATTGTGGAAGAACGGCATCGTCAGCCGCGGCTCGCCATGTCGGCCGACGGGGACCACGACCCCGTGATCGAGAAGCCGACGGCTCGACATGCCTCACCGATCTCGTCGGCGTTCTCCCGGCGACGAGCGTCGGGTCCGCCGGCGAATCCACCGAGATCGATGACGGGGACGGCCGGTGTCATTCGGGTCAGAGTTGACCGTTCTGCTGGAGCAGTTCGAACTCTTCGACGGTCATCAGCACCGCACGGGCCTTGGAGCCCTCGCTCGGGCCGACGACCCCTCGCGTCTCGAGGAGATCCATGATCCGCCCGGCGCGGGCGAAGCCGACCTTCAACTTGCGCTGCAGCATCGACGTCGAACCGAGCTGGCTGCGCACGATCAGTTCCATCGCCTGCTTCATCATCGCCGTGTCCTCGTCGTCCTCACCGGCCGAGAACGCGTTGGCGTCGGACGTGACGTCGAGGTTCAGACCGCCCATCGACGGAGCGGGAGGTGTGAGCGCGGGCGAACTCATCGCCGACGGAGCAGACCCGGCCGAGCCTTCGCCGCCCTCCTCGATCTCGGCGGAGGTGACCACCTCGGGTGCCTGCGCCTTCCAGTGTGCGACGACCTCGCGAACCTCCTCCTCGGTGATGAACGCACCCTGGATGCGGTTCGCGACCGACGAGTTCCCCGGCAACAGGAGCATGTCGCCCTTGCCGACGAGCTTGTCGGCGCCGGGCTGGTCGAGGATCACCCGCGAGTCGGTCAACGACGACACGGCGAACGCCATGCGGGCCGGGATGTTCGCCTTGATCACACCGGTGATCACGTTCACCGACGGACGCTGCGTCGCGACGATCAGGTGGATTCCGACCGCGCGTGCCTTCTGGGCGATGCGCGTGATCGATTCCTCGACATCACGCGCGGCGACCATCATCAAGTCGTTGAGCTCGTCGACCACCACAACGATGTACGGCATGTGCTCGTACACCGGCGGTCCGTCGGGGTCGGTTCCGGGCGGGTCCTCGATCTTGCCGGCACGGAACGCCTTGTTGTACCCACCGATGTCGCGGTAGCCGATCTCGGAGAGGACGTCGTAACGACGCTCCATCTCCTTGACCGCCCAGCCGAGGGCGTTCGCCGCCTTCTTCGGGTTGGTGACCGGTTGGGTGAGCAGGTGCGGGAGACGTGCGTACTGGCCCATCTCGACCTGCTTCGGGTCGATGAGGATCAGACGGACGTCGTCGGGCGTCGTGCGCATCAGCAGCGACGTGATGATGCAGTTGATTCCGCTCGACTTACCCGCACCGGTCGCACCGGCGATGAGCATGTGCGGTGTGGCCGCCAGGTCGAGCATGACCGCCTTGCCGGCGATGTCCTTGCCGACGGCGACCTCGAGCGGGTTCGTGGCCTTGATCGCCTCGGACGACGTGAGTAGATCGCCCAGCGCGACCAACTGGCGCTGGTGGTTCGGCACTTCGACACCGATCGCCGAGCGTCCCGGGATCGGGGCGAGGATGCGCACGTCGGTCGCCGCCATCGCATACGCGATGTCCTTCTGCAGGTTGGTGACCTTCGAGACCTTCACGCCGAGGCCGAGTTCGAGTTCGTACCGGGTGACGGTCGGGCCGACGGTCATCCCGATCAGTTCGGTGTCGACGTTGTGCGAGGCGAGCGATTCCTGCAGTGTCAGCCCGCGCTGCTCGATGGCCTTCCGGTCGACCTTCTGCACCCCCGGCTGCAACAGGAGCTTCATCGGGGGCAGGACCCAATCGCCCACGGTCGCGCCTCCGGGATGGACCTGTCCGGACGTCGAGCCGGTGTCGACCTTCGCCCGCTTGCGCTTCGGCTTCGCCGCCGGAGCCGGTCCCCCGTCGGTCTCGAAGTCGTAGAGGTGCGGCGCGCCGGTGGGAGGCGGCAACGCTTCGCCTGCGACGGTCGGGGTCGCGTCACTGAGATGCTCCTGGTCGAAGATCGTGGTGGCGTCGAGTTGGGTGCTGTCGTCGCGATCGCTGGACAACGTGGTGATGTTGCCCAGCCCCGACTTCGCCGCCCGACCCACCGGTCGCAGCATCGAATTGACGAATCCGCCGGTCTGCTGGGCCATCGTGCGCAACGAGGTCTGCGTGATCACCGTCAGGCTGACCATGATCGCGATCAGGAGCACGACGACTGCACCGGCCGTGGCGATCCCAGCGGTCAGGGGTTCGCCGACGCCGGCACCGACCCATCCGCCCCAGTCCCCGTATCGGTCGTATCCCTCGGCGTTCTCGTCGCGTCGGATCAGGTGGATCAACGCGAGGACCGCGATCGTGATGACCGACCACGCCACCGCCAGCCGGACGGGGCTCGACGACTGGCCTTTGCGGACGAACGTGACGCCGACGACCCCGATGACCAGTGGAACCGCGAAACGACCGAGCCCGAAGACCCAGCCGAACACCGTCTCGACACCACGCCCGAGCGGGCCGGCGAGGTCGAGGTAGATCGCCAATGCGAGCAGTACCGCCACACCGATCAGCGCGAGCCCGATCAGTTCGTCCTGTCGATCGTGCGGTTGGCCGTCGTCGGCGTCGTCCATCCGAATCTGCTCCGGGGTGGCATCGCGTACCGACCCGCCCCCCGCCGTGCGCGAGGTTCTGGCGGTCTTGGCGGTCGGGTCGACGCGCGTCGACCGTTTGCCCGACGACTTCGACGGCTTCTTCCCGGACGGGCCCCACGTATTCATGACCCGATCACCGTACCAATCGGGCGTGACCCAGATGCGGAGGCTTGGCGAGTCCGATCAGACCGGATCGACGGAAAAGACCTGGCCATCGGGCCCGACGACCACGTCGAGAAAGCCGCCGCTCGGCGATGTCACCGCGAGCACGTAGGTCGCTCCGACCCCGTCGCCGTAGATGCTGATCGCATCGACGTCGGATTCGGGAAGATCCGCCCGCACCCCCGAGGTCACCAGATCCGGGTCGAAGTCGACGTCGTCGCGGTCGAAGGTGAGACCCTCCGCTCCGGTTTGCTTGGGGGCCGGCGGCTGCAACTCACCGTCGACATAGGCGTAGGCGACCGCGGCCGTTCCCTCATCCACGGCGACGAAGATGTTCGTGAACTGGTCGTTCGCGGTCACCTCGAAGAATTCCTGCTCCTCACCGAGTTCGAGTTCGACGGCATCGAGCGCCGCAGCGACATCGGACACGAAGCCAGGCGTGTCGGACGCCTCGACGGCCGGTGACGTTGCCGACACGACCGGTTCGGTGGAATCCGGCGCGTCACTCGACCCGCCACAGCCCGACGCCAGCACCGCCAACGACACCGCTGCTGCGGCGCCGACGACGCTCCAGCGACGTTCCCCACACCGCATCGTTCCACGAGACCACATGGGGCCGCAGGCTATGCCGAGTCCATGCCCACGGGCATGCGACGACGGCGTCCAACGCCGAGCGTGGACCGCCCGGTACATTTGCCGGACGTGATCGATCAATCACACCGTCCGGGCAAGCCGTCGATGATCGCAGCCGGCGCGCTCGTGGCCTGGGTGCTCGTGCTCTTCTTCGGATGGGCCATCCAACCGATCGACGACACCGTTCCGGTCGAGGTCGACCCGACCTCCGAACTCGCGACGATCCTGGCGAACCAGCCCGAGCTGACCCCGATCGAGGCGGAGCGAGCGCAGGCCGTCCAATGCAACTCGCTGTTCGCGAGCAGCCCTCGGGACACTGCGGTCCCGCTGCCGGAACTCCCACCGGACTACGTCTATGCCCGCGTCCCGTGCGTGTCGCCGCACTCCGGCGCCCAACTCGCAGCCATCGTCAACGTCCTCGCGGTGGTCGCACTCGTGATCGGATGGGTCTCGATCTCGAGACGCTTCCGCATCGAGGACGGTGTGATCGAGCCGCAACCCGAGCAGCAGCCCACCACGTCGCCGACCTGACGACGACTCGACTCAGGCCTCCATCACGACGGGGACGATCATCGGGCGACGCTTGGTGCGATCGCTGACGAACTTCCCGGTCGCACGTCGAGCCTCGCGCTCGAGCTGTTCGACGTCGCGAACGCCGTCCGCCAGTGCCTTCTCGAGCGACCGGGCGACCGTGTCGCACGCCTCGTCGAGCAGATCCTCGGCCTCCGGGGCGTACACCCAGCCGCGCGTGATGATCTCGGGGTCGACGAGCACCTTGCCGGTCTGCATGTCGACGGTCGACACGACGACGACGACGCCCTCCTCGGCCAGCTTGCGCCGGTCGCGGAGCACTCCGTTGCCGACGTCGCCGACGATTCCGTCGACGTAGAGATATCCGGACGGGACGCGACCCACCGGCGCCAGCTCGCGGGAATCGAGTTCGAGCACGTCGCCGTCCTCGCACTGGATGATGTGATCCGGACGGACGCCCATCAACTCGGCGAGCTTGGCGTTGGCGACCATGTGGCGGTACTCGCCGTGGATCGGCACGAACCACTCGGGATTCACGATCGACAGATACGTCTTGATGTCGTCGGCCTTGGCGTGGCCGGTTGCGTGGACATCCAGAATGCCGGAGTGCACGACCTCGGCGCCGAGGCGCAACAACCCGTCGATGACCTTGTTGACACTGCTCTCGTTGCCGGGGATGGCATGGCTGGACAACACCACGGTGTCGTTGTCCGTCAGCTTGAGCCAGCGGTTCTCACCACGGGCCATCAGCCCGAGCGCCGACATCGGCTCGCCCTGTGATCCGGTCGAGATGATGCAGATCTCACCCGGATCATATTTGTCGACCTCTTCGATGTCGATGAGCGACGACTCGGGGATCTTGAATACGCCGAGGTCGAGGCCGAGCCGGATGTTCTTCTTCATGCTCAGCCCGAGCGTGGCGACCTTGCGCCCTTCACCCACCGCAGCATCGGCGATCTGCTGGATGCGGTGGAGGTGGCTGGCAAAGCTGGCGGTGATGATCCGACGACCGCGCTGCTGGGCGAACAGGCCGCGCAACACACCGCCGACATTCGTCTCACTCGACGCGTATCCGGGCTCCTCGGCGTTGGTGGAGTCCGACATCAGCAGGCGGATGCCTTCGTTCTTCGCGAGCTGGCCGATGCGCGCGAGGTCGGCGCGGCGCTCGTCGACCGGGGTGAGGTCGATCTTGAAGTCACCCGAGTGGAGCACGACTCCCTGCGCCGTGTGGACGGCGATGGCGTGGGCGTGCGGCACCGAGTGCGTGACGGGAATGAACTCGACGAGCAGCGAGCCGATGTCGATCTGCTCTCCGTCTTTCACGGGTCGCATGTCGATCTTGGGCATCAGGCCGGCCTCTTCGATGCGGTTGCGGGCCAGACCGAGTGCGAGTGCCGACCCGTAGACCGGCAGCTTCTCGGTCCGGAGATCGCCGATTCCATCGATGTCGCGCATCAGGTACTGGATGGCACCGATGTGGTCCTCGTGGCCGTGCGTGAGCACGATCGCCTGGATCCGCTGCGCGTTCTCCTTGAGGTAGGTGAAATCGGGCAGGATCAGATCGATGCCGTGGTGATTGGCGTCGGGGAACATCAGACCGCAGTCGATGAGCAGCATCGTGCGGTCGGGATCGTCGGCTTCGCCCTGTTCGATCACCATGCAGTTCCGCCCGATCTCACCGAGGCCTCCGAGGAAGACGACGCGCACGGGCACCTTCGGATCGAGCTTCGCCGTGTTCGGCTGGTTCTTCTTGTCAGCCACGTGAGGCCACCAATCGTTCGTAGACCCCACGGGCCTGGTTGTCGAGATCAGCGGGTGCCGGCCCCATCGGAAGTCGCGCCTGGCCCACGGCGTGCCCGAGCGTGCGGAGCATCGCCTTGGCCGGCAGCGGGTTCGGAACCTCGTCGCTCGTCTCGAAGCGGTAGCTCTCGAACTGCCGCGCGTTGTGGGCGCGGGCGGCGGTAGCGTCGCCCGCGTTCCAGGAATCGAACATCTGTACGTGATCGGGGCCGCACCAATGCGTCGCCACTCCGATCGCTCCGACGGCGCCGACCGCGAGCAGCGGAAGCGTCATCGGATCGTCGCCCGAGTAGACCTCGAAGTGCTCGGGGGTCTCCTCGATCACGATCGCGGTCTGCCCGGCGTCCCCGGCGGCGTCCTTGACACCGACGATGTTCGTCACCTCGTTGCCGAGTGAGATCAACGTCGCCGTGTCGATCTTGCGGCCGGTTCGCTTCGGGATGTCGTACAGCAGGACCGGCAGATCGGTGCTCGATGCGATCGCGCGGAAATGGGCGTCGAGGCCAGACTGGGACGGACGGTTGTAGTACGGGCACACCGCGAGAATTCCCGCAACACCGAGCTTCTCGGCCTCGACCGTGAGGCCGATGTCCTGGCGGGTGTTCGAGCCGGTCGTGCCGGCGATCACCGGAATCGTGACCGCCTGAGCGATCGCCTCGAACAGGGTGAGCTTCTCGTCGATCGACAGCGTCGAGGACTCACCGGTCGTCCCGGCGACGACCAGACCTTCGTTTCCCTGCTCCACCAGCCACTTCGCCAACGCCACGGAGGCATCGACGTCGAGTGACTCGTCAGGGGCGAACGGAGTGACCATCGCCGTCAACACGCGGCCGAAGCGAGCCATCAGCGGACCGGTTCTCGTAGAGCATTCACGACTGAGAACCTAGGTGAAGAACGCGCCGATGACGCGTTCAGATCAGAAGGATCCTTCGGCCGATCGGTCGATGCCCTGCGTGAGGATCAGGTCCTCGTGCAACTCCATCCAGGCGTCGTGGTAGCTCCCACACATCACCCCGGTGAACATCTTGGTCTCGCCCTGCTGCACCCGTCCGAGCACGATGTCGAGGCGTCGCGAGTACGGCCCCAGTCGCTCGATCGCCTCTCCCATCTCTCCGACGACGGGCTTGGCCTCGCTGTGCATCTCGCTGAGCTGTTCGACGACGTCGCGGTCGTAGGCGGGGTCGGAATGGTCGTTCGGCTCGCCATCGCGCAACTGCCATGCCCCGCAGAGCTCCTTGAAGCGCGTGTTCAGGTCGATGAAGGTCGCATACGTCGACGACAGCGCCGAGGTGAGGTCGAGACCTTCGAGATCGGCCGCGAGGTGCTCGGCATGGACAATGCGTCCGTCGGGCGTGAGTTGCCACAGACCACGGTTCTCGCGGAACTGGACGTGGCCGTCCGTCGAGAACTCCGACAGGTGCTCCTCGACGTGCTCGGGCGCGTGCTCGGTCATCTCCGAGAGCGTCACGGACGTCGCGAACCCCTTGATCCGGAGTGCGTGGAAAGTACGAAAGTGCGGTGTCGATGGATGTCCCATGTCCCCATATCCTGTCCGATTCGAGATGCCGACCACGAACTCGCGGCAGCGCGGTGCGCGCCGTCGGCGACGACCTCAGCCGAGTCGGCTGACGCCATCGGCGATCGCGGCGGCGGCGACGGCCTCGGCAACGCGCATCGAGACGGAGCGGTCGAACACCGACGGCATGATGTTCGTCTCGGTCAGCAACTCGTCGGGAACCGACTGGGCGATCGCCTCCGCTGCCGCGAGCTTCATCCCCTCGGTGATGTCGGTCGCCCGAGCGTCGAGCGCCCCACGGAAGATCCCGGGGAAGGCCAGCACGTTGTTGATCTGGTTCGGGTAGTCGCTGCGCCCCGTCCCCATCACGCGCACGAGATCACCGACCAGTTCGGGACGGATCTCGGGGTCGGGGTTCGCCATCGCGAACACGATCGGATCGTCGTTCATCGCTGCGATGTCGTCCACCGTGAGCACATCGGGGGCGCTGACTCCGATGAAGACGTCGCTCCCGGCCATCACATCGCTGAGTGCACCCTGCTTGCCCTGCGGGTTCGTGTTCTCGGCGAACCACTGCTTCCAGGCATTGAGCCCGTCACGGCCGTCGTAGACCGCGCCCTTGCTGTCGACGCCGACGATCTCGGTCGCTCCGGCACCGAGCAGAATCTTGCCGATCGCCACGCCGGCCGCACCGACACCGGAGATCACGATCGAGAGATCTTCCATCTTCTTGCCGGTGATCCGCAGTGCGTTCTCGACGGCGGCGAGCGTGACGACAGCCGTCCCGTGCTGGTCGTCGTGGAACACGGGGATGTCGAGCGCCTCCTTGAGCGCCTCCTCGACCTGGAACGCACCGGGTGCGGCGATGTCCTCCAGGTTCACGCCACCGAAGGTCGGGGCGAGGCGGATCACGGTCTCGATGATCTCCTCGGGCGTCGACACGTCGAGACAGATCGGGAACGCGTCGACTCCGGCGAACTCCTTGAACAGCAGTGCCTTGCCTTCCATCACCGGCATCGCGCCCTTCGGCCCGATGTCGCCGAGACCGAGCACGGCCGTCCCGTCGGACACGATCGCAACCGTGTTCTTGCGGATCGTGTACTCGTCGGCGAGCGCCTCGTCCGCGGCGATCGCGTTGCAGACGCGGGCCACACCGGGCGTGTACGCCATCGACAGATCGTCCTGGTCCGACACCGGACACAGCGACAGGACCTCGATCTTGCCGCCCTCGTGCATGCGGAACGTGCGGTCGTGCCACTCCTCGAGGGTGACGCCGTCGACCGCCTCGACCGCCAGGACGACGAGCTGCTGGTGCTCGACGCTGCTGCAGTTGACGACGATGTCGCGCTCGAGTTCGCGGCCCTTCGCGACGAATCCTTCGATCGCGAAGATGTTCCCACCGGCCTCGCCGATCGCCGAGCACAACCGACCGAGCACACCCGGAACATTGTCCAGGGTCACATCGAGGGTGATCGAGTACTGCGTGGCCGGGGGCATCGACATGCGGCGGCACGATAACGGCCACAGCCGCGATCGAGGGTGCCCGGTTTCGCTGTCACCCCGAGTGCTGATTCTCTTCGGCGTGAGCTGCGGTCGCCAGTACGCTCGCTCCAGCGTGAACACCCACCGAAGGAGAAACTCCATGCGACCCCAACCGACCCGACTGCTCCCGGCGATCATCGTCGGCTCGCTCGTCTTCGCCGCCTGCGGCAGCGACGACGATGCGAGCTCCGACGACGCGAGCGAGAGCACTGAGGCCGCGACCGACGACACCACGGCGACCGACGACTCCGCTCCCGCGACGGCCGCTGACGACGCTGCGTCGTCCGGCGCCGAGTGCACCGACACGATCGAGGACGGCGTGCTGACCATCGCCACGGGCGAACCGGCATTCTTCCCCTGGGTGATCGACGACGATCCCACGACCGGCGAAGGCTTCGAATCAGCCGTTGCGTACGCGGTCGCCGACGAGATGGGGTACGCCGACGACTCCGTCGTGTGGGTCCGCACGACCTTCGACGCCGCCATCCAGCCCGGCGCCAAGGACTTCGATGTCAACCTCCAGCAGTTCTCGATCACCGACGAACGCCGCGAGACGATCGACATGTCGCTGCCGTACTTCACGAGCAACCAGGCGATCGTGGCACTCGAGGGCTCGGCCGCCGAGGGCGCGACGTCGATCGCCGACCTGAAGGACGTCAAGTTCGGCGCCCAGGCCGGCACGACCAGCCTCGACTTCATCAACGACGTGATCCAGCCGACGCAGGAAACGTTCGTCTACGACGACAACGTCGGAGCGAAGGCCGCGCTCGAGGCGAACCAGATCGACGCCGCCGTGTTCGACCTCCCCACGGCGCTGTTCGTCTCCGCCGTGGAGATCGACGGCAGCTCCGTGATCGGTCAGTTCCCGGCCGATTCGGGTGGCACCACCGACCAGTTCGGATTCGTCCTCGAGAAGGACAGCCCGCTGACGTCATGCGTCGACGCTGCTCTCCAGTCCCTCACCGACGACGGTTCGCTCGATGCACTGACGCAGGAGTGGCTGTCGGACAACACCGGCGCACCGGTCATCTCTGAGTGAGGTGAGCCAGCAGACTCGTCGCCAGGCGTTCGAGCAACGTCAGCGACGGCGTTCTCTGCTGATCGCATCAACGAGCACGGTGATCGTCGTCGCGGCGATCATCGTGCTCGTGCCGCGTGCCCCCGGTTGGGAGCGCGTCAAGACGTCGTTCTTCAACCGCGACGTCTTCGTCGAGACGTTCCCGGGTCTGGTTCGCGCCTTCTGGCTCGACATCCAGATCTTCCTGTGGTCGATGCCGCTGATCTTCGTGCTGTCGCTCGCGCTCGCCGTCGCACGCAACACCCGATCAGCGGCGTTGTTTCCGGTGCGCGCCTTCGCGGTCATCTACACCGACGTGTTCCGCGGTGTTCCCGTCATCCTGACGATCTTCCTGATCGGGTTCGGAGTCCCCGGACTGTTCGACTCACGGACGTGGAGCAACCCGCTCATCTGGGGCACGGTCGCACTCGTGCTGTCCTATTCGGCGTACGTGTCGGAGGAGATCCGCGCAGGGATCGAAGGTGTCCACGAAAGCCAACGGGCGGCAGCCCGATCACTCGGCATGAGCAGTCGCCAGACGATGACGACGGTCGTGCTCCCCCAGGCGATGCGCCGCATCGTGCCGCCGATGATGAACAGCATCGTGTCGCTCCAGAAGGATGTCGCGCTGATCAGCTTGATCGGGCCCGTCGAGATCCTCCGCCGGGCCGGGATCGACAAGGCGAAGTTCGCCAACTTCACCCCGTACATCGGAGCGGCCGTGATCTTCCTGGCCGTCACCATCCCGCTGACCCGTCTCGCCGATCACCTGCTGGCCCGTGAACGTCGACGCACGGGCGCCACGGTCGTGTCGTGATCGACGTGGTCGACCACAAGATCCGGCTGCGGTCCGTTCGCAAGGCGTTCGGCGACAACGTCGTCCTCGACGGGATCGATCTCGACGTCGCGCAGGGTGAGGTGATCACCCTGATCGGAGCTTCGGGCTCGGGGAAGTCGACGCTGCTGCGCTGCACCAATCTGCTCGAACCGATCGACGACGGTGAGATCATCTTCGACGGTGTCGACATCGCCGAGCCGGGTCTCGATGCCGATTCGATCCGCAAGCGCATCGGGATGATCTTCCAGAGCTTCAATCTGTTCCCGCACATGAGCGTGCTCGAGAACGTCTCCGTCGGACCGCGCAAGGTGCTCGGCGTCCCGAAATCGGTTGCCGGCGACCGGGCGCGCGAACTCCTCGTCCGCCTCGGTCTCGAGGAGCGCATCGACGCCTACCCAGATCAGCTGTCCGGTGGTCAGCAGCAGCGCGTCGCCATCGCGCGTTCACTCGCGATGGACCCCGAGGTGATGTTGCTCGACGAGATCACGTCCGCGCTCGACCCCGAACTGGTCGGCGAGGTCCTCGACGTGGTCCGGTCACTCAAGACACAAGGCATGACGATGCTCTTCGCGACCCACGAGATGGGGTTCGCCCGAGACATCAGCGACCGTGTCTGTTTCCTCCATCACGGCCAGATTCTCGAAGAGGGTCCACCCCAGCAGGTGTTCGGCGCGCCGGTGAACGAGCGCACCCAGCAGTTCCTGCAACGCGTCACCGATGCCGGGCGACTCTGACACAGCGGGCGCTCGATCGATGACGGCGCCCTGACGGCTCGGTCTAGCCGGAGACGCCACACACGAGGTCGCGGTTGAGGCAGCCGGTCACTTCGCGCTCGAGCTTGTCCTGGTCCCACGTGTTCCAGAAGTCGGCGTGGGCCGAATGGATCGATCCCGAACTCAGGCTGAGGCCCTCCGGGTCGACGGGCGGGTAGTCGATCGCCATCTGCAGTTGTGGGAGTGCGATCGGATGCGACTCGGGGCAACCGTCGTCGCTGTATCGAACGTGTGCACCGGACCCGAACGAGGTCAGCCGTGATTCGTCCCAGCAGTCGGGAAACGTGATCCACAGGCGCAGCGTCGTGTCGGAGGAGCATGCAGGTGGCGTGTCGGTGCGCAGCGCGCCGCTTCCGCACGACCAGGCGATCACGTCCTGGCCCTGGGGTTCATCGGCCGACGCCGTCCCGCCGACCATCATGAAGCTCGGCGGATACGCGACGACCTCGGTCGGATCCACGCCCTGTCCGGGCCGGTAGTAGGCGGTGAGACCCTCCGCGGGAATCCGGTTGCCGTCGGCGCCGAGCAGGGTCGGCGACCAATAGGACGCCGTGTCGAGCCGCTGGTCACAGCTGGTGTCGGCCCCGACAAGTCGCTCGTAGTCCGGCTCCGCATCGGTCTCCGCGTTTCCGAAGAACTGGTGCTGATGGCTCAGGCCCGGCTGATCGGGCAGCACGATGGGATCGTCGAATCCGATGTGGCTGACCGTGCACTGGACGATGAACTGCGCCACCCGCCCCTGGGGCCCCACGCGAGCGGGATCGACGACGTCACCCGCGCCCGAGACACCGTCCGATCCACCTCCGCACGCAGCCAGCACCACCATGGCAGCGACCAGGCCCACCGCTCTCCACGCTCGCCACCCGTTCACCCCGGCAGCCTACGCACCCCCTCCCCCGTCCGGGTGTTTGGTGCGGGGTGGCGCGGGGGTCAGCGGGTGGGGGTCGTGATGGCGTCGACGTCGACGGAGCGGGGCATGTCGGTCGCCGGCTCGGCCGGGGCGG
>NZ_JBAVYV010000200.1:0-5075 GCF_049588435.1 Ilumatobacter sp.
CTGCACACCGCTGCCGTGCATCGCCTCGATCGCGCGCAGCGACCGATCGACGTCGGCCACGGTCAGGGTCGCCGACGCGGCCGGCGAATTCCGCACCTCGGCCAACGTCGCCCATCCGACCCCGATCCGGCCGAGCGGAGTGGTGCCGACGAGGAACGCGATCGTCGCCTCGATCTCGCCCGGCTCGACACGCCGAAGGACGTCGGCGAGCAGGCCGACCTTCTCGTTGCGCTTCGTCGTCGATGCGACCGCGACCGACGCCTGCGCCAGTTCCTCGAACCACATCGCGGAAGTTTCGCACCGATTGCGCATTCCGCGGCGTCCGTGGCGGGGTCGGACGGGGTCGAGTCGCTACGGTGAATGTTGTCGCCGTTGGGGAACGGCAATCATCCACATCACCAATGATTTCTTTGGGGGAATCACATATGACCGACACGATCGAACGGTCGGACACAGCGGGCGACGACCGGGTCCTCGACCACCTCGTCGTCCGCTTCGCCGGCGACTCCGGCGACGGAATGCAGCTCACCGGGGACCGATTCACGTCGGTGAGCGCGTCGTTCGGGAACGACCTGTCGACGATGCCCGACTTCCCGGCCGAGATCCGGGCGCCCGCCGGCACGGTCAACGGAGTCTCCGCGTTCCAGGTGAACATCGCCGACCACGAGATCACCACGCCGGGCGACGAGCCCAACGTCCTCGTGGCGATGAACCCCGCCGCGCTCAAGGCCGACCTCCATCGCCTGGAGGTCGGCGGCACGGTCATCGTCAACGAGGACTCGTTCGACGAACGCAACCTCGAGAAGGCCGGATACACCGGCGTCGACGACGAGGCGATCAACCCGCTCGATGACGGCACGCTGAACGGGTACCGCGTCCTCAAGGTCCCGATGACCAGTCTCACGAAGCAGGTGTGCGAGCCACTCGGGATCAAGCCGCGCGACGCGGAACGGTCGAAGAACTTCTTCGCGCTCGGACTCGTCTCGTGGATGTACACCCGCCCGGTCGAGCCGACCGAGGAGTGGATCGGCGAGAAATTCTCCAAGAACGAGAAGGTCGCGGCGGCGAACACGGCTGCGTTCCATGCCGGGTTCAACTTCGGCGAGACGACCGAGGCGGTCGGGCATCGCTACGAGGTCCGCCCCGCGACGTTGCCACCCGGCACCTACACCTCGATCACCGGTAACCAGGCGCTGGCGTGGGGACTCGTCGCGGCCGGACAGCTCGCGAAGCTACCGATCACCCTCGGGTCGTACCCGATCACTCCGGCCAGCGACATCCTCCACGAACTGTCGAAGCACAAGCACTTCGGAATCCGCACGGTGCAGGCCGAAGACGAGATCGCCGCGGTGGGCGTTGCGCTCGGCGCGTCGTTCGCCGGCCATCTCGGGATCACGACCACGAGCGGACCCGGTGTCGCGCTCAAGAGCGAGACGATCTCACTGGCTGTCGCGATCGAGCTTCCGCTCCTGATCATCGACATCCAACGCGGCGGTCCCTCGACCGGGCTCCCGACCAAGACCGAGGCGAGCGACCTCAACATCGCGCTCCACGGGCGTCACGGCGAATCGCCGCTTCCGGTCATTGCATCGTCCAGCCCCGCCGGGTGTTTCGACACGGCGATCGAGGCGGCGCGGATCGCACTCAAGTACCGCACCCCGGTGATCCTGCTCAGCGACGGATACCTCGCCAACGGATCCGAACCGTGGAAGCTCCCGGACGTCTCGGAGCTGCCGGACATCTCGGTTCCGTTCGCAACCGAGATGAACCATGAGGACGACGACGGAAACATGGAGTACTGGCCGTATCTGCGCGATCCCGAGACCCTGGCGCGACCGTGGGCGATCCCCGGAACGCCGGGTCTGATGCACCGCGTCGGCGGCCTCGAGAAGGCCGACGGAACCGGCAACATCGACTACACGCCGGAGAACCACGAACGGATGACCGAGCTCCGCGCCGCCAAGGTCGCGGCCGTCGCCGACGACATCCCACCGACCGAGGTCGGCGGCGACGCCGATGCCGATGTCCTGGTTCTCGGCTGGGGGTCGACGTGGGCGGCGATCGATGCCGCCGTGCAACGCCGACGTCGCGCCGGGGTGAAGGTCGCCAAGGCGCACATCACCCATCTCAGCCCGCTTCCACCCGACCTCGGCGACCTCCTGCGGCGTTATCGGCGCGTGATCCTCCCCGAACTCAACCGCGGTCAGTTGGCCCACCATCTCCGCGGCACCTACCTGATCGACATCACCTCGGTGTCCAAGGTCCAGGGTCTGCCGTTCAAGTCACGCGAGATCGAGGATGCCATCGATGCCGCCGCGAAAAGTCTCGGCGACGAAGAGAACGGAGCTGCGTCATGAGCACCGCACAGGTGGCCGTCACCACGAAGAAGGATTGGACCAGCGACCAGGAGGTCCGCTGGTGCCCCGGCTGCGGCGACTACGGGATCCTCCTCGCCGTCCAACAGCTGATGCCCGAACTCGGCGTCTCCCCCGAGAACACGGTGTTCGTGTCGGGGATCGGCTGTTCGAGTCGATTCCCGTACTACATGGACACGTACGGGATGCACTCGATCCACGGCCGTGCGCCGGCGATCGCGACCGGCATCGCAACCGCTCGACCCGACCTCGACGTCTGGGTGATCACCGGCGACGGCGACGGTCTGTCGATCGGTGGCAACCACTTGATCCACGCACTCCGGCGCAACGTCAATCTGAACATCCTGCTGTTCAACAACCGGATCTACGGACTCACCAAGGGCCAGTACTCCCCGACGTCCGAGGTCGGCAAGGTCACCAAGTCGACACCGCTCGGATCGGTCGACGCCCCGTTCAATCCACTGTCGGTTGCGCTCGGCGCCGAGGCAAGCTTCGTGGCCCGCACCCACGATCTCGACCGCAAGCACATGCAGGACACGTTCCGTGCCGCTCACGAGCATCGCGGCGCGTCCTTCGTCGAGATCTACCAGAACTGCAACGTCTTCAACGATGGCCAGTTCAACGACGTGACGAAGAAGAACGTGCGCGAGGACATGATGATCGACCTCGTCCACGGCGAACGGATCCTGTTCGGCGCCGAGCGACAGCGCGGCGTGATGCAGGGCACCGACGGTTTCCTCCACATCGTCGACGTGGCTGACGTGGGTCTCGACCAGATCCTCGTCCACGACGAGAAGGACCACCGCCCGTCACTCGCCTTCGCCCTCGCCCGGCTCAACACGGACGACCATTCGCCGACACCGTTCGGGGTCTTCCGCAACGTCGAGCGCACCGAGTACGCGCAGGCGGTGAGCGACCAGGTGGTCGAGGCGAGTGAGCGGCGCGGTCCGGGCGACCTCGAGACGTTGCTCGCGTCGAACGGCACCTGGGTGGTCGACTGACGGCGCACGGACCTCGATCGGACCGCAGGTCCGGTCGGTCAGACGATCCGGCGCCCGTCGGCCGGATCGAAGATGAGTGCCCGCTCGACGCGGAACCTCAATCGAGTACCGATCTCCGCGTCCGCGGCCGACCCGGTCGCGGTGATCATCCGTCCACCCCAGGTGCACAGCAGGGAGGCACTGGCGCCACCCGGGATGACGCGTCGCAGCGTTGCGACCGCATCCCCGCTCGCGTCGCGCCGTAAGTCATCGGGACGGACGGCCATCCACACGGTCCGTCGGATGTACTCGTCGAGCCCGGGTGCCCAGGCGCGCATCCGGACCGCATCGCCGGACTCCAGCCAGAAGCCGTCGCCATCGGACCGGACGGTCACGTCCAGGATCCACAGCGGTCCCGTCGCGTGCGCGACCGCGACCGTCGCCGGCTCGTCGTACACGTCGGTCGTCGTCCCGAACTGCACGACTCGGGCCGGGGAGCCATCGAGCACCACAAGCGTCGACGCGAGCGACATCGCGTCGACGGGGTCGTTGGTCGCGACGACCGTGGTGACGCCGTACCCGCGTTGGAGCAGTCGGATCTCGGAGCGCATCGTCGCCCGCAACTGCTCGTCGAGCGGGGCGAAGGGCTCGTCGAGCAACAGGACCTTCGGCGTGCGCACCATCGTGCGGGCGATCTGCACGAGCTGCTGTTCACCTCTCGACAGACTCGATGGGCGGCGTCGGAGCAGATGCTCGATGTGCATGGCCCGGGCCTCGGCATTCACCCGGTCGCGGATCGCATCGGCGGTTTCGTGCCGGACCTCGAGCGGGAACTCGACGTTGCGTCGCACGTTGCGGTTCGGGAGCAGTGCGGGCGACTGGAAGACCATCCCGATGTCGCGTTGCGACACCTCGACCGTTGTCATGTCACGACCGTCGAACTCGATTCGTCCCTCGGCCGGGATGACGAGTCCGGCGATCGCCCGCAGCAGGGTCGACTTGCCGATCCCCGAGGGTCCGACCACGGCCGCACACGTGCCGTCGGGGACGTCGAGCGAGATGCGGTCGAGGATCGTCCGCCGGTCGAGCACGGCGGACAGGTCGGTGAGCGTGACGGAGGCCATGGCCCGCGTCAGTCTCTCACGCCCCCAGCACCCAGCCTTCCTCGTCGAGCACAGCTCGGCGCGGACCCTTCTCCAGCGAGCCGATCCCTGCGAAACGCACGTGCGCTGCGAGGAGTCGAGCAGTCTCGATCACCTGCACCTCGTCACGCACCCGGCCGGCGAGGGCGGGAAGGGTGTACAGCGACGGCCAGACCTCGGCGATCACCACATCGGACATCGGATCGCCTTCGGCGGTGAACGGCCACACGTCGACGGTTCTGCCACCCGACACGAGCGAGCGTTCCAACCGGGCCAGTCGGGGAATCCCGAGCAGGCTCTGACTGCCGACGCTGCCCGCACCCAGCAGCTGCCAGGCCGAGAACGGTCGCCGACCACCGCGTCGGAGTTCGTGTTCCACCCGCCGCCACTCCTCGAGCGGTTGGGGATCGACCTTCGTCGACGTCAATGTTGGTGTTCGTCGACTCGGCGGACACCCCCAGAAGGGGCCGGGGCCGTCACCGATGCGGGCGTTGAGGCGTGCGGCGACGTCGAAGCGGTTGTTGGTGTTGTCGTCGGCATCGACCACCCAGCCGGTGAGCAGGTTCCACATCGCGCGC
>NZ_JBAVYV010000201.1:0-13561 GCF_049588435.1 Ilumatobacter sp.
GCTCACGGCAGCGCCGTTGCCGCACGACGCGAGGATGGCCGCGCCGAGCACGAGGCCGGCCAGATGCTTCGTCGAGATCATGCGATGTGTGGACTGGCCCATGACGTGGTGCCGACCGAAGTGGCGCCGCGAACCTATCCGTGCGGCATCCGCCCGATCAGTCGTGGGCGTGAAGAACCTCGGGAGGGTCGCCACCCGACGAGTGGACCTCGATCCGAAGGTGTTCGACGACGAGGCCGACGATCGCGACGACGTCGAGGATGACGATCAACCAGACGCCGTGCAGGTCCGACCCGATGGTCAGCAGGCCCGCGAGGGCGAGCAACACGAGGAGTCGCTCCGTCGCGGGGACGCCGAACGCTCGGTAGATCCCCGCCGCGATACCTCCCGAGAACAGGGCGATGCCACCGAGCAGCAGCAGCCGGAACGCGAGGTCGAGCGACTCGTTCGGGTGGAGCGTGGCCTGTTCCAGACCGACGGCGATGAGGATCACCCCGGCCACGATCGGAGCATGCGCGTAGGTGTACACGTCGCGCGCGAATCGTCCGCGATCGGCACGGTCGGTCTCCTCGGCACGATGTTCCAGGGCGGGCTGGACACGATCGAAGTACGACCACCAGAGAATCGCGGCGGCGACACCGGTCGCCACCAACGCGATCACGGCCGTGGAACTGAAGCCCTCGCCGGCATTGAGCGGATCGACGACGGCATTGCCGAGTGCGACGATCACCTCGCCCAACGCGACGATGATGATCAGGGCGTGACGCTCTGCGAAGTGGCCGGGTCGGATCACCCACTGCCCGCGACCCGCGCGGATCGTCGCCCACACCACGATCAGGATCGACAGGATCCATGCGGCGGCGCGAGCACCATCCTCGAGGAATCCACCGACGACCAGGGCGACCATCGCCACCGCGTTCGGGATTCCGTACCGCACCGCCGACGCGAACTCGGCCGTCCCGGTCTCGACACCGATCAGCATGAGCGCGAGCGCCATCAGGTGGATCACGGCGAGCGGAATCGCGAACAGCGCACCGCCACCGTCGAACGCCGATTCGACGGCGGCGGCCATCGGAACGCTCGCTGCGGTTCCGACGAGGAAGAGGATCCGCACGGATCGTTGGTTGCCCGGAACCGCGTTGGCCGACCAGGTGAACTGGGTCCACGGCAACCAGAGGAGCACGAAGACGAGCGCGGCCTGACCGACGTGGTGCCAGTCGGGATGGACGAGCAGCAGGTGCACCAGCTGCGAGAACGCGAAGACGAACGCGAGATCGAAGAAGAGTTCGACGGGGTCCGCGGTGAAGTCCTCGGACGGCTCGGGGAACGCCACGCCCCTCATCGTCGGAACCCCCGAACCTGCACGACGGTCACGACCCCGCCCGGAGAAAATCGACGACGGTCGGCCAGGCCCGCGCGTCCTGGAACGTCATCAGATGACCGCCGTCGAACACCTCGAGGGTGGCGCCGGGTATGTGTTCGGCCAGGACCATCGAGTTCGCGACCGGCGCGAGTCCGTCGTGGCGACCGGCTCCGACCAGGGTCGGATGGTGAATCGTGCCGAGCGCGTCCACGACGTCGTGTCCGTCGCGGGCGCCGAGCTGGCGGTCGAGGCCGGCCTGCACGTCGGGTGACGGGGCCGCCTGCTGCTGTGCGACGATGAAGTCGTAGATCCCGCCGAGGCCGGGGATCGGCTCGACCGCCTCCGGGTGCCATCGCTCGTCGAGCAACCGCATCCGGATCGGGAACGCTTCGTCGGGATCCATCTGCTGGAGCAACGGCAGCCGATAGGAGGCGTGGTCACCACCGGGTGACGTCACGAGCAGGACGAGCCGGTCGACGAGATCCGGGCGACGCGCCACCAGGTTGAGCGCCACCATCCCACCGAAGCTCGTGCCCACGACATGGCACCGACCACCGGCGACGGTCTCGATCAACGCTGCTGCATCGTCGGCGTAGTCGGCCATCGTGTAGTCGGCGTCGGGCTTGTCGGTCCGTCCGAGTCCGCGTTGGTCGTAGTGCAGCACACGGAAGTGCTCGTTGAGCGGCGATCGCGCGGGGAACGTCTGCCGCAGGTCGCCGCCCGTTCCGCCGATGTTGAGCACCCACGGTCCGTCGGCGACGCCGTGCACCTCGTAGTACACGTCGATGCCGTTGACCGTCGCCGTCGTCATCGCACCATCATGTCGCGCGCGTGACCGAAGTCGGGATGTCAGGAACGAACGAGGCGGCCCGGACGCTCGCCCGTGAACGCATCGTTCTCGCGGGTGACCACGCCGCGGACGACCGTCGCCACGTACCCCTCGGCCGCCTGGAGCAGCCGGGTCCCACCCGCCGGGAGATCGGCAACGAGTCGCGGTTCGCGCAAGCGCAGGTTCTCGTGGTCGATCACGTTGACATCACCGCGCTTGCCGACGGCGAGCACACCGCGGTCGGTGAGGTCGAACAGCGCAGCCGTGTCCGCGGTCATCTTCTTGATCACGTCGACCAGCTCCAATCGAGGCCCGCGCGTGCGGTCACGCACCCAGTGGGTGAGCATCCACGTCGGGGTCGACGCATCGCAGATGAAGTTGGCGTGCGCACCGCCATCGGCCAGGCCGAGCACGGCGGCGGGATGGGTGAGCATCTCGTGCAGTGCATCACCGTTGCCGTGGGCGTAGCCGAGGAACGGCATCATGATCAACGCCTCCCCGCCTCGGTCACGCAGCCGTTCGTAGAGCTCGTCGATCGGCTCGACCCCGTTGGCCTCCGCGCATGCGGCGATGCTGCGATCGGCGGTCGGCTCGTAGTCGACCGGGTCACCGAGCAGGTACTGGCGCTCGTAGGACGAGACGACCTGGTACGCCATCGGCTGGATCTCGCGGATCGACTCCATGATCTCGGTCGACTCGGCGATGAGGCGAGCCTTGAGGTCCGGATCGCCCATCGCCTCGGCCTGTTCCGCGAACGACATGTCGAGGAGCGGCTCGAACGACGGCATGTCCTTGAAGCGATGCTTGGTCGACAGCCCGATGAGGATGCCGAACGGCCGACCCGCCACCTGCGGGATGACCCGGTGGCCCTCGTCCTGCGCCTGTTGTGACCGCTCCATCAGCTCGCGCCACTCGTCGGGCTCGACCATGTTCTGCAGCATCAGCCACGTGACCGGGCGACCGATCTCGTCGGCCAGACGACAGATCCAGTCGACCTCCTTCTTCGGTGCGACCAGGTCCTCGCCGCCGAGTCCGGCAGGGGCAACTTCGAACACACCGCGCCCGGCCCGCGCCATCGCCCGACCGATCGTGAACAGTTCGTCCTCGGCCGCGAACGTCCCGGGAACCGGTTCGCCGTTCATCGCCCGGTGACCGATCGTGCGGCTCGTCGAGAACCCCATCGCGCCGGCTTCGACGGCGTCCTGCACGAGGCGCGCCATCTCCGCGATGTCATCCGACGTCGCCGGCTCATTGTCGGCACCCCGCTGGCCCATCACGTACGTGCGCAGCGGACCGTGGGCGATCATCGCGGCCACGTCGGCTGTGTACTCACCGCGATCCAACTCGTCGAGATATTCGGGGAAGGTCTCCCAGTTCCACGAGATGCCCTCGCTGAGGGCGGCGCCGGGGATGTCCTCGACGCCCTCCATCAGTTCGATCAGGAAGTCGTGCTCATCGGGTTTCGCCGGTGCGAACCCCACACCACAGTTCCCCATGACGACGGTGGTGACACCGTGTGGCGTCGACGGTTCGAGTTCACCGTCCCAGGTGGCCTGGCCGTCGTAGTGCGTGTGGATGTCCACGAATCCGGGTGCCACGAGAAGTCCCGTGGCGTCGATCTCCCGACGCCCAGGACCGACCTCGGCGTCGGGGCCGATCGCGACGATCACTTCCCCGTCGATGGCGATGCTGACGTTCGGCTGCGGCTCGGCACCCGTGCCGTCGACCACGAAACCATTGCGTATGACCAGATCGTGCATGTGACGAGTCTCGCGCGCCCGCTTCTTCCGACACCGCCCGGAGCCGCCTCCGAAAATGCGCGTCGGTGCCAGGCACCGACGCGCATGTGGGGTCGTTACGGTCTGCGAGATGGAGACTCGCGAGCAGATCATCGACACGACGACGGACGACGGCGACATGGCGGTGCTCGTCACCCGACCGACCGACGAGGCCCCGGACGATTCGAATTGGCCGGCGGTGCTGCTGTTCATCGACGCACCGGGCATCCGATCTGCGACGCACGAGTTCGCGGCGAGATTGGCGGCCGCGGGCTACCTGGTCGTCGTCCCCGACCTCCACCACCGACAGGGTCGACTGCTCAACGCCGTCGACACCGCTCCACCCGAGGGGAAGACGACGCAGGAGATGGTGTGGGGATGGATCGGCGCGATGACCGACGACCAGATCCAGCACGACGGTGATCGAGCGCTCCACGCTGCGGGCGTCGCCGACGACACACCGATCGTCACCATCGGGTTCTGCCTCGGGGCACGCGCCGTCTTCCGGCGGATGATGCGCGACGGCGAACGAGTGCGGGCCGGAGCGGGGTGGCACCCGTCCTTCCTCGCCGACGACGAACCCGATTCGCCGCACTTGACCGCACCGCAGCTGGCAGCACCGCTGTACCTGGCGATCGGTGACGCCGACCAGGTCCAGTCGATCGCGATGCACCAGCGGTTCCTCGACGCCGTCGCACCCCTCGACCACGTCCAGGTGGAGATCTTCGAAGGTGCCGACCACGGATTCACGTGGCCCGGAGCGCCGAATTATCACGAGGTTGCGGTGACCGGTGCGTGGAAAGCCACGACCGCGCTGTTCACGAGCGCGTTCGCCTGAGGGTCAGCTTCCGCGCTCGATGCGGAGTTGAATCGCATCGGCACCGGCGGCGAACGACGAGCGCAGCAGCACGGTGACCGCGCCGATCACGTCGTCGAGCTCACCGGTGGCAACCGTGGCGAACGGACCCATGTCGGTCGACAGCTCCGCGTCCTCGAGCGCGCTCACCGCCGCGGTCACGTGCGGGCCGGGATCGTTCTCACGGAACGGCTCGACGAACACTTCGACTCGTGCGGGGTTCATGCTCGGCGCTCCAGTGCGTTGAGGTAGCTGTACAGGGTGACCCGACTCACGCCCATCGAACGGGCGATGCGGTCGACCGCGCCGCGCAGCAGGAACGCTCCCTGCTCGTCGAGCGACCGAACGGCGACCTGCTTCTGCGTCCGATCCATCGCTGCGAATTCGAGGCCGGCGTCACGTTCGACCGACTCGATCATCCGGTCGAGCGCACCGTGCAGCTCGGACCCACGGACATACGCGATCACCCGCCCATCGCGCTCGACGGGGAGATCGGCTGCGGCTCCGTTGCTGACGAGGGCACCGCCGAGGAACTCGACGACCGGCTGCAACGCCCGCAGGAAGTCGACGTCCTCCACGGCGCCGACAGTACAACGTCGAGTGTCCGGAGCTGGAAGACCACGGATCCATGTCCCGGCAGCATGGGTCCGGACCGGATTTCGGCTCGCTTTGCGAAGCCGAATCGTGCCGAGCATCGGTCCAGCGAGAAGTTCATCGTGCCGAAACCGTTGCTTGACACTTTGTAAAGGCCCACTGGTACTGTCGCGAAGGTGACGTCCGCGCCTCCTCGCATCGACATCGACCGCCTCGTTCGACGTCTGATGGAACTCGGTGAGATCGGCGCGATCGCCGGGACGACGGGTTGCTCGCGCCTTGCGCTCACCGATGACGATCGGGCCGGGCGAGACCTGGTGAGGACGTGGATGGACGAACTCGGACTCGACATCACGACCGACGGCATCGGCAACGTGGTGGCCACGATGTCGGGCTTCGATCCGTCGATCACGCCCGTGATGACCGGTTCACACATCGACACCGTTGCCACGGGCGGCCGCTACGACGGCAACCTCGGGGTGCTCGCCGGGCTCGAGGTGATCGAGACCGTCCTGACGTCCGGGATCGAGTTGGACCGTCCCCTCGCGGTCGGATGGTTCACCGACGAGGAAGGCGCCCGCTTCCCGCCCGACATGCTCGGCAGCCTGGTCTACGTCGGCGGAATGCCGTTGGAGGAAGCACTCGAGATCACCGATGCCGACGGGCTCAGCGTCGGTGACGAACTCGACCGGATCGGATATCGAGGCGCCGGGCCGACGCCGGGGCGCGTGCCGCACTCGTACGTCGAGCTGCACATCGAGCAGGGTCCGGTGCTCGAGGACGAGGACATCACGATCGGCGTCGTCGAAGGTGTGCAGGGCATTTCGTGGACCGAGCTCACGCTCACCGGTCAGTCGTGCCACGCCGGGACGACACCGATGCGATTGCGCCACGATCCCGCATTCGTCGCGGCCGACATCACCACGTTCGTCCGCGACCTCACCACCGAATTCGGCGGAGCGCAGGTCGCCACCGTCGGCGCGGTGACGCTCACCCCCAACCTGGTCAACGTGGTCGCATCCACCGCCACCATGACCGTCGATCTGCGCAACACCGACGACGCGATCCTCCAACAGGTCGAGACCAGATTCCGCGGGCACGTCGCTCGGGCCGCCGAACGAGAAGGGGTCGGCGTCGAGACGCGCACGCTCGCCCGCTTCGAGCCCGTCGACTTCGACCGGCGGGTGATCGACCTGGTCGAAGCGTGCGCGGCGGAACGCGGGTTGACGTCGAAACGGATGCCGTCCGGCGCCGGCCACGACGCGCAGATGTTCGCCCGCGTCTGTCCGACGGCGATGATCTTCACGAAGAGCGTCAACGGAATCAGCCACAACGTCACCGAATTCACCGCGCCCGACGACCTCGAAGCCGGCGCGAACGTGCTGCTCGACGTGATGCTGCGGCTCACCCGAGAGGATTTCGCATGACCCGATCCGTCAACGTCGGTGCCGCCCAGTTGGGACCGATCGCCCGCGACGAGTCGCGCGAGTCGGTCGTCGGACGACTGCTGGGACTTCTGCGTCAGGGAGCCGAGAACGGGTGTGAGTTGGTCGTGTTCCCCGAACTCGCCCTCACCACCTTCTTCCCCCGGTGGTATCTCGACGAGGGCGACGACGAGATCGCCGGTGACACCACCGAACTCGACAGCTACTACGAGACCGAGATGCCCGGCCCGGCCACCCAGCCGCTGTTCGACGAAGCGAAACGGCTCGGCATCGGCTTCTGCCTCGGGTACGCCGAGCTGACCCCCGACGGTCACCGCTACAACACCTACGTGCTCGTCGACCCCGCCGGCGACATCGTCACGCACTACCGCAAGGTCCACATCCCCGGCCACGAGAACCACGAGCCGTGGCGTCAGTTCCAGCACCTCGAACGCCGCTACTTCGAGGAGTCACCCGAAGGGTTCCACGTCCACGAGGCGTTCGGCGGTGTCGTCGGAATGGCGATCTGCAACGACCGGCGCTGGCCGGAGACGTACCGCGTGATGGGCCTGCAGGGGGTCGAGATGATCCTGATCGGCTACAACACGCCCCTCAACTACGCACCCGATCCGTCCCAGAATCCGCTGCAGGCGTTCCACAACCATCTCGTCATGCAGGCGGGCGCGTACCAGAACGGGACGTGGGTCGTCGGCGTCGCCAAGGGCGGCATCGAGGAAGGCGTCGAGTCGCTCGCCCAGACCGCGATCATCGCCCCGTCGGGCCAGGTCATCGCACAGGCGATGACGATCGGTGACGAGTTGGTCACCGCACGCTGCGACCTCGACATGTGCGAGCGCTACAAGAAGACCCTGTTCGACTTCGACCGGTACCGCCGACCCGAGATGTACGGCCTGATCGCCGCCACCGAGGGACCCCAGGCCCTCGTCGAAGGGGCACCCGACGCCGTCCCGCCCGGGATCATGCCGAACCGATCCGACGACACCCAGTCCGTCAGCCCCGCAACCTCAGGAGACACGATCGATGTCTGAGTTCACGCTCAACGGCGAAACCGTCAACGCTCGCGACGAGCACCCCCACCTGCTCGCCGCGTTGCGCGACGAACTGCACGTCACATCACCCAAGGACGGGTGTTCGCCCACGGGGCAGTGCGGCTGCTGCACGGTGTTGATCGACGGCAAGGCCCGCGTGTCGTGCCAGACGTCGATGGAGAAGGCCGCAGGATCCGAGATCGTGACCCTCGAAGGTGTGCCCGCCGACGAGGTGGCACGCATGGCCGATGCGTTCGCCGCCTGCGGTGCGTTGCAGTGCGGGTTCTGCACCCCGGGAATCGTGATGCGCACGAAAGCCCTGATCGACAAGAACGGATCGGCGCTGACCCGCGAGCAGGCGTCGCGCCACCTCGGCGCACACCTGTGCCGATGCACCGGCTACATCAAGGTGCTCGACGCGGTCGAAGCCCTCGCCCAGGACGAGATCCCGGTCGCGGTGCAGCCCGGCGGCGTCGGTTCACGCGGCATCAAGTACGAGGGTCGCGAGCTGTCGGTCGGCGTGCGGGACTTCATCGACGACATGAATCCCGAAGGCTGCCTGCACGGCGCGTTGCGTCTCAGCGATCACGCACGGGCCGACGTGCGTTCGATCGACACGTCAGCAGCGTTGGACGTGGACGGTGTCGAAGCAGTCCTGACCGCCGCCGACATCCCCGCCGCTCGCCGGGTCGGACTGATCCACAAGGACTGGCCGATCATGATTCCCGAGGGCGGTCGCACGTCGTACCTCGGCGACGTGCTCGCCGTGGTCGTCGCGTCGACACGCCAGATCGCGCGAGCTGCGGTCGAACTGGTCGAGGTCGAGTACGACGTCCACGAGCCGATGGTCGATCCCGTCCGGGTCATCGAGAGTTCCGAACCCGCGGTGTGGGAACTCGACGGCAACATCCTGTCGACATCGACGTATGCACGTGGCGACGTCGAGGCCGGGTTGGCCACCTCCGCGTTCACGGTCGAGGAGACGTTCCAGACCCAGCGGATCGAGCACGCCTTCCTCGAACCCGAGTCCACCCTCGCCATCCCGTCGGGCGCCCACCATCCGGGAACACCCGAGTCGCTGTACGTGTACTCCGGCGGACAGGGGATCTGGGACGACCGCAACGACATCGCCGCGATGCTCGGGATCGACCAGCAGCGGGTCACGACCGAACTCGTCTCGAACGGTGGGGCGTTCGGCGGCAAGGAGGACATGTCGAACCAGGCGCACACTGCCCTCGCCGCGTGGAAGCTCGGTCGGCCGGTCAAGATCACGCTGTCGCGCGAGGAGTCACTCCTCATGCACCCCAAGCGCCACCCGATCAAGATGCACTACCGCGCCGGCTGCGACGCCGACGGCAAACTCACCGCGATCCACGTGCGGATGATCGGCGACTCCGGGCCGTATGCATCGGTCGGGATGAAGGTGCTCGAACGCGCTGCAGGTCACGCCACCGGTCCGTACCTGGTCGACAACGTCGACGTCGAGGCGATCGCCGCCCGCACGAACAACTCGGTGTGCGGAGCTTTCCGCGGCTTCGGCGCCAACCAGGCGCAGTTCGCGATGGAAGGCGTGCTCGACCGGTTGGCCGATCAGGTCGGCATCAGCGGCTGGGAGATCCGGTCGCGCAACGTCGTCATGCCCGGCACCGTGTGGGGCCCCGGCCAGAAGATGGACGACGGCTGCAAGGGCGCGCGCCAGTGCCTCGATGCGGTCAAGCCCGCGTACGACGAGGCGGTCGCTGCGGGCAAATCGGTCGGGATCGGGCTCGGCTTGAAGAACTCCGGCCTCGGCAACGGCTTCAAGGAGATCGCACGTGCGGTCGTCCACTTCCGCGACGACGGGCTCATCGAGGTGCGCCACTGTTGGACCGAGATGGGCCAGGGCGTACACACCGTGGCACTGCAGGTCGCCGTCGAGGAACTCGGTGTCGAGGCTGAACGGATCCGGGTGATCGTCGACTCGACCCGCGAACTCGGTGCCGGTCAGACGACCGGGTCGCGCGGCACGTTGATGGGCGCCGGGTCGGTGAAGGCGGCGTGCGAGGCGGCGCTGGCCGACGGCTGCCAGATCGGTGTCGACTACGAGGGCGAGTACCGGGTCGACTGGACCAACTCGCTGAACGACGGACTCGAGAACCCGATCATCCACTCGACGTTCGGCTACGCGTCGCAGGTCGTCATCATCGACCCCGAGACCGGCGACGTCGAGAAGGTCGTCGCCGCACACGACGTCGGTCGAGCGGTCAACCCGATGCTGTGCGAGGGCCAGATCGAAGGCGCCGTGCACATGGGCCTCGGGTATGCGCTGTCGGAGGGATTCCCGTGCGACGAGACCGGCCGCCCGGTCAACGACACGTTGCGCAGCCTCGACATCATCCGCCCGAAGGACATGCCCCCGGTCGACGTCATCCTGGTCGAGGCCGCCCAGCCCGACTCGCCGTACGGCATCAAGGGTGTCGGCGAGATCGGCCTGGTCCCCACGGCCGGTGCCGTCGCCGCCGCCATGCACGCCCGCACCGGCGACTGGCACAACGAACTCCCCCTCGTGAACGAGAACAACCGCGAACGCGCCACCGCCTGGAACTGACCCGACCTGACCATGCCGATGCCAACCGCCCCGTGTCCCACCTCGCTCCGTGGGAAATTTCGTGAGATCGAGACGGCCAGCGTCACGATCACACGAAATTCGCGCAGCGTCGTGCCCGGCGGTTTGAAATTGTGTGAGATCGAGACGGCTGGCGTCACGATCTCACGAAATTTCTCTCGCGCAGGTCGGTGGGCAGTGGCGCAGGTCGGTGGGCACAGCGGGTTCGGGACCGGGTTCGGGGGCTGGGGTGAGTGACACCACGGCGGGGATGGTGTGCGCGCACCATCACCTGTATTCGGCGCTCGCGCGGGGGATGCCGCCGCCACCGGCGGATCCGACGTCGTTCCTGGGCGTGCTCGAGAACATCTGGTGGCGTCTCGACATGGCCCTCGACCTCGAGATCATCGAATGGTCGGCCAAGCTCGGCGCGCTCGAGGCGCTCGAGGCCGGCTGCACCGCGATCATCGACCACCACGAGTCTCCGCTGGCGATCGAGGGCTCGCTGTCGCTGATCGCCGACGCGTGCGCCGAGGTCGGCGTGCGGGTCAACACGTGCTACGGCGTCACCGATCGTCACGGGCCCGATGGCGCTGCCGCCGGATTGGCCGAGAACGACCGCTACCTCACCGACGGTGGACGCGGGATGGTCGGTGTCCACGCGGCCTTCACGTGCACCGACGACACCCTCGCCGCGGCCGCAGAACTGGCGCGGAAGCATGACGTCGGGGTCCACATCCACGTGGCCGAGGGGCCCGACGACGTCGGTGCCGCCGATCGCATCCGCGATCTGACCCGCGATGACTGGCTGCTGATCCACGGCGTGTACCTCCCCGACGACCACGGGCTGCGCGGCACGATCGTGCACAACCCACGCTCGAACATGAACAACTCGGTCGGCTACGCGAACCCGGCTCGCTTCTCGAACCCGATCGGGCTCGGGACGGACGGCATCGGCGCCGACATGCTCGCCGAGTTCCAACTCGCCTACGTCGCCCACCGTGCGGCTGACATCGGCGCCTCACCGGACGCGGCGTGGGCGATGCTCGACACGAATCGCGCGCTGTTCCCCGAGGTCGCGAACGACACGGTGCGCTGGTCGTACGACCCGGTCGAACCCTGGCACGTTGCGTTCACGCCGACGATCAACGTGATCGACGTCGACATCGACGGCGAACCCGCCTTGCGCGATGGCGCCGCCACGCGCGTCGACGCCGACGAGGTCCGGGCCAAGGCCGCCGAACAGGCCGCGAGGCTTCACGCCGCACTCGAGGAGATGCCATGACCGAAACACCGGCCACGACCGAGGCGACCGGCGCACCCCCGCTCACACCGATGTCGCTCCCGATGCTGCTCGCGCGGATCGAACACGAGTGGGTGACGCGCAAGCGGATCTTCGACCTCCCGACCGCGCGCTTCTGGAAGCCGGACACACTTCCCGGGGGCGGCGGCGTCGACCTGTCGTTCGAGTTCCTCGGCCGACCAGCGGCCAGCCCCGTCGGACCCGCGGCCGGTCCGCACAGTCAGATGGCGCAGAACATCGTGCTGTCGTGGCTCGGCGGCGCTCGACTGTTCGAGTTGAAGACGGTGCAGGTCCTCGACGACCTCGACATCGCCCGCCCCTGCATCGACATGCAGACCGTCGGCTACAACATCGAGTGGAGCCAGGAACTGACGGTTGCGCAGAGCCTCGAGGAGTACGTCAAGGCCTGGATGATCATCGAGATCTTGAAGCGGTGGGAGCCGCTCGGCGAGTTCATCGGCCGACCGGAGGACGGTGGACCCGGCCCGCACGTGTTCGACATGTCGGTCGGCTACGACCTCGCGGGGATCCAATCGGACAAGGTCGCGGGCTTCATCGACGCGATGGCGAACGCAGGCGACGAGATCGACCGACTGCGCGCGCAGATCCCCGACGATTCCACGTTCGCCGAGTTCCGCGACATCGATTTTCCGACGCACATCTCCGACACGATCACGCTGTCGACGTTCCACGGCTGTCCGCCGGATGAGATCGAGGCGATCACGAAACACCTCGTGACCAGGCACGACATCGACGTCATCGTCAAGCTCAACCCGACGCTGCTCGGTCCGGACGGGGTGAGCTCGATCGTCCACGACACGCTCGGCTACGAGTATGTGGAGCTGGTCCCGAAGGCGTTCGAAGACGACCTGCCGTTCGACCGGGCGATCACCCTGATCGACGAACTCCACCGGTTCGCGCTCGCCCACGGGCACCGCTTCGGGATCAAACTGACCAACACCCTCGTCGTGCACAACCACAAGGAGTGGATGCCCGACGAGACGATGTACCTGTCGGGCGCTCCGCTGCACGTGCTGGCGACCGCGGTGCTCGACAAGTTGGCCACGGCGCTTCCCGGTCGGTTCATGATCCCCGGCCACGACGGTGCCGGATCTTGCGATGATCCGGACGCTCCTGCTCACGGTGGCGACATCATGGTCAGCTTCTCGGCGGGGGTAAACAAGGACAATCTCGCCGACACCATCGCGATGGGCGTTCGGCCGGCCAGCGTCTGCTCGGACCTGCTCAAGCCGGGTGGCTACGGGCGGCTCGCACCGATGCTCAAGGCGCTCACGCAAGCCGTCGCCGACTGTGAATCGACCGATCTCGACGGTTTCCGAGCGGCGCGCCTCGATGCAGCACGCACCGGGGGCCACACGGCGACCGTCGCATCTCATCTGGCCCACATCACCGGTCCCGACCTGGCGAGCTATCACCTCACCGGCAACGAGAAGCTGCCGCGCCACGTCGACCACGAGCTCGAGATGTGGGGCTGCGTCGCGTGCAACTTCTGCGTCACCGTGTGCCCGAACGACGCCTTCTTCAAGGTGCCGACGCCGGCCGCGCTCGCCGGCGAGGTCGAATCGGCCGGGGGCTCGGCCGGTCGGCAGCAGTACGTCGTCTTCAGCGAACTGTGCAACGAATGCGGGAATTGCCTTACGTTCTGCCCCGAGGAGGGCGACCCCGCGATGATCAAGCCGCGCCTGTACCTCGACGAGTCGCGTTTCGACGCCGCGGAGGGTCCGCGCTTCCTGATCGGCGTCGAGGGATCGATCACCGCG
>NZ_JBAVYV010000202.1:0-22672 GCF_049588435.1 Ilumatobacter sp.
CCACGGCGCCGAGCAGCGGGAAGACGCTGTTGAACGACGGGCTGGTGAACGGGGCGATCAGCACGTCGCCGTCCTCGATCGCATCGAAGTCGTCGTCGGGTCCGGCGATCACGACGGCGCGGCCACGATACGCGGTGTCGCCGATCCCGTGACCGACGAGTCGGCCGTCGCTGGGAGACGACTCGCCCTGCATCGCGTCGATCATCGCCATCACCGCACGCGTGGCGCGCGCCATCGGCTTTGGGAATGCGTCGAGGGGTGGAGGCGGTTCCTCGTCACCGAGCCACGTCGGCGGATCGAGTGAGAGTTGGAAGGTGCGCTCGGCATCGCGCTCGCGGATCTGGTCGATCGAGGGGCCGCGCTCGCCGCGGAGGAGCGCTGCGAGTTCGGGGCCGTCGCAGTGGATGACGTGTGCGCCGTCGGCGAGCGCACCACGCTGCTCCAACCGTCGTCCGATCTCGAGCAATGCTCGCCGGGCGATGCCGGCCGGCCAGTTCAGGCGGAGCCCGACGTTGTCGTCGCGAAGTCGAAGCCCGTATCGAGCCTCGGTGAGCAGTTCGTCGAAGAGCGCGCGCTGATCGGCCGGAACCCGCGCTCGCAGGACGGCCGGATCCGGCGCCAGGGCGTGGGTCTCGGGGTCCAGGACGTCGGGATCGAGCGCGGCCACGATCCGCCACTGGAGGTCGGGTTGTTCGTGGAGGGTCGGGCAGTCGACATCGTCGCTGTTGAGGAGTCGCCACCCGTGGAGTTCGAGCCAGCGGTCGATCGCCGTCGCCGCCTCGGGCGAACGGGACCGGAGTTCGGCAATCGAGCCGGGCGCGGTGTTCGTGTCGCTGGTGGACGCATGCGAGCGTGCGGCCGGTGCGAGGAGATCACGGGTCTCGACGGTGAGCGGCGACGATCCCGAGAGCAGCGATGTCGCGTCGTCAGCTGTGATTCCCCACCGAGCGCAGTGGGCGAGGTAGTCGCCGCAGGGCACGATGTCGCCGCCGTGGGTCTCGAAGCCGAGGACGAACTGCTCGGCGAGGTACGCGGACACTTCCTCGATGTGGGTCGCCAGCGCGTCGTCACCAGCCGCCGCCGGATCGAAGCTCTGGAGTCTCAGGTTCTCGCTCAACACGCCATCGCGACCGCCGCGCTCGAACCATGCGTCGACGTCGGCGCGCCAGCGGCGCTCCGCCCACGCCTCGCGAGCGGTGCGGTTGCGACGGCGGAGCTCGGGGTGAAGTCGTGCGACGAGCCACATGATCGCCGTGGGTGGCGGCGCGCCCCCCTTGCCGTTGTCGCCGATCGCCTTCGGACGGGCGTAGGTGTAGCCGTGCACGGTGGCGAACTCCATCGTCTCCAACGGCAATCCGAATCGCGCGGTGAGGGTTTCGAATCCGTCGGACGCCCGGTCGGTGATCGGGCGCATGAAGCGCGTGGTGGGGCGACGTCCGTGGTGCGTGGTGTCGAGCATCCACTGGCCGGGACCCGGGGGGACGAACTCGGAGGAGGGGATGGTCGAGGTCGTGTCGTCGCTGGTCGTCGTCATGCGCCTGGCGTCTCCGCTTCGGTCCCACCCGCTTGGGTGCAGAACATCTGTTGTGAATGTCATCGAGTCTGCACTGAAGTCAGTGATAATGTCAACCCGTGACCGACGCCGAGCGCCCCTACCACAGCCCGTTGCGCGAGGCCCAGGCCGGCCAGACCCGTGTCCACATCGTCGAAACCATGATCCGCCTGCTCGCGGAGACGGGCGGGGTCGACTTCGCGGTGCGCAAACTCGCCGAGGCCGCCGGCGTCTCCGAGCGCACTGTCTATCGGTACTTCCCGGATCGGGAGGCCCTGCTCGACGCCGTCAACGACCACTTCGGCGAGGTGATGTCGACCGGGCGCCGTGAACAGGAGCTCGCCGACCTCGATGAACTCGCTCGATTCGTTCCCGACGTCTTCGGCGACTTCGACCAGCATGCCGCCGCCACCAAGGCCGCCTTCCTGATCAATCCCGATCCGGCGCGGATCCTGCCGACGCAGCAGCGACGCACCGAACTCATGATCGACGTCTGCCGGCGCTCCTTCCCCGACCTGCCCGAAGCCGACCAGCGGCGTCTCGGCCAGCTCGTCCGCACGCTCACCTCGACGTTCAGTTGGCTGCGCATGCGCGAGGAGTTCGACATGATGGCCGACGAGTCGGGTGAGCTGATCGGCTGGGTCGTCGAATGTGTCACGGAGGAGGTCCGCCGCACCGGCCGGGTCGGTCGTTCCCCCGACGAGTCGAGCTGATCCTCGCCCGCTATGGGTGGCCGAGCATCCCGACATGGGCGCATCGCCCATGGCCAGCCTCGCCGTCGCGGTGAAGCTCGGGTAGTGCGCCCGTCGAGCGGGTGTTTCTCAGAGCCCAAACCGAGAGTCGAACTCGGGACCTACGCATTCCGATTTCGATCGATTCGCTTCGGCGGTTCCCATTTAGTGCCGTCTACCAGGGGTTGTGCGGAGATCGACTTTCGCCTCTTCCCGCCAGTTTCGCCCCGATCCCGCCCGATTTCTTGGTTGGAATCTTGGTTGGATCGCTTTCGGCCGGACCGTCGCCGGCCGCGTTCTGGCGCGCGCGTTCTGTGCGGATTCGCCTGCTCGACGTGTGCGCGCGTTTGCCGGTTCCCGGACGGGTCTGAGAGACGATTGCGGACCAAGTTGTTGTAGATCTCGGCCCAGGTCAGACCGCCGGTCAGCGGTCTGACTGGTATGGCTCGGCCTGACATCAGAACCTCAACGGGAGTAGGTCTCCGTGGTGACGTCGCCTGTGGGGCTGGTGAACTCGAAGCTCACGGTGGTCTCGGTGACGGTGTAGTCGACCGAGCCGAGGGCGTCGCCGACGGTGTATTCGAGACGGTAGGAGCCGTTCCCGAGATCCTCGAACCCGGTGACGGTTGCGCCGGCCAGTGGCTCGCCTGCCGGTCGAAACGCGGGGGTCACTGGTTGTGGTTCGACTTGGTCGGAGACCTCGACGACGCCGATCAGGCCACCATTGATGTACGGGTACGTGGTGGTGCCGTGGTAGTGGTACACCCCGTCAGGTCCGGTGTGACCGTTGTACTCGTCGAGCGGTTCGAGCGGGCTGCCATCGGGCTCGATCGAGCCGTAGATCGCGAATCCGTCGAGTGCGTACGCAATCGGATTCGCGGGCCCGACCACCGCTTCCAGATGGAGTGGTGCTGCGTGGTAGTGGTAGTCGTCGGCGCGACCGCAGTGACCGCCGAACTCATCGAGTTCACCGACGAGGAACGCATCGTCGCCACGGTTGTTGAGCGCGTTGAAGATCGGAATCCCGTTCACGGCGAGCGCGATCGCTCCGCGGAACAGCCCGGTGCGCGCCGAGACGGGTTCGTCAGCGAGTTGCGGAGTGATCGGGAACTGCCAGGCGTTGGCTCCGGTGTAGTCCTGGGCAACCGGCACCTGCTGCTGCCAGCTGGTGATGCCGACCATCATCTGGTGCATGGGGATGCCGTAGCACTCGACCATCCACACATCCCCGCTCGCGAAGGCGGTCACCGTGTCGGCGAATGCGTCGAAACCCGCGAGCACGCCGACGGGCACCGTTCCCGACACCGTGCCGGCGGTTGCCTCGGTCACGTCGTTCGTTGCGGTTCCGTTCGTCGTCGGCGCCGACGCGCCGGACGTGGAGTCTGCGTCGGTCGAGACAGAGGCGGTCGAGTCCGACGTGCTCGACCCGCAGGCGGCGAGGAGAATGGCACCGATGCCGAGTGCTCCCGAACGCAGTGCGGCCCGTCGGTCGAACACCGCACCGTGATGGGGATGGATGTGCCCAGCAGGCTCGCCGGGGTGATGGGGATGAACGTGGTCGTGGGTGATGGCTGCTCTCGATCGCTCGACTCTCATGAGATCGTGGTCCTGAGGAGGATGGTGTTGTCGACGCGGAGATCGGTGCCCCAGATCAGTTGCGCCGACGGGTCCCAGCTGATCTCGTCGTACCCATCCTTGGGACCGACGTCGGCAGCGCCCCAGACGCTGGCGTTCGTCCAATCGCTGTCGTCGAAGCCGGCTGATGCCCAGTCGGAAGATGTCTCGATGATCAGGGACTCGCACGTCGCGTCGGGATTGGCGTCGTGTTCGCAGTCGGTGTTGAGCGGCGCCTGGTGGACGACCAGCGCCTTCCAATCCGAGTCGGTACCGGCCACGACCTCGGCGGTCGACGTGTCGATGACCTGGGCGATGATGCCGCCATCGCCCATCTGCTGGTTCGCCTCACCGATGTACTCGAGGCCGGAATCAGTCTCCTTGAAATCCTTTGCTTCGATGGCAACCGTGAAGGGGTATGTCGCTTCAAAGGTGAACACCTCGGCGTTGAAAGACCGCTCGGTGGTGATCGGGACCGAGTCCTCGCCGATGAGCACACCGTCGACGTACACCGCCATCCAGTTGTCGGCCCAGACCTCGATGCTGAACGTCGACACAGCCGCAATCTGCGTGGGTTCAGACGTGTCGGTCGAAGCCGAATCTTCGTCGGTCGACTCGGGATCAGCTGTGACCGTGGTCTGGGCAGTGCCGATGGATGTCTGTGCAGTGGCGACGGTGCTCGAGGCCCCGTCATCAGTGGTGTCGGCAACGTTGTCGGACGACGTACCGCAGGCGGTCACCAGTCCGACGAACACGAACGGGAAGAGCGCAGCACGCCAGGAAGCCTGGTTTGGCAGTTGTCTCATGACCGCAGTTTCGACGAACATCCTGTGGGTTCTTTGTGCGTTGAGTAAGTGTTCGCACCAGATCCGTCGAGCCCTTGCACCTGCGCCACTCGTATCAACACCGGCAGACGACCTCGCTACCGCCCACGATCGGCACGTCCGCGCTCGGCCGTGTGCGCGAGAACGCGCGCAGCGGAAGCGCCTGGCCCACGGTCTGCGATGAGGCGATCTTCCCAGCCGGATCTTTGCTGCCTGGGCGCGCCAGCAGTTGCGTCCCTCGGCGTCGATAGGTGCTCGACGTCTACCGTGGCGGCGTGACGAGCCAGCCGATCCGATACCTGTCGGCAGACGAGGACAGCGCCCGGTGGCTCGACTTCGACTTCCGCGATGACGACATTGTCATCAGCACCCGTTCCAAGTCCGGCACCACCTGGGTCCAGATGATCTGTGCGCTGCTGATCTTCGAAACGCCGGATCTCCCGCGGCCGCTTGAAGAGCTGTCCCCTTGGCTCGACTGGCTGGTCCTGTCGAAGGCCGATCTCTTCGAAGACCTCGGGGCGCAGACCCACCGCCGATTCATCAAAACACATACACCGCTCGATGGGCTGCCGAACGATGATCGAGTCACGTACGTCGTCGTCGCCCGGCACCCACTCGACGCAGCAGTGTCGCTCTACCACCAGAGCCACAACATCAACCGCCAACGCGTCGCGGAACTCACCGGCAATCCGGAACTCGCCAAACCCAAGAAGCTGCCGCCGCTCGATGAATGGCTCCTCAGCTGGACCGGATCGGATGCAACCGCACAGGACCACCTCGAGTCATTCAACGGCGTGTTCCACCACCTCACCGACGCATGGAGTCGCAGGCACGAGTCCAACATCGTCCTCGTGCACTACGCCGACCTTCTCCACGACCTCAACAGTGAGATGAAGCGGATCGCAGCCCTCCTCGGGATCAACGTCACGAACGAGCGAGTTGGCGACCTCGCGAAAGCCGCAACCTTCGAATCGATGCAGGCCAACGGCGACAAGCTCGCGCCCGACCCTTCAGCCGTCCTCCTGGACAAGAGCCGCTTCTTCCGTTCCGGCCGATCAGGAGCCGGAACGGAAGGGCTGAGTTCGGCCGCTCTCGCTGCGTACCACTCCCGGGCGTCTCGAACGGCACCACCCAACCTCCTCACATGGCTGCACCGGGGCTAACCACAGTCGCCCATATCACGCTCTTCTGCTGGATCTGTGGGTCAGGTTCGGCCTGGGCGGAGCGGTGGATGGCTCCCGAGCGCGAGGAGTGCGAGGGCGATGAGGGGTTCGGGTCCGTGGAAGCCGAACGCGATGCGGGTGAGGAGGCGGATCTTGGTGTCGGTCGACTCGATGAGGGCGTTGGAGAGCCCGGAGTCGAGGGCGTGATCGATCGCCACCCGGTGCTTCACGATCTTGCGGGCGAGGTCGACGAAGGCAGGCATGCGTGATCGCCGCGCCCACGACAACCACCTGTCGAGGGCGTGCTTGCCGGCGTCGCCCTTGACGGCGAACACGAATCGCAGTCCTTCCTTGAGGAGGTAGGCGCGATGGAGCCGAGGGTCGATCTTGGCGATCCAGTCGAGCTGGGCGCGTTGGTTGTCGGTGAGATCACCAGGGTTCTTCCAGAGCGCGTAGCGGGCGCGTGCGATGCCGAGCGAGGTGCCTCTGGCTCGTCCTCGCTGGGACGTGACGGTGGTGATCGCGTTTCGTCCCGATGCTTGGTTCCAGGCTCGGCGACGCTCGACGTCGAGCGCTTCGATCGCCCACGCCACGACGTGAAACGCATCGGCGCAACGCACGGCGTTCGGGGCTCTCTTGGCAACGACGCGGGCGATCCAGCCGGCCATATCGGCTGATACATGGGTCAGCAGGGCGGCGCGTTCGTCGCCGAGTTCGTCGAAGAACACCTCCAACTCGGCGTCGGTGCGGCCCGGGCCGACCCACACCAGATGCCCGGTGTCGTGATCGACGACCACGATCAGGTAGCGGTGCCCGCGCTTGTAGGAGATCTCATCGATCCCGATCCGGCGCAACCCGTCGAGACGATCAACCCGCGCCTCGACGTCTGCATTGACCCGCGTGACAATCGCCCCGATGGTGCGCCACGCCACCCGCAACAACTCACAGGTCGCGGACTTCGAGGTGCGCACCGCCAGCCACGCCGCCAAGTCGTCGAAGTCGCGGGTGTGGCCGACCCCGTGACGAGCCCACGGCACTGCCACCACGGTTGGCCCATGCGTGCGACACCGCACCCGTGGTGCGTCGGCTTCGATGAACACCTTCGTCGTGCCGGCGTCCAACGCCCGCCACCGCCGACGACCATCACCACGGTCGTAGCGAGGCGAACGTCGATGGCAGTGTCCGCAGTGGCCACGAGCCTTCGCTGGGCCGCACCGACACGACGATCGAGCCGTCGGTGTCGTCGACACGGACCCCTTCCACGACCGTGCGCGCCAACCCGCACGCCTTCTCCCATACCTTGGTGTTCAGCACCCCGTCTGCCGTCCTTTCAGTTTCGGGCCTTCGACAGCGCGAAACCTAGGAATCAGGCGGGGTGCACGCGCGGATAGGCCCTCAACTCACCCACAGATAGAGCAGAAGAGCGACATATCCTCACGGATGCGCTCGTTCAGGCGCGCAAGAATGTGCTGACGGTCGGTCGGACCTGTCGCACGTTGGCATTCGCGCTCCGCTGCCGGATCTCGAGCGGGGTTCGAGTCGCTCCCTCGGACGATCTCGGCCGATCGCTCTGTATGTCGCTCGACACGCTTGGCGATGGTGGTTGAGGCTCGTGACGACCGAACGGGACGGTGGCTGTTCGGCGATGTGGGGAGGAATCTTGATTCGTGGTGGTACGACGGTGGCGTTCGCTGCACTCATCTGGTGAGAGCCAACAGGGAGCCAAGGTGCAACAAGCCACGATCGACACCACCTTCACGGAGTGGGCGACAGAAGCGGGGCCGAAGATTCGGCAATCGCTGACGGCCGCCTTCGGCGTGCAAGTGGGCAAGGACGCCGCGGCAGATTCCTTGGCGATCGCGTGGGAGCGGTGGGATCGGGTGTCCGTCATGAACAACCCGATCGGCTACGTGTATGGCATCGGGCGCAACAAGGCACGGCGGATGAAGGCTCGCGGTCGACCCATGTTCGTCGAGGTGCCGGAGCAGTTGTTGCCCAACGTCGAACCCGGCTTGCCAGCAGCCGTCTCGGACCTTCCGGAACGCCAGCGGATCACCGTCACGTTGCTCTACGGCTACGGCTGGACGATGAGCGAAGTCGCCGAACTCCTCGGCACGAAGAAGACCACGGTGCAGAACCACGCCGAACGCGGCCTGACCAAACTTCGCCACGCACTGGGGGTGACGCGATGAAGACGCCGATCGAAGACCAACTCCGCGACTACTTCACGATGGTCGACCGGATGCAGGGCCCCGTCGACTCGACGCTCCAGACCGCGAAGGACCCGACGCTCCGTCTCGTCACAGTCAGCACGGAGGATGCCGCCGATTCAGCCACGGAACTCATGAAGCTCGGTCCCGATCGCACCGAACCACGCAACCGATCCCGTACCTGGATGCTCATCGCCGCATCCGTCGCCGCACTCGTCGGCGGACTCGTCGTCGTCGCCAACCGTGACTCCGATCCGGCGCCAGCGGAACAACCCGTCGTAGCCGTGACCGATCCGGCCCTCGTCGGAACTCAACCTCCTGGGACCGCATCGCCGTCGACCGAGTCATCCGGGCCAAAGGAGATCGCGATCACTCCCGAGGGCTTGCAAGGATTCTGGCTGAACACCGTCGGAGCAGCGTCGCTGCTCGTCGAGTTCCGACCGGACGGCACGTTTACGCTCGGCGACACGGGGCGCCTCGGCAACGGGACGTACACCAACGGTACGTTCGGAGTCGACGACGAGACGATGATCACCTTCCGTACGGCGGACGACGCCTCGGACTGCCCAGGTGTCACGATGACATGGACGGACGTCGTCAACGACGGCGACGGCGTCATGACGGTCGAGGCACTCGCTCCCGACTGTCGTGTCCCCGCGGGTTCCCAGTGGGAGTTGACACGTGTCTCTCCGGCCTCGACGGCCAGCCTCGAGCTGCAGGCGGGCGACCTCGATGTCGAGCCGGTACCTGCGACCGAGAGCCTGGAGATCGAAGGCCTCTGGCTCCGGGTCGGGACGGGTGATGTCCTCGCCATCGATCCCGCAGGCACCTACCTGGTGAGCTCTGACGGAAACTCACTCCGGCCCCTCGACTCGGGCACCTATGACCTCCAGGCCCCGGGAGTCCTCACGTTCACGAGCGATGGTTCCGGCGAATGCAACGCAGGCGAAGTGTGGATGTGGCAGGGGGTGACCACTGCGAAGGATCTCCAGCGCGAGAACCAAGCCCGTGGTTCCTCCATGCGCGCTGACTCGGCCGAGCTGTGCCGGTCTGCCGTCGGAGGCGACTCCTGGAGGCTGCTGTCTCCCGAGAAGACGTAGCGAGAACCATCATCGGCAGTACCGAGCGACGAGTTTGTGCACCGCCGAAGGCAAGTCCAGTTCCATCGAGTGAGTTCGCCAACCTCAACCAGCAAGTCCAACCCAAGCAGGAGAACCACCATGCGCATCACCATTCGTTCGAAGCGTCCGACGAACCGCACGACCGGCGCATTGCTGGGCACCATCGCGGCATTCACGTTCGGCCTCATCGCGATGACCGGCCACGCCGACGCCGGGGGCGACGAACCAAACCCGCCGGCGCCGATCGCGGTGGAAGTGCTGTCCCGACACGCCGCCTTTCCGGACGACGTGTCGGTGCAGGTGAAGCGCAAGCTTCCCGGGCAGGGCGCCGACGTGCTGAACCTCAAGGATGCGGGAAACGTCGTCACGGCGAGGCTCGTCCTCCAACCGGGCGCGGCCTTCCCATGGCACACCCACCCCGGCCCGGTCATCGTCAGCGTCGTGGAGGGTGACCTGGTGTACCAGCAGGCGTCGGACTGCATCGAGCGCACCTACGGACCACAGGACGCATTCGTGGACCCCGGTCCGAAGCTCCACACCGCCTGGAACCCGGGTGTGCAGGAGACGGTGCTCGTCGCGACGTTCTTCGGAGTGCCGGTCAACCCGGACGGTACGGGTGGGGTGGTCACGCTTCCTGACCCCGATCAGTCCGATCGTTGCGCGTGAGCGGGCGAGCCACACGACGACCCCACCAATCGAAGGAGACCAACCTCATGAACCTGACCATGACCCGAACGATCATCGCATGTGTGAGTGTCCTCGGACCCGTCGTGGCCGCCTGCGGTGGAGGATCCGACGAAGCGGCCGTCCCGACCGATCCTGCGGTCGCCGAAACCGAACCCGCTTCCACCGAACAACCTGCGCCAACTCCCGCAGAACCGCTGGCCACCGAACCGTCCACGTCCGAACTGCCGTCGACCGAACCGGCCCCGGCGCACGACGTCGCGATCACCGCCGAGGGTGTGCACGGATACTGGGTGAACACCGCCGGAGCATCGTCGCTGTTCGTCGACTTCCGGATGGATGGCACGTTCACGATCGGCGACACTGGCCGTCTTCGCAGCGGAGCGTTCACCAACGGCACGTTCGAAACGATCGACGAGACGACGATCAGCTTCACGACGGCCGATGATGCGTCGGATTGCCCGGGCGTGACGATGACGTGGACCGGCGTCGCCGACGACCAGGGCATCATGACGGTCGAAGCGCTCGCCCCCGACTGCGACGTCCCTGTGCTCACCCCGTGGGAGTGGACACGCGTGTCTCCGGCCTCGACCACCAGCCTGAGCCTGCAGGCGGGCGACATCGATGTCGAACCCGCGGCTGCGACCGAGACCGCAGAGATCGAAGGACTCTGGCTCCGGCCCGGAACGGGCGACGTACTCGCGATCGACCCAGCAGGAACATACCTGCTGATCTCGGACGGAAACTCCCTCGAGCCGCTCGACTCGGGCACCTACCTCATCGAAGCCCCAGGGCTCGTGACCTTCACCAGCGATGGTTCCGGCGAATGCGACGAAGGCGAAGCGTGGACGTGGCACGGCGTGACGACTGCGAAGGATCTCCTGCGCGAAAACCAGGCCCGCGGCTTCTCCATGCGCGCCGACTCGACCGAGTTGTGCGGGCCGGACGGAGGAGACGATGCGTGGAGGCTGTTGTCTCCCGAGAAGACGTGAACCCGATGGAGGACCTCCCCGCCATCGGCACCGACCGAGATACTCTCGGCCCGCATGACTGCTGACACATCGAGCGTTGCCCTCGACGTGATCAAGCACGTGGGGTGGATCAAATTCGATCGATCGCCGGTGAACGCGTTCGAATGGTCGATGGTTCGAGAGGTCGAAACGGCGATCGACACGATGGTGGCAGATCCCGAGGTCCGTGTCCTCGTGCTCGGCAGTGCCAATCCCAAATACTTCAGCGCCGGAGCCGATCTCGAGGTATTCCGCGACATTGACGAACCAGGGATGCGCGAGTGGTGCGAACTCGCGCACGGCATCGTGCACCGCCTGCGAGACTCACCCAAACCGGTCCTCGCCGCGATCGCAGGCATCGCCGTTGGCGGCGGACTCGAGATGACACTGCACGCCGACGTGCGTTTCGCGAGCGATGACGCCCGCCTCGGGCAACCCGAGGTCAACATCAACTTCATCCCACCGGTGGGCGCCACTCAGGCGCTGGCCCGGCTCCTCGGTCGCCCCGCAGCTCTCCAGTTCCTCTACGACGGAGGACTCATCGATGCCCAACGAGCCATGACGATCGGTCTCGTCGACAACATCACCGCGGCCGACGAGCTGGAGGCAACCGTCCAGCGATACGGCGAGTCGCTCGCGTCAAAACCACCGGAGGCACTCGCAGCGCTCAGGCGGGCGATCGTCTTTGGAGGGGGAATGACGTTCGATGACGGCCTCGCGCTGGAGGCCTCACTGGCCACGCAGCTTGCCGACACCACCAATTTCGTCGAGGGCGTCTCAGCATTTCTCTCGAAACGCTCACCCGAATGGCGCCGCTGAGTTCGGTGACGGGGAGTTCGACCAGCAACGTGAGCAGCGCAGCGCCTGTCCGTCGATGACGCATTTCGCGTTCGCGGTCGACGCATCGCGACACCCGTTGCATCCGAACGCTGAATCGAGCCACGACAGCGACCTGCCATCGGGGCTCATAGATTTCTCAACGAACGAGAACAACCCGAGTGCACGATGAACTCGCCGACGTTGGCGACGGCGTTTCACCAAGCGAAACAGCACGCATATCAACGTCACCTAAGACTCTCGAGACCCGAGAAAGATCGGCACGTCGGTGATCGGCCAGGCGCTCAAGAACGACTGGCTGGTCCGGCCGCCGGTCTTCCGTTGGGGAGTCAATCGATGGACCGCAGGCGAATTCCTCTGATCGGCTCGAAGTGCTTTCGGTTCCGCGTCACGACGCTGAAGCCTCGCTCGAGAGCCGTCGCTGCGATCAGCGCATCGGGGAGTCGGGTTCCCGACTCCCGAGCAATGCGCCCCGCTCGTTCCGCGATTGCTCGGTCGACCTCAACTTCGCGGAAAGGCGCAAGCAGCCGGGAACAGAGATCGGTTGCTGAGTTGCCAGCGAACAGTTCGGCTCTGGTCACGACCGAGTAGTGCACTCGGTGTCGCTTCGGCTGGAACTCGTTCGCGCCACGTAGATGATCGATGAAGACGTCCGTGTCGACGAGGAGATCAGCCACGGGACCACGCATCACGCGAGGGAGCGACCGCGTGAGGAACGGCTCCGAACGTGGCTGCGAGTGCCGCTTCGGGATCGGGCCTATCGTCGAGATACTCGTCGACCGCGTGTCGGATCACCTGCGCCATCGAGACGCCCTCGACGGCCGCAACGCGATCGATTCTCTCGCGCTGCTCGTCAGTGAGGTACACCTGAGTGCGTGTCGATGACATACATCTACTATATACACCACTCGAACTTCCTGGCTAGCGCATATCGCCAGCCCCGATCCGCGCCCCGGACCCGCTCCTGATCGGCACGTCCGCGCTCGGGTGAGCGCGCGATATCAGCTGGCAACGATGACGGTGCCGCAGCGCTTGTGCTGAGGCGGTGTCGCCGAGGGCGGAGTGTCTGACGCTGGGACGGGGTGACGGTGGTGACGATGGGTTCACGCTTGGTTGTGAAACGCGTCCGCGGACGGGGTTGGTTGACGATCGGTGAATTCATCATGTTCGGTTGATCGAACGCGTCCGCGGAACCTGCTCCAGATTGTGCGGACGATCCGTCCCCTGTCGGATCTGAGCTGCGGTGGCGGGCGCTGCCCACTACCGGTTCCTCTTTGGGAGTGTCCGAGTCCAGTGAGCACCGAGAAACGCCGCGGGCTGTGCGTATCGCCTTGAGGAGTGCGCGACCCGTCACCGAGCTTCGGAGGGGACGAGAACCGACTGGCGTTGCGTGATTGCTTCGAGGATCTCGCTGGTGCGGTCGGTCATCCCGAGGCCCTCCGTCGTCGGCCAGGCTGCGATCTCTGCTCGTGCGAACTCGGCCCACTTGATGATCAAGTCGGAGAGCTCGAGTTGGAACGTGGCGAAGAGCACCGACACGTGGACGCGCTCGGGGAACGGATGCTGGCCGTCGACGTAGCCGGCGTTGATGTCCAGGACCTGTTCGTAGGTCTCGGTAGCGTCGCTGCTCAATGCGTCAAGTGCGGCCATCGCATCGTCGATGGTGCCGTGGTCGGCGAAGAGCAGCCGCAGGAGCGCTTCGGCCTCGAGAACCGGAGGCTGCGGGGTGGTCGCCATCCATTCGTCGAGCGCGGTCCGGCCCTCGTTGGTGATCGTGTACACGGTGCGGCTTCGCTCGCCCACGGATTCCTGTTGGGAGGTGGCCATCCCGTGTTGGACGAGCTTCTTGGGTTCGGAGTACAGCAGCCGCTCGGATTTCGGCCAGGCGAAACGCAGGCTGCGAGTTGCCTGCTGGGTGAGCTCGTAGCCGGCCCACGGCCGAATCGCGAGCATACACAGCACGGCATAGGACGAGGTCGTGAGTCGAGGCGCCATGAGCTTGACTTTACTGCATAATACAGTAAAAATGGGGGGTACTGCAGATTGCAGGAAGATGAGAACGGACACGGTTCCTCGTGGAGGAGGGTGGACATGCAAGTCACGGACTACATCGCATACGTGGCATCGGAAGGCGACAAGTTCGCCACTGCCGCCGACAAGGGCGACCTCACCGTCGACATCGCAGCGTGCCAGGGGTGGGACATGCGTTCCCTCGTGCGCCATCTCGGCCTCATTCACCTCTGGGCAGCGGGGACGGTTGTGGCCGCCCAAGACGACTGGCTGGACGCCATGGACATCCCCGACATGGCGCGCTACTGGCCCGAGCTCGGCTCGTCGTGGCCCGACGACACAGGACTCGTCTCGTGGTACCGCGCGACCAAGGACAACCTCATTCGAGTCCTTGAGTCGGCACCAGCCGATCACCAGTGCTTCAGCTTCCTCCCCGCACCGACGCCGGTGACAATGTGGTCACGTCGGCAGGCCAGTGAGATCGCGATTCACCGATTCGACGCCGAGAACGCCCGGGGCATCCCGTCGCACTTCGAGCCCGAGTTCGCCGCCGACATGCTCGACGAACTCCTGTCGGGATTCGCTGTCCAGCAACGTTCCCGGAGGCCCAACAAGATCGAAATCGGATCCGATCAGATCCTGCACGTGCACGCCGACGACGTCGACCAGCACTGGTACCTGACCATCGGTCCGCGAGGCACCGAGACCGCTCGCGACGGCGGCGACGCCGACCTGACCGTCACAGCCACCGCTACCGATCTCTACCTGCACATGTGGAACCGGACTGGCGACTCGACCCTCGCATTCACCGGCGACGCCGGCGTGATGGCCGTCTGGCGAGAGAGTTGCAGAGTCAACTGGTCGGGGGGCGAGTAGCACCCCGCCAGCAGTAGCGCGAGTGGCGCACCATCACGAATTCACACGTCTCGTCGATATCGAAGTTCGAAGACGCGGCAGTGGTTCGGCGCGGGGTCGTCCACTGCATTTGATCAAGTCACCGGTTCCAACCCCGGAGCGAACCACGGCAGCGATGCCAGAAGGAGATAGCCATGCGCACACCAGTCGAGCAACTGCCGATCGCCCACGAGGCACTCGGCGAGATGATCCGCGGCCAAGACTGGGGAGGGATGACCAGCGCGTACATGAACTACCCGACCGGGTTGGACTTTTGCCCTCTGCTCGAGGGCCTCGAACGCGACCACTGCCAGTGCCCGCACTGGGGGTATGTCATCGAGGGACGCGTGCGCGTCGACTACGAGAACGGCACCAATGAGACGGTCAGTTCAGGCGAGCTTTACTACTGGCCCGCGGGCCACACCATTGTCATCGTGGATGCCGTGCGCATGGTGGAGTTCAGCCCGCACGATCTGATGTCAGACGTCCTCGCCCACGTCGTCGCGAAGCTGTAACCACGAGCTCGCGTGCCCGGCGCCGATCCATCGGTCGACCGCTCGGACCCCGGCGAAGTTGCACGTCTGCCGAGCGACGAAGACCGCTCGATACTCACGCCACGCAACAGCGGCCGACCCCGCTCGCGATCGGCACGACTGTGCTCGGGAAGGTGCTTCAGATTGTTCGGCCGAGCGTTGCGTTGCCGGCGCTCGGTCTCAGGGGAAGCCGCAGCCCGAAAGGATGATTGCATCGGGTGGGTCGTTCAGATCGCTCAGCTCGCGCAGCGCAAACGCGATCGAGCGGGCAGCTGCAGACGGATCCCCCGCCTCGAGTTCGGTGCGGGCCTGAACGATTCCTCCCGCAGCGATCTGCAGCGAGCGAGCGCCTGCTTGGCTGATCAGATCACCGGCCACGAGTGTCGAGCGAAGCTCCTCGAGCGAGGCAGCTGCTGCGCTGAGGTCCGGAAGCGAAGCATCGGCGACCGAACCCGACGTCGCAAACGAGTCCTCCAGTTCGGCAAATCGCTCGAGTTCAGCGATCGACGGAGCGCCCTGCGCGTACGTTGCGCAGGCCGATTCCACCGTGGCCAGCGTGACCGGGGCGGCGGGCAACGTCGTGAGCGTCGTCGGTGTCGGCGGAACAGGTGTGCTGGGCGCTGTTCCGTCGCGGTTTCCGTTGACCAGGGCGGTGAGGCCGACGAGTAACGCGGCGATCGAAGCAGCCCCAGCGAGCGAGCGCACCAATCGGCCCTTCCTCTCGAGGGTCCTCTCGGTTGTCCAGTTTGAGGTGGCCGCGGGCTCGACCCGTGGCGTGGACCTGGAACGCTCGGTCGCGTCGCGCTCGAGGGTGTCCTGGACCTCGGCGCGCAGTGCGTTCTTGAACTCGGCCGGGTCCGGTGCGGGTTCGTCGACAAGCCGGAGCAGGTGGGTCAGTGTCGGGTCGTCCATCAGCACTCGTCTCCGTCGTAGTTGCGTCGAAACGACGCCCGCGCTCGTGCCAGCGCCGATTCCACGGAGCGTGTTGACTCGTCGGTGGCAGTCGCGATCTCGGGCACGGACATCCCGTCGACGTGGTGAAGGATCAACAACGTTCGATGTCGCATCTTCATGCCGTCGAGAGCGTCGAGCACCGCCTCGCGTGTTCCGGAGTGGGCCCAGCGCTCGGGGAACTCCACGGCGTCTTCTTCTCGTGCCCACGCCAAATGCCGCTTCGCCTTGTGTCGCTCAGCGCGTCGCCACTGATCGATGACCTTGTTCCGCGAGACAGCCATCAGCCACGCCGGAGTGACTGCAGACTCGCGACCGTCGGCGTAGGCGAGCGCTGCGGCATGGAAGACCTCTGCGGTCACGTCTTCGCCGTCGCTACGTCCAAGCCGCGCCGTTGCGTATCGGAAGACCGAGCCGAACTCGGCGTCGTACAGCGCATCGAACGAGGCAGTCGGTGACCGCTTCCGCTCCCTGTTGGCGCCCATTCGCTCGTCCAGCATCACAGGTTTCATCGTCGAAGTCCGCCGATCCAGTCGGTCTCGTCGTGATTTTCTTGTGAGCCGACCGACGGGATCGAGGGTCGTCCCACGATGAACCGGTCCAACAGGAGGTTCAGAAGATGATTCGTACGCAGCCCACACGACCGACATGGGGAGCGGTAGGTATCGCAACGATGGTGTTGCTCGCCGCCTGCGGCAGCGACGGCTCTGCGGCGGAGAACACGAGTAGTGCTTCGGTGACTCAGCAGTCGACGACCGAGGTCACCTTGGCACCGGCGACGACAGCCGCACCACAGCCGACGACGGCCTTCGAGCCGACCTCTGAGTCCTCGACGTCCGTTGCTTCCGAGTCAACGAACCCTGAAGTTCCTCTCGATGTCTGGGCGACGGACGTCGTCGCCGTCTACGACCAACGGTTGACAGCGCAGGCGGAGAACGTGGGCGAGTTCGTCAAATGGATATTTCCCGAAGACGGATCCGAGCCGAACTACGAGGACGAGGTTGACTCATACCTCGTGCTGACCTCTGGCGAAGCAGCCGATGCCGGCGCAGCGATCGCCCAGCTGCCCGCCTCCCGACCGGACGACGCCGACCTCGCCGTCGCGTACGACGCGTTGATCGACGCACTGAAAGCCGAACGCGACGGCGCAGGCGAACTCGCCGAGCGGATCGAGCAGAACCTTGACGCCTACAGGGCCGAAGCCGTCGAGGCGCAAGTGACTGAGCCGCCCGCCGGTGGCCCTGTCGAGGGTTCGTTCAACGAGGCGAAAGGAGACCTCAACAGTCTGCAAGACGAAGTCCTTTCGGCATGCTTTGGACTCCAATCAGCATTGACCGAGCGCAACCTCGCCCTGATCAACTGCACCGGATCCTGAAACGATCACCCGAGACGCAATCGCCGCCCTCGTGCGTGAGCGTGGAGTAGTAGCTGTCGATGCGCTGCGTGGTGACCTTGCTCAATCGAAGCTTGCCGAGGTCCGGTCCGATCCTCTTCACGACGAGGCGCCGGTACTCGCGCACGGACGTGGGCGAGAGCTGGTCCTCGACGACGTCGAGCCACTGGGCCAGCAACTCGTTCAGCGTCGTCGCTGATGGGTAGGTCTTGCCGGTCGACACGTCTGCAACGAATGCTGAGAGCGCCCGCTGTGCCTCACGTTCTGTGCCGTGATGCGTGCGACTCAGCTGCTTGTTGCGGCCCGTCGCGCGGTCACGCGGAAGTTGAACAATCAGTTCCCATGTCCCCGGGCGGCGTTCTCGCAGTGACCCCTGCATGCCGAAACCGTGCACCAAGAATCTTGGTTACGATCTTGGTTGGCCTCCAGGGCCAAATCACCAATCTCTCAAAAACACCGATCTACCTGGTGTTATTCAGAGCCCAAACCGAGAGTCGAACTCGGGACCTACGCATTACGAGTGCGTTGCTCTACCAACTGAGCTATCTGGGCAACCGTCGTCACCGGGGCGACGACGTCGGAAATGTTATCGGCCGAGCGACCGTCTGACAGTCGTCGTTTCGGTCATGCTGGGGACATCGGGTCGGCGAGGGGATCGCGACCGTTCCAGACGCCGGATGACGCGTAGGGCTCGAATCGTGCGAACCACTCCTCGCTGTACCAGTCGCCGTCGCGGGTCTGGCGGATCACGTCTTGATGCCGAGGCATCCTGAACGCGAACTCGCGAACCGTATCCATCGATTCCCAGAGGCTGAACGTCGCGAGGCGGCCGATCGGCGCCTCCCCGATCCCGACGACGCCGATCAGACCCTCCGCTGTGCGGAGTTCGGTGTCGACCTCGCGGCCGGCGCGGCCGAACTCGCGCGACACCCGGAGCCGCACATCGGCGCGCGTGACGACGGCGATCCGCCCGTCACCCCGACCCGGCTCCATTCCCTCCTGCGGATCGATGCCCTTCCACGTGCCGTGGCCGCCCAGGGAACGGAGCCGCACGTGCCACGCCGCCGCAACGGTCCTCCACCGGCGACCGATCGGATGGTCCGCGATGAATCGGTCCAGATCCGACTCGTCGTTCCACACCGCGAACAATGCCGTACGACGCAGGTCCGCACCGGGTCCCGTGTGGTCCGAGCGACCCGTCCCCATCAGCCTCCAGAAGCGGAGCCCGTCGACTCGCCCGAGTCGTGGCCGATCGAGCCCGAGTCGTGCGGTTGCGAGCGGCGCCTTCCAGGTCGGTTCCTCGATGAGGTGGAAGGACGCGATCCGGGCCATGCATCCGACATGCTGTCACCAATGGACGCAGTCGGCGACCTCAGTGCCAGCCCGGCGTCTGTGGTGCTCGCGATCTTCGTCGGATACCTGGTCGGTTCGATTCCGATCGCGAGCATGGTCGCGACGCGGCGTGCAGCGATCGATCTCCGCGACGTAGGTGATCGGAACCCGGGTTTCTGGAATGCCCGCGAGATGCTCGGGCGACGGGCGGCGATCCCGATCTTCGTCGGGGACACGGCCAAAGGTTCTGTGGCAGCTGCCTGCGGCGTGTTGCTCGCCCAGGACGGTGCGTGGGGACTCGGGTACGTTGCGGGCGGCGCGGCGATGGTCGGCCACGCCTACCCGCTGTTCGCCCAGTTCGTCGGTGGTCGCAGCATCCTGACGTTCACCGGCACGATGCTCGTCGTCGCCCCCCTCGCCGCGTTCATCTCGATCGGACTCCTGTTGATCGTGTTCGTCGCGACGCGCTCGTTCGCCTGGGCGGCGCGGGCGGCATTCGTCGCGATGCCGTTCGTGCAACTCGTCGTCGACGGGCCGTACGAGACGGCTGCGACGGGCGTGTTGATGACGTTCATCGGCATTCGATTCGCGCAGGCAGCGCTCGCCGATCGCCGGTCATCGGGTGTCTGACACCGGACGACGACACTGGCTCGCCGGTCACGGGTACCTGCGACCGCGCCAGGTTTGGCGACCACGTCGGGCGATCCCGCGTCCGATCGACGCGGCCGAGGCGGAGTCGGCGAGCGGGCTCAACCAGTACGCGACGTCGACGCGGTCGTACGCCGTTCGCGTGCCGACCAGCGTTCCCACGCGGATCGCGAGCAGTCCGATGTCGAGCAGGTCGCTGCGACGCAGGATCAGGCGCGGGAGCGGAGCGGCCTGAGCGAGGACGACGACGGCCAGGTCGAACAGTTGTCGCGACCGCGACTCGACGCCGGGGAGCGACAGCGAGCGGCCCCACCCGGTCCACGTGTCCGTCAGCGACTCGAACATGCGAACGGTGAGCAGATCGGCGGCGTCGAGGAAGCCGACGGACCAGCCGCGTGTCGCGAGGCGACGTGCGAGCGCGATGTCCTCGACCACCTCACCGGAGACCGGGGACATCCCGCCGATCGCGAGGAAGTCGGCTCGTCGTACGAGCATGCACTGTCCGTTGGCCATCGCCCGCTCGGGTCGATTGACCGTGCCCGGTGGCCCGAAGCGGTAGACGAGGGTGGTCAGCATCGAGGCGTGCAGCCAACGGGTGGCCCGTGTCGGGCATTCGAAACGCCCGCCGACCGTCAGGAAGTCGATGGAGTCCCCGACGGCTCGACGGACCATTGCGGACGGCAGCCGGGGGTCGGGGCGAGCGTCGGCGTCGAGTGTCAGCACCCACTCGGAGCCAGCGGCCTCGAGGCCCTGTTGGAGCGCCCATGCTTTGCCCGCCCAGCCGTCGGGAAGCGGAGTTCCGTCGACGACGGTGGCGCCGGCGGCGACGGCGATCGACGCGGTCGCATCGCTCGACTGGTCGTCGACCACGATCACCTCGTCGACACCGGGCGCGTCGATGATCGCGTCGAGCAGCGGCCCGATCCGGTCGGCTTCGTCACGCGCTGGGATGACGACGCTGATCGAGCCGGTCGTCGTGTCATCCGGGGTCAGGGGATCACCGGGGGTCACGGGAGGGGCGGTCCGAGCCGCACCCGCCAATCGGGCGATCGCGACGGCGCCGGCTCCGGCACGCGCCGCGAGCACGACGTATCGCAGCCTGGTGCGGGCGGGAGGTGATGTCACGGCTGGTCGTCGGCGATCATGTCGGCGACGATGCGGGCACTCGTCGCGACGAGGGGCAGACCGCCTCCGGGGTGGCTCGAACCGCCGACGAGGTAGAGCCCCGGCTTCGTTCCGCGATTTGCCGGTCGCGCGAATGCGGCGCGCTTCCCGTTCGACGAGGCGCCGTAGATCGCCCCGCCCGGCGATCGGTAGTTGTGCTCGATGTCGGCCGGGGTCATGTGGGCGCAGAACCGGATGCGGCGTCGGAGTTCGACCCCGTGCGTGGCCAACCGTTCGAGGACGAGGTCGCGGGCGCGCTCCGCATCGAGTGCGATGCCGGGAGGGGTGTTGACCAGGAGGAACCAGTTCTCGTCGCCTTCGGGCGCCTGGCTCGGATCGGTCACCGAGGAGATGCAACCGTAGATCGTCGGGTCATCGGCGAACTGCCCGGCATCGATTGCGCGGGACTCCTGGTATGCGTCGTCGGAGAACCACACGTTGTGATGACCGATCCCGTCGGTCCGGCCGCGGACCCCCACGCACAGGATGAAGCCGCTCGTGGACAGAGCCGCCTTGCGAACCTTCTTCGCAGCGCTTGCGTCGGGCAGCAGGTCGTCGTAGAGGTGCCGGGCATCGACGTTCGCGACGACGATCGGCGCGTCGATGAACGAGTCGTCGGACAGCCGCACTCCGGTCACCCGGTGCGGCGTCGACGTGATCGACGCCACCTCGGTGGAGGTGCGGATCGTGACGCCGACGTCGAGAGCGACGCGTTCGAGAGCCTCCCGAAGCGCACCGAGACCTCCCATCGGGTACCAGCATCCGAACCGTGACTCGATGTGGGCGATACATGCCAACGTGGCGGGCGCCTGTGCCGGTGACGAACCGGAGTAGGTCGCGTACCGACCGGCCCACTGGCGCAGGTGATCGTCGTCGAAGGTGTCACGAGCGGCTCGGCGTAGCGTGCGCAGCGCGTCGATGTCGAGAAGGTCTCGTGGCGAGTCCATCCGTTCGAGCAGCGAACGCGGATCGGACATCGGCCCTGCGAAGAACGTGCGTTGGGAAATGTCCCAGATTCGGCGTCCGTTGTCATCGAACTTCCGCCACTGTTCACCGGCTCCCGGCGCGAACGCTTCGAAGTGCGATCGCGTGTCCTGTGGCTCATCGGGGATGGTGAGCTGCGAACCGTTTCGCCACGAATAGCGGAACTGGGGGTCGAGGCGGACCATCGTGAGCTGTTCATCGAGCGAGGTGCCGGCCAACCGGAAGATCTCGTCGAAGAGATCGGGCAGCGTCAGCAACGACGGCCCCACATCGAACGTGAAGCCATCGCGTTCGTACACCGCGAGCTTGCCGCCGACGGCATGGTTCCGCTCGACGATCGTGACGTCGTGCCCGGCAACCCGGAGACGGATCGCCGTCGCGAGGCCCCCCACGCCGCCTCCGACCACCGCGACGCGGGTCACGACCGACCTCGCATCAGTTGTGCCGTTGCGGTGGCGGCGATCGGGATCATCCCGAGACCGCCCACGATCGCCACCACGGGGTCGCGGAAGTAGCGAGCGAATCCGAGCGTCTGCATCACCGACATGTACCCATACTGGGCGACGAGTCGGGTGTCGACGGACTCGACTGCGTCCGGTGCCGCCTCGGCCGGGCGATTCTTCGGGAGCACGACCTCGAACATGGCCATGATCCCGAGACCCGTCGCGAACCAGCCGAGGAAGTTGGTGAGCGGAATCCCGCGGTAGATCCCGCGACGCGCCCACGCCCAGTAGCCCTCGCCGACCATCTGCGGATCGAGGAACAGGTCCCACGCGGTCATCGCCGCGGCACCGAGCACGATCCGCGTCGCCGGCGTGGACCTCTCGCCGAGTGCGGCGTCGGCCGTCTCGCGAGCGGGCAGGCCCATGGCGAACCAGGCGAGCGGAACGATCACCGGAACGTGCGCGATCTGGGGTCGGAGAGCCGAGGTGTATGCGTAACGGCCGAACGGGCGCCCGGTCAGCGTGCCGATGCGTTCGACCGCTCCGGTCGCGACGGCCGTCGTCGCTCCGGCGG
>NZ_JBAVYV010000203.1:0-2339 GCF_049588435.1 Ilumatobacter sp.
GCGATCCGGGGGGTGTCTGTCTGGTCGAGAAAGACGAGCGACCGCAGAGCGGTAAGCCCTGTGTCGTTGTCGACCAGGTGCTGTGGTACGACCTCGAGCAACTTGGCGATTCCGTCGACGTCGCCACGCACGAACATCGGGATCCACAAGCTGTCGATCAACCGCACGCACCTCGGCCAATCCTCGCAGGCCACCGCGTGCACGAACGCTGTCTCCGAAGTTCCGTGATCGTCGTTCCATTGCGCAGCTGCGCGGTGGAGCTCTCGGTGCAGTGTGGGGTCGGTGGCCGCAAGGAAACGCTCGAGTGATTCTGCGAGCAGCGGGTGGTATCGGAAGGTGTTGGCGAGGTCGCGGTCGGGTGCAGTGAAGATCCCGGAGTCCGTCAGCGATCGAAGCAGGACCCCGGCATCGTCTCGCCCAGACAGATGACGCGCCAGTTGCTCGTCGAGCATCGGGGACACACACGTCGACTTCAAGAAGTCGGTGATGTCGGGGTCGAGTGCACCTACGACCTCCTCTTCGAAGTACTGCTCGACGTCGTGCCGGCCCGAGCGGACCCCGGCGAGAACGTCGTCGAGGGGGATTCCTCGCGTGAGCGGGATTGCAGCCAATCGGAGACCAGCGGCCCACCCACCGGTACACGCGACGATTTCGGCGACCTCGTCCTGCTGGAGGTGGCAGCCGGTGCTCTCCAAGAGTTCGGTGGCCTCCGCGACGTCGAACGCCAGCTCGTCGCGGGTGACCGAGGTCAACAGTCCGGCAACTCGCAGACGCATCAACGGAAGTGGAAGCGAACGACCGCTGAGAACGAGTCGCCACGGCGCTGGGCAGTTGCGAAGCAGGAGCGCCAGGTCTTCGGCGCTGTCGTCCCCGGCGAGCAGATGAACGTCATCGAGAACAATGACGAGGGTGGTGGCGTCGGCTGGAACGCGATCAACGATCGCTCGAACGATCTGTTCGCCCTCGAGTTCGCCGTCGGGTGGAGCAAGGTCGAGCAAACGAAAGGCGTCGCTGCCGGACCAGTCGGCTTCGGTCACTGCGGCCAGGAGTCGACGCCAGAAGCGATGCGAGTGGTTGTCGCCCGTCGCCAGCGTGACCCACGCAGTCGGTGCGGTGAACTGTCGGTGCTGCTCCCACGACGCCAGCAACTCGCTCTTTCCCCAGCCCGCGGGCGCCGAAATCGCGACGACCTGTCCGGATCCGATCCCGTCGACCAGACGGACCAACCGTGGCCGCACGACCTGCCCGCGCGGTCTGTTCGCCCGTCGGGCATCCTGCCGAGCCACCGGTTGCACGCGACGCAACCTACCGAGGACGAGGCTCGTGGGTCGCCCGACGTCATCCCGCCATCCATCATTAACACGGTGGCAACACACCGCCCCGAGATCGCCCCTGGTGGGTGATCCAGGTGGCGATGGGCGTGTCGATCATGTTCGCATGGCTCCTCCCGACATCGACGATGAACAGGCCGCACCCGTCTCCACCGGCACCTACGACCCGGCGCGCGTCGTCAGTCAGCTGCGTGAGCTGGACGAGCTCACCGGGGGCTCGGAGGGTTCGCGGCGGCTGGCGTGGACCTCCGAGTGGCTCGAAGCACGAAACATGTTACGCGAGGCGTTGCAGAGCATTCCCGTGAGCGTCGACACCGATGCTGCCGGCAATCTCTGGGCAGTGCTGCCCGGAGTCACCAGTGACACGCTCGTCGTCGGGAGCCATCTCGACAGCGTCCCGAAGGGTGGCTGGCTCGATGGATCGCTCGGGGTGTTCGCCGGACTCGAGCTCCTGCGATCTCTGGCCGACGACGGTATTCCGCCTGTCACCGTGGCACTCGTTGACTGGGCCGACGAGGAGGGTGCACGCTTCGGTCGCAGCCTGTTCGGCAGCGGCGCTGCGATGGGCACGCTCGACCTCGATGTCCTCTCCGGGCTGGTCGATCGTGATGGCAACACGCTGCCCGACGTGCTCGCCGAATACGGGGTGAAGCTCACCGACCTCGATGCCGCCAGAACGAGTCTGACCGAGGTCCGGGCCTACATCGAGTTGCACATCGAGCAGGGTCCGGTGCTTGAGTCGATGGGTCTCGGCATCTGCACAGTGACCGGAACCAAGGGCATCGAACGCGAGCGGCTGATCTTCCGCGGGCAGGCATCGCACGCCGGGACCATGCCGATGGAGATGCGCAAGGACAGCTTCCGCGCTGCTTCCAGGTTCGCTCTCGCGGTCGCCGACATCGGGGTCGCCCACGACGGTGTGACGACGGTGGGGAGTGCCGCGCTGTGGCCCGGGGTTGTGACAGCCACGGCCGGAGAGACGCGCATCACGCTCGATATGCGCCACAT
>NZ_JBAVYV010000204.1:0-1715 GCF_049588435.1 Ilumatobacter sp.
CACCCGGTCCACCGCCGTGTTCAGCGCACTACCCCCGTACGCGATCGAGCAGGTGGGGCACGGTTTCGTGCACGAGACGTTCGAGGCGGGAGCGGCCGTGATGACCGAGGGCGAGGCCGGGGATCGAATCTGCCTGATCGCCGCCGGCTGCGTCGACGTCCACCGGGACGGCGAGATCATCGCCCGACGCGAGCGCGGCTCGGTCGTCGGTGAGATCTCGCTCCTCCACGAGGTACCACGGACAGCCACGCTGACGGCGGGCCCGGCCGGCGTCGAGGTGTATTGGATGGGCGCCGGCGCATTCCTGGACGCCGTCAACCGCGTGCCCAGAAGCCGGTCGCGCGCGGAGGCCGAGGCCCGTCGGCGCCTGGATCACTGACCCACCTGGGCTGTCCGGCTACGGCCGACACGTGCGATTGTGGTCTGCTGAGACGATGAAGTTCGGAATCTTCTACGAGCACCAACTTCCCAAGCCGTGGAGCGAGGACGACGAGTATCGACTCCTCAACGAGGCGCTCGATCAGGTCGAGTTGGCCGACGGACTCGGCTTCGACCATGCGTGGGAGGTCGAGCACCACTTCCTCGACGAGTATTCGCACTCGTCGGCTCCCGAGGTCTTCCTCGCCGCCGCCGCCGCCCGAACGAAGAACATTCGCCTCGGTCACGGGATCCGCCAGGTGATCCCGAACTACAACCATCCAGCGCGCACCGCCGAGGGTTTGGCCACGCTCGACCTGATCTCGAACGGGCGCGTCGACTTCGGGATCGGCGAGGGTGCGACCCGCCTCGAGCTCCACGGATTCGGCGTTCCGGCGAAGCAGAAGCGCGCGATGTCGCTGGAATCGGCCGAGCAGATCGCGAACATGATGGTGCTCGACCCGTACCCCGGCTACGAGTCCGAGAGCTTCTCGATGCCCTGCCGCAACGTGCTCCCCAAGCCTCGACAGAAGCCGCATCCGCCGATGTGGATCGCCTGCACGAACCGCGAGACGATCAAGGTCGCTGCCCGCAACGGTCTGGGCGCACTGGCGTTCACGTTCATCGACCCGGACGAGGCCAAGGCGTGGGCGGACATCTACTACGACATCATCAAGAGCGACGAGTGCGTTCCGATCGGCCACACCGTCAATGCCAACCTCGCCCTGGTCACGGGCTTCTCGCTCGACGACGTCCGCGCGACCGCGATCCGCAACGGCCAGGAGGGCTTCGAGTTCTTCGGCTACGCGATGAGCTCGCTCGTCACGCGTGACCAGGTCCCGGGCCGGACGAACCTGTGGGGCGAGTTCCAGGAGCGCCGCGATCCGTCGGTCGAAGCCGCGCGGATCGCCGCCGCCGAGGCCGCCGGCGACGACTACTCGAGTTGCATCGGGACCCCCGACGATGCCCGCCGCTACGTCCGCGAGCTGGCCGAGGTCGGCGTCGACCAACTGATCTTCATCCAACAGTGCGGTCGCAACCGCCACGCCGACATCTGCGACTCACTGCAGATGTTCGGTGATCGGGTCCTTCCCGAGTTCCAGGCCGAGGAGGCCGAGCGTCAGCGCGCCAAGGACGCGCAACTGGCTCCGTTCATCGAGGCCGCGCTCGCCCGCAAGGAGTGGATGCAACCGCTCGCCGACGACGAGATCCCGGTCGTGCGCGCGTCGGTCGCCAAGGTCCAAGCCGCCGGCCGCCTCGGCTGACCCCGCCCCACTCCCCACTCCCCTCTCCCCGTT
>NZ_JBAVYV010000205.1:0-20081 GCF_049588435.1 Ilumatobacter sp.
ACTTCGAGGAGTTCCCCGAGGTGGGGGCCGGCTTCGCCCTCGTGGCGGACGGCGAGGTCAAGGTCGACATCACCGCCGGCATCGCGGACGAGGCCACCGGACGGGCGTGGGACGACCAAACGCTCCAGTTGGTCTTCTCGACCACGAAGGGTGCCGCTGCGATCTGCGTCGGCCGGCTGGTCGATGACGGAGTGCTCTCGTACGACGACACCGTTGCGAGCCACTGGCCCGAGTTCGCCGCGAACGGGAAGGAGAGCGTCACCGTCGCCCAGATGTTGAGTCACCAGGCCGGGCTGCCGTATGTCGATCGCGTCCTGTCGATGGACGATCTGCTCGCCGTGAGCCCGATCGTCGAGGCGCTGGCGGAACAGGCTCCGATCTGGGAGCCGGGTACGGCTCACGGGTACCACGCGAACACGTACGGCTGGCTGGTCGGTGAACTCGTCCGGCGTGTCGACGGTCGATCGATCGGGACGTACTTCGCCGAGGAAGTGGCCGGACCCCTCGGCCTCGACTTCTGGATCGGGCTGCCCGAATCGGAGGAGCATCGGGTGAGCACGCTCGAGTCCGCACCTCCGCCGAGCGACCCGGCAGAGCTCGCGATGATGATGCAGGTGATGGGTCCCGGGACGAAGGGGTTCAACGCGTTGACGATGAGCGGTGCGATGCTCGTGCTCGGCGCAGCGGACAACCCGTTCAACACCCGTGCGGTCCACGCCACCGAGATGCCCGCTGCCAACGGGATCACCAACGCGGCGAGCCTGGCGAAGATGTACGCGGCCACCGTCGGTGAGGTCGACGGAATCCGCCTCGTCTCGTCCGAGACCATCGCCGCAGCGTCGGCCGAGGCTGTCCGCGGACCGGACGAGTGCCTCGTAGCCGAGACACGGTTCGGGATGGGGTTCATGTTGGAGAACGAACTCGTCCCGCTGCTCGGCCCGAACGCGTTCGGTCATGCCGGTGCGGGTGGATCGCTCGGTCAGGCCGACCCCGACACCGGCGTCGGGTACGGCTACGTGATGAACCAGATGCTCGGGGGCATCGCCGGTGATCCGCGGACGGTCCGGCTCAACGACGCCGTCCGTGCGTGTCTCTGACGATCAGCCGCTGACCGGCCGATCGCGACGGCCCGCGTGCATCTAGTGTCGGAGTCGTGGCACTCGAGATCATCTGTCCGCGGTGCGAGTCGGACGACGATCTGCGCGGGACCCCGCTCGATGACGGCACGATTCAGCTCACGTGCGCGGCCTGCACGATCACGTGGACCCGCGACCCTCGTCCGACCTGTCCGGCGTGTGGCGGGGACGACCTCTACCACGTGCCCCAGGTGATTCTCGAGAAGTCGCGCGGCACCCAGATGTCGGTCCAGGGAATCCACGTCGAGTACGGATGTTGGGCCTGCGATCCACCCGAGGTGAAGGTGCGCGGCGGGCGGACGAGCCACCTTCCCGATCGCCTCGGAGGCAGCCAATAGCCGCGCGTCGATGCCTGGCACCGACGCGCATCTTCGGGTGCACATTCGTGCCTGGCACGAACGTGCATGTCGTGCCGGCGGGTTCCTGGGCCGGGGCGGGGGCGACGACTATCCTCGACGGCCATGGCCGACTCGACCATCACACGTCTCGAAGCCGCCGCGTCATCGGGGTCAGGGGTTCGCTTCGTCGGCAACTCGGTGATGCCCGACGGGGTCCCGGTGTACGTCGGATGGGATCAGATCCACGACGAGGCGCGCGCCGTCGCCGCCGCGCTGCAGGCGAAGGGACTGGTCCCCGGCGACCACGTCGCAGTACTCGGGCCGACCAGCCGCGAGCTGATGACGATCGTGCGCGGCTGCTGGATGGCCGGAATCGCGTCGATGGTCCTCCCGCTCCCGATGCGGATGGGGTCGCTCGACGTGTTCATCGAGACGACCCGCGCCCGGATCCGCCACGGCGACGCCAAGCTCATCCTGATCGATCACCAGCTCGCCGATTTCTATGTCGCCGCCCCCGACGACCCGCCGATCGAATCGATGACGTCCGTGATGCCCGGCTCGCCGAACGTCCCGCACGGGGACGCACTCGAACTTCCGCCCCACGACCCTGAACGCCTCGTCATCCTCCAGTACACCAGCGGTTCGACGAGCGAGCCGAAGGGCGTGATGATCCCCGATCGGGTCCTGTCGGCGAACCTCGACGCGACCTGCGACGCAGCCGTGCTCGGCCCCGGGGAGACGATGGTCTCGTGGCTGCCGCTCTACCACGACATGGGTTTGGTCGGCTTCCTCGCCCTGCCGATGACCAAGGGGGTCGACCTCGTGCAGGCGGCGCCGCAGGACTTCCTCGCCCACCCGGGCAACTGGATGGACTGGATCTCCGACTACCGGGGGACCGCGACGGCGGGGCCGAACTTCTCGTGGGTCCTCGCGACGCGGGCACTCAAGCGCAAGACCGACCTCGACCTGTCGTCGTTGACCCTCGCGCTGTCGGGTGCCGAACCGGTCGATCCGAAAGCGGTCGAGGCGTTCGTTGCCGAGGCCGAGCGATTCGGATTCACGGCGGGCGGTGTGTTCCCGGCCTTCGGGATGGCGGAGGTGGCGATCGCCGGAACGTTCCCCGAGCGGGGGCGGGGTCTCGTGACCGACACCGTCGACCGACGGGTGCTGGAGACCCAGCGCGTCGCGAAGCCGATCGAGATCGACGACCCGGACGACCTCGCACTACGCGCGCGCCGATTGCCGTTGCTCGGTCGCGCCGTGCCCGGACTCGAGATGAAGGTCGTCGACCCCGACACCCACGACGAGTTGCCCGAACGTCACGTCGGCGAACTGCTGCTGCGCGGAACGTCGGTCACGCCGGGCTACTACAAGCGCCCCGACGCCACGGCCGCCTTGTTCGACGACGACTGGCTCTGCACGGGCGACCTCGCGTATCTGCTCGACGGTGAATTGGTGATGTGCGGTCGGATCAAGGATGTGATCATCGTCGGTGGACGCAACGTGTTCCCCGAGGACATCGAGCGCGCCGTCGGTCCACTCGACGGTGTCCGGGCAGGCAACGTGATCGCGCTGGGCGTCGAGGGGTACAAGGGCAAGGAATCGGTCGTGGTGGTCGCCGAGGTGCGACTGACCGACACGTCCGGCGATCTCGACGGCGTCCGGGCGCACGTGCACGAGCGGACCCTCGACGTGTGCGGCCTGCCGCCCCGTGACGTGATGCTCGTCCAGCCGGGCACGCTCCCGAAGACCAGCAGTGGGAAGCTGCAGCGGGCGAAGTGTCGCGAGGAGTACCTCAACGAGGAACTCCGACTCGTCGACTGAACCTCGACCTCACCGGTGGCGGCATTCCGGTTCGCGGCGATTTCATCATTCTGGTTGTGTGTCATCGCGACTCGGATGACACACTCGCCGCCATGACAAACAACACCACGGTGTGGCGCCAATGAGCCGCACTCTCCAGTCCGCCAGTTGGCGGGCACTCATCCCCCTGAGCCTGCTGGCTCTCACCGCCGCGTCGTGCGCCGGCAGTGACGACTCCGGTGCTGAACCCGTCGCTTCCGACGGAACCACCGCACCCGCCGAGACGGTCGAGTCCTCCGAGACTCCCGACTCACCGGCGGCGGACACCCTCCGGATCGGAGCGATTCCCGACCAGGAGCCCGAACGACTCCAACGCACCTACGGCCTGCTGGCCGACCACCTCGCCGAGGATCTCGGCGACGACGGATTCGACGTCGACGTCGAGTACGTGCCGGTCACGGACTACCCGGGAGCACTGACCGGATTCGCCGTCGGGGATCTCGACGCCGTCTGGTTCGGTGGACTCACCGGCGTCCAGGCCCGACTCGAGGTCGACGGATCACAAGCGGTTGCTCAACGAGACATCGACGAAGCGTTCACCTCGGTGTTCATCGCACGCGCCGACTCGGGTGTCGACGACATCGCCGATGTCGACGGCCTGGTCGGCCTCGAAGACCGTTCGTTCACGTTCGGGTCGGAGTCGTCGACCTCGGGTCGGCTGATGCCGCAGTCGTTCCTGGCCGAGGCCGGGATCGATCCGGACGAGGACTTCGCCGGCCAGCCCGGATTCTCTGGATCCCACGATGCCACGATCGAACTGGTCACCGCCGGGACGTACGAGGTGGGTGCACTGAACTCGCAGGTCTGGGACGATCGGGTCGCCGACGGCACGGTCGACACGACCGAGGTCGTGGAGATCTTCCGGACTCCGCCGTACTACGACTACCACTGGGTGGTGCAGGCCGACCTCGATGAACAGTTCGGCGACGGCTTCGAGGAAGCGTTCACCGCGGCGCTGACATCGCTCGATGCGTCGGACCCCGACGATGCCGAGGTGCTCGACCTGTTCGGTGCCGGCGCCTTCATCGAGACCGAGAACGGGAATTACGCAGCGATCGAAGCGGTCGGGCGTGATGCCGGCCTCATTCGCTGACGAATCTGCACTGAGCCTTCACGGCGTCGCTGTCGACTATCGGGTCGGCGGCGGCGTCGTGCATGCGCTGGCTGGCGTCGACCTCGCGGTCCAGGCGGGGGAGCGCGTCGCGCTCCTCGGTGCCAGCGGGGCGGGGAAGTCGACGTTGCTCGACGTCGTGGCCGGACTCGTCCGTCCGACGGCCGGATCGGTCACCGTGCTCGGTGAACCGATCGGCGACCTGCGCGGATCGGCGCTGCGACGTCACCGCTCCCAGGTCGGGGTCGTGCGCCAGGCACACGGCCTTCCGGGGTCGTTGCGGGTCATCCACAACGTGAACGGCGGGCGACTCGGTTCGTGGTCGGCACTGCGCGGACTGTCGTCGCTGGTCGTACCGCTCGGCCGCGAGGAGGTCGACGCGGCACTCGAACGCATGGACCTCGGCGGACTCTCCGATCGTCGCACCGGTGACTTGTCGGGTGGGCAGCAGCAGCGGGTCGCCGTCGCTCGCACGTTGGTCCAGGATCCCCGACTCGTGCTCGCCGACGAGCCGGTTTCGGCTGTGGACCCGCGACTCAGCTCCGACGTGGTCACGGCGCTGTGCGCACCGAGCGACTCCGGCGAGCGACGGACGGTGGTCCTCAGCCTGCACGATCCGGACCTCGCCCGCGACCACGTCGATCGGGTCGTCGGTATCCGAGCGGGTCGAGTCGTCTTCGACCTCCCGCCTGCGGACCTCGATGACGATCTCGTCACCGACCTCTACGCGTCGGTGTGATCCGATCACCTCGTCGCCGGCTGGCGATCGCCGGAGTCCTCGTCGTCGCATGGTCGGTGGGCCGAGCGGGAATCATCGACGTCGTCAACTCCGCCGGAGCTCCTGCGTTCGCCCGATTCTGGCGCGACGCGCTGTCGCCGGACCTGTCGCAGGAGTTCGTCTCGCTGACGATCGAGGCAACGCTGACGACTGCGGCGTACGCGATCCTCGGTTCCGCGCTGGCGATCGTCGTCGGAGTCTTCGGGGCGCTGCTGATCTCGGAACGGACCGTCGGGTCGGGGGTGGTGCGACGGCTGTCGACCGTGGCGGCGACGGTGCCACGCGCCGTGCACGAGATTCTCATCGCACTGCTCCTCGTCCAGGTGCTCGGCTTCGACCCGATCGTCGCAGTCCTCGCGATCGGGGTCCCGTTCGGTGCCGTCACCGCGAAGGTGTATGCGGATGCTCTCGACGATGCCGACCGGTCGGGATACGACGCGTTGCGCGCCTCGGGCGCAGGACGACTCACCGCCGTGGCGTACGGAATCGCGCCGCGGGTCCGCGGCGAGTTCGTCTCGTACGGGTTCTACCGACTCGAGTGCGCGATGCGCTCGGCGGCCGTGTTGGGGATCGTCGGCGTCGGTGGGTTGGGCTTCCAACTCGACGTGAGTTTCGAGTCCTTGCGGTACGACGAGATCTGGACCTTGATCTTTGCGCTGATGGTGCTCAGCGGGTCGGCCGACGCCGTGTCGAGCCTGTCCCGACGTGGGGGAGGGTTCCGGGGCGCGGGACGTTGGCTGCCGCTCGCCGGACTCGCGGCGGTCGCGTGGTCGTGGTGGGAGGTCGGTCTCGATGTCTCGGTGCTGTGGTCGCCGCGCACCCTCGAGCGGGCACCCGAGTTCCTCGACGACATGTTCCCGCCACGACTCGGCCCCGGCGGCTGGAGCGAACTGTGGTCGGCGACGATCGACACGATCGCGCTCGCCGTGCTCGCGACGGTCATCGCCACCGTGCTCGGCATCGTGGGCGCGGCGAACAGCCGCCGTCGTGCGATCGGACCTCCACACGGGTTCGGCATCGTGACCGACGGGATCCGCCGCGCCGTCGGCCGCGTCGTGCTCCTGCTCGGGCGCGCGGTGCCGGCGCCGGTCTGGGCGTTCCTGTTCGTTCTCGTGCTGTACCCCGGGATCTGGCCGGGAGCGGTTGCGCTCGGGGTCTACAACGCCGGTGTGCTCGGACGTCTGTACGCCGAGGCGATCGAGGCGAACCCGGGCGATGCCGAACGGGCTGCGCTTCTCTCCGGCGCCAGGTGGTGGGGCCGTTGGACCTACGGCGTGATTCCGGCAGCGGCGCCGCGTCTGGTGTCGCTCACCGTGTACCGCTCCGAGGTGCTGGTGCGCGAGACGATCGTGATCGGGGTGGTCGGTGCCGGTGGTCTCGGCCAACTGCTTCGAGATGACCTGGCAGCACGCGATTTCGCGGCGGTGACCGGCGTCGTGTTGGTCCTCATCGCGCTGGCAGTCGCCGCCGACGCGCTCGGGAGAATGGTCCGACGCATCCTGCGGTGACTCGGTGCGACGTCGAGTCATCGTAAGCTGGCCACTGGATGAGCGATGGCTGGGAGCGACGACAGGAACGCACGCGACGCGATGTCCTCGACGCGACCGGTGAGCTGATCGCCGACGGCGGAGTCCACGGTTTGACGATGCGTAAGCTCGCCGAGCGTGCCGGCGTCGCCGTCGCCACGTTGTACAACCAGTTCGGTGATCGTGACGGGGTCCTCGTCGCGTTCGTCAGCGCCGGCCTCGACCAACTCGAGATCGAACTCGACGCCCAGCCCGACGCCGGGCCGATCGACACCACGCGGGAGCTGTTCGACGCGCTCGACGAGAACTTCGCTGCCGAACCGGAAGTGTGGCGGCCGATCTTCGCATCGATGAATCCCGGAGTCGGAGCACACGGAATGGGTGCGGTCGGGGACCGTGTCGTCGCCTACATCGAGGCTGACTTCGCGAAGGCGGCGGCGGATGGGCTGTTCGTCGTCGAATGTGATGTCGCTGCGCTGGCGCGCCACGTGTTCACGACTCGGATGAACCGCCTGGAGAAGTGGGCGCACGCCGCGATCGAATGGGATCTGTACCGGTCGTCGTCGACGCTCGGCCTCGAGTTGATCCTGGCGTCGATGCTCACCGATCCCTTGCGCGGCGAGGCGCTGCGGCGCTCCGGCGTGGTGTTCTGACCACGCATCGTCAAAAAGCTGGCGCGTGATTCCGCATTGTGGAACACTGGTACCTTCGATTTCGCCCCGCTCAGCGGAGCCTCTGGACGCTGTGCGTCCGAAGGTGAATCATGGTGGTCGGGGAACGTTTGGAGAAGGCGGGAGGGGAACAACCCAGCGTGAACAACCCGCCCTCCGGTCGAATTCATCGTCAACAACATCGTCACAGACATTCTCAGCAACACTCCTAAGGGGGAGCACACATGGATTGGAAACGCTTGGACAGAGCACGACGCTCTGGAGGCCCGGTCGAGGCCGACCTCATCGAGGCATACGCGAAGGGCAAGATCAAGCGCCGTGACTTCGTGAAGCGCGGCACCATCATCGGTCTCTCGGTGCCCTTCATGGGCTCGATCATCGCCGCCTGCGGCGGGAGCGACGACGGCGACTCGTCGGGCAGTGCCGACACGACCGGTGGCACGACCGCCGGAACGGGAGCCCCGTCGACCGACGGCGGATCGGAGAGCTCTGGTGCAACCGGCGGCGACATCATCGCCGGAATCCAGACCGGTGACGCGAACTCGGGACTCGACCCGCTCAACATGCTCGACCTCGGCACCTACTGCGTGCTGTCGCAGAGCTTCGAGTACCTCGTCGGTCTCGGCGACAACGGTGAGGTCGGCGCGACCGCCCTCGCCACCGAGTGGAGCCCGAACGACGACGGAAGCGTCTGGACGTTCAAGCTCCGCGAGGGCGTCACCTGGCAGGACGGCACCCCGTTCACGTCGGCGGACGTGGCAGCCACGATCGATCGAATGGTCGTCGCCGGAGCCGGACTCGCAGGCGTCGTCAGCGAAGGTGCCGTCGAAACTCCCGATGATCTCACCGCGATCATCAACCTCGACTCGCCGAACGGCAACCTGCCCGTGCTGGTGTCGATCTACAACCCGCAGTCGCTGATCACCCCCGTCGACTACACGAGTGGAACCACGCTCAACGAGCGCACCACCGGAACCGGCCCCTGGGTGCTCGAGAGCTTCGACCCGTCGTCGTTCCGTGCCGTGTTCGTCCCGAACGAGAACTGGTGGGGGGGTGCGGTCAACCTCGACAGCGTCACCCTCCAGGGCTTCGACAGCGGCGGAACCCAGGTCGCGGCCATGGCCGCCGGTGAGATCGATGCGATCCAGCAGTTCTCCGTGTCCGACGGGGCGAACCTCCTCGACGACTCGGCGTTCACCCTGTTGAAGCCGCCGTCGTCGAACCACCGTCAGATGTGGTTCAACACGCAGCTGCCCGACGGTGGCCCGTTCACCGATCCTCGCGTCCGCCAGGCCGCGTGTTACGCGGTCAACCGCCAGCAGCTCGTCGACACGATCTACGAGGGCCAGGCACAGATCGCGAACGACCACCCGGTGTTCCCGACGCTCCCGTACTTCGACGACACCCAGGAACAGCGTCCGTACGACCCGGAGATGGCGAAGCAACTGCTGTCCGATGCCGGATACGCCGATGGCGTCGACGGCACCCTGCAGGTCGGTGACCTCCAGGAGATCCCGTCGATCGCGGCGATCATCGAGCAGAACCTGCTGGCGGCTGGCTTCACGACCCCGGTCGGAGTGACCCCGAACTCCGACTTCTACGGCGAGTACTGGTGCACCGGTGCGAGCTACGGCACGCAGCCCGAGTCGAGCGGCCCGGGCATCCCGTGTGGTGCATCGGCTCAGATCGGCATCGTCGACTACGGCCACCGGCCCACTCCCGACGTGTTCTTCGGACGTGGACTGGAGACCGACGGCGACTGGAATGCGTCGAACTACAACTCGACGGATTTCGACGGGTTGTTCGGTGACTACCAGGCATCGGTCGACGTCGACGGGCAGAAGGAAGCGATCGGCAAGATCCAGCGGCTCCTGCACGAGGATTCGCCTGCGTGCTACCCGTTCTTCTTCGACTACCTGTCGGGTCACACCGACGTGGTGTCCGGCGTCGAGGTGACGGCGCTCGGGCACATGCAGTTCCAGAAGGCCTCGAAGGGCTGATCGGGAACGTCCTGCATCGATGACGCACCGTATGGAAGGGGTCAGGTTCGGACACGGGTCTGACCCCTTCCGGTGCATCGTCCAGTCACCACGTTCCAGGGGGAACAGATGTTGAAGTTCATCGCGCGGCGTCTGCTGCTCGCGCTGATTACGTTGGGAATCCTGCTCGTCATCGTGACGCTGATTCCGAACATCGCGCCGGGGGATCCTGCGCGCAAGATCGCCGGAGGCACCGCGTCACCCGAGCGGTTGGCGCAGGTGACCGAGTCGCTCGGATTGCGCGACTCGGTGGCCACGCAGCTCGGCGATCTCGGAATCTCGGTGGTGACGGTCGACTTCGGCGATTCGTTCTCGGTCGCCGCCGGTGAGCCGGTGATGAGCCTCGTGTTCACCGCGCTCGTCAACTCCGCGAAGCTGGTCGGGCTGTCGCTGCTGATCATGGTCCCGATCGCGATCCTCGGTGGTCTCGTCGCCGCCTACAAGAAGGACACCTGGATCGACCGCACGATCGTGAACACCGGCCTCGCGTTCTCCGCGATTCCCGACTTCGTCGCGGGCGTCTTCCTGCTCGCCTTCCTCGCCGTCCCCTTCGAGTTCTTCAAGGTCCAGGCGAATCCACCGCCGGGCGCCAGCGTGGCGGTCCAGATCCAGCACCTTCTCCTGCCCGCCCTCGCCGTGCTGATGGTCTATTTCGGCTACATCGCGCGCATCACCCGCGCCGGCACGATCAACGCGCTCGAGGCCGACTACACCCGCACCGCGTTCATGCGTGGCCTGTCGACGCGAGACGTCTTCCGCAAGCACATTGCCCGCAACGCGCTCCAGCCGACGGTCGCGGTGCTCGGAACCCAGCTCGGGTACCTGTTCGGCGGCATGGTCGCACTCGAGATCGTGTTCGGCTACCCGGGGATGGGCAACCTGATCATCCGGGCCGTCGATCGTGCCGACTATCCGGTGCTGCGCGCCGGGGTGCTCACGGTGGCGATCATCTACATGATCGCCACGCTCTGCGCCGACCTGCTGGTCGCGTGGATGAATCCGAGAGCACGGCTCAACATCGGGGAGGACTCATGAGCACGGTCGGCGAGTTCGGCAATGCAGAGGACCCGACGCAGGACCACGAGTTCAACGCGCCGATCCCGCCGCCGCAGGATGCGCCTAAGGCGGCCACCCGCAAGCAGGTCCGCAAGGAACAGTGGATGGTCCTGGTCAAAAGCCCGGGAGCCATCATCGGGGCGCTGATCGTCGGATTCTGGGTGATCTCCGCGCTGTGGCCGGGCCTGTTCACCACGTTCGGACCCGACGAGTTCGTCCCGGCGGGACCCCGTGTTCCGCCGAGTTCGGAGGCGTGGTTCGGGACCGACGGGGTCGGCCGCGACGTCTACACCCGCGTCATCTACGGAGCACGACCGATTCTGATCGTGGCGCCGTTGGCGACGGGGATCGCGATCGTCGTCGGCACCTTGCTCGGCTTGATCATGGGCTACTACCGGGGTCTCGTCGACGAGGTGTTGAGCCGGATCATCGAGGCGATCCTGTCGATCCCGGTGATCCTCATGGCCATCCTCGTGGTGTTCACGTTCGGCAAGTCCCGCCCGGTCGTGATCTGCACGATCGCCATCCTGTTCGTCCCGGCGATCACGCGGACCATCCGATCCGCTGCGGTGTCCGAGGCCGAACTCGACTACGTCACCTCCGCCAAGATGCGCGGTGAATCGGGCCTCTTCATCGTGTCGCGTGAGATCCTGCCCAACGTCACCGGGCTCGTCGTCGTGGAGTTGACCGTGCGCCTCGGCTACGCGGTGTTCACCTACGCCACGCTCGCCTTCCTCGGCCAGGTCGGAACCAACGTGACCACCGCCGACTGGGGCATCGACGTGTCGCAGAACTACCAGCAGATCGTCCGTGACGTCTGGTGGCCGTCGATCTTCCCGGCGCTCGCCATCGCCAGCCTCGTGATTGGCGTGAACCTGGTCACCGACTCGATCGACAAGGCCCTCAAGTCATGACCTCCACAGAAATCACCGAGTCCGGCCACGTGTCCGACGCCGAGACCGCCGCGCTGGCGATCGAGGATCTCGGACTCTCCTACGTCGTGCGCGGAACACCCCGCGCGGTGTTGCGTGGCGTGACGTTCGAAGTGCGACCGGGTGAGGCCTACGGCCTCGTCGGCGAATCCGGCTGCGGGAAGTCGACCACGGCGTACGCGGCGCTGCGGTACCTGCCCGGCAACGGACAAATCGACGGCGGTCGCGTCACCTCGAACGGTCAGGAACTGACCGCGATGAGCGCCCGCGAACTCCGCGAGTTCCGCGCGCGACAGGCGTCGATGGTCTTCCAGGATCCGGTCCAGGCCGTCAATCCCGTGCTCAAGATCGGCCGCCAGGTCGCCGAGGCGTTCGAGGTGATGGGCCAGTCGAGGTCCGAGGCGAAGAAGTCCGCCCTCGCCGCGCTCCACCGTGTTCGGATCGCTTCACCCGAGAGCGTGATGGAGCGCTATCCGTATCAGCTGTCGGGCGGGATGCTGCAGCGCGTCGTCATCGCCATGGCGCTGGCGTGCGATCCCAAGCTGCTCGTGCTCGACGAACCGACGACCGGCCTCGATGCCACCGTCGAGGCCGAGGTTCTCGATCTGGTGCGCGACCTCCGATCCGAACTCAATTCAGCGATCCTGTTGATCGCCCACAACCTCGGCGTGATCCGCACGATGTGCGACCGGGTCGGTGTCATGTACGCCGGTCGCATCGTCGAGGAGGGCACGGTCGAGGAGGTCTTCGACAACCCGAGCCATCCCTACACGGTCGGATTGTTGAACTCGATCCCTCGACAGGGGCTGCGCAAGACCGATCGTGAACTGTTCGCGATTCCGGGCAATCTGCCCCAGATCGGTGAGCCGCTCCCGACCTGTGTCTACGTCGATCGCTGTCCGATCGCGACCGAGAAGTGCAGCACCGAGGTCCCCCCGATCGTCCCGCGCAGCGACGACCATTGGACCCGCTGCCACTTTCCCGACCGTCTCGACGAGATCCCCGAGCCGCACGAGGTCAACGAGGTCGTCGAGGTCGGTACCGAGGAAGTCGTCGGGATCAATCACGTCTCGAAGACGTTCCGTCAGCGCGGCCACGACGTGCCGGCACTCGTGAGTGTCGATCTCGGGTTCGCCGAGGGCGAGACGCTCGGCCTCGTCGGTGAATCGGGGTCGGGCAAGTCCACCCTCGCCAAGACGATGCTCGGCGTGCACGAGGCCGACGAAGGCGGCCAGATCACCCTGCGCGGCCGGCCGATGGCCGGCAAGGCGACCAAGCGGGTCGAGGAATCGATCCGTTCGATCCAGATGGTGTTCCAGAACCCCGACTCGGCGTTGAACCGATCGTGGACCGTGCGCCGGATCCTGACTCGCTCGATCACGCGACTCACCGGGTTGAAGGGCGAGGAGGCCGACAAGCGGGCCGTCGAAGTCGCCGAGGCGATGCGGCTCTCGCCGCGACACCTCGACATGCGGCCGCGACAGCTCTCCGGCGGACTGAAGCAGCGCGTCGCGATCGCTCGAGCGTTCGCCGGCGACCCGAACGTCGTGGTGTGCGACGAGCCGACCTCCGCGCTCGACGTGTCGGTGCAGGCCGCAATCCTCAACCTGCTCGCCACCCTTCAGCGCGACGATCGCACGAGCTACCTGTTCATCAGCCACGACATCAGCGTCGTGCGGTACCTCGCCGACCGAATCGCCGTGATGTACGTGGGCCGAATCATGGAGCTGGGGACGACCGACCACATCTTCGATGGTCCGAATCATCCCTACACCGAGGCGCTGCTCTCGGCGGTCCCGAGTGTCGATGGGCAGGCGGAGAACCGCATTCCGTTGAGCGGTGAGATTCCGTCGCCGGCCAACCCGCCGTCCGGGTGTGTCTTCCACACCCGCTGCCACCGCTTCATCGAGGGTCTCTGCGAGGTGACCGAACCCGAGATGCGCGAGATCGCTCCCGGGCACAGCATCAAGTGCCACCTCACCGTGGAGCAGTTGGCCGAACCGGTCGTGATTTCCGAGAAGGACCGTCTCCCCGAGATCGAGGCCGAACCGATCGACTAGTTCGACTGGACCGGCTGGGTCGTCGGATCAGGATCGGATGATCCATTCCACGCCAGTCGCGGTGTCGCGGACCTCGATGCCGGCCGCATCGAGGCCGTCTCGTACTGCGTCGGACACCGCATAGGCCCGCTCCTCGCGGGCGACCCGGCGAGCGGCCAGGGCGGCTTCGACCACCGGACCGACCACGGCTCGCGGATCGCGCAGGCCGTCGGTGGCAGCCGCGCCGAGCTTGACGACCATCGAGCGCAGCGCTCGTCGCGCCTGATCCATCTCGTCGGATTGCAGCGTGTCGGTCGACCATTCCACGATCGCCGCGTCGAGATCGAGCATCGCTGCGACCGCTGCGTCGGCATCCCGCGCAGCGAGCGCCCGGTTGAAGCGCGACTCCAGTTCTCGCGCCGTCGCCGCGAGCGACGTCGACACGTCGGCGTCGATGTCGGTGTCGATGTCGGTGTCGGTGTCTTCCATGTCGTCGGACGGCACAGGGGTCTGGGCGCCAGGCCCCGTGACCATGTGGAACTCGCCGGGATCGCCGCCACCCACCGAGCGCCCGCCGTCACGAATGGCGTCGAGCCCGACGATCGTGCCCGTCTCGTGGCGGATCGAGACGCCGTCCCGACGCAGGGTGAGGCCGCCCTTGCCGACGACCTCGGCGGTGTCGGCATCGAGATCCAGGATGACGCCGGTGTGTTCGTCGACACCCAGGACGAACGCGTCGTCGGGCAACTCCGGTTCGAGCATCGCGAGGCGACGCTCACCGAGATAGCAGAAGCGGGTGTCGTGGTTGCCGCCCTCCTGGTTGTCGTAGTGCGGGATCACCGCGGCGCGGATCCCGATGTCGCCGAGCAGGTCGAGGCCGGGTTCCCACCATGGGTCCATCCCGACCTTGTAGATCTCGTACACGGGCACGGTCACCACGCCCAGCGTGAGGGCTGCAGCGGAGGAGAACACGAGCGCGCCTCCGCCTCCGTCGACCGTCGGCCGGAGTTTCTCGGCGAGGATCTCGCGGAGATCGGTCTGGCGCCACTGTCCCAGCGCGAACGTTGGACTGCCGGGCCCGGCGAAGACCCAGTTCGCATCGCGTACTCGTGTCATCGCGGACTCGATCGCTGTCGAATCTCCGGTGTCGGCGCGGGTCAGACCGGCGACGGCGACGTCCTGGCCGATCGAGTCGCTGAAGTACCTCGTGGTCGACGCGGCGAGGATCGGCGCGTTCTCCTGGAAGCCGAACGGCGTGTCGAGCATCACCGGGACGACGGTGTCCCCATCGGCACCGAGGCGCTCGAAGACCCGTCGATGCGGTGCCTTCATCGTCGGGGCTGTCTCTCCCGAACCCATGAGGACGAGCAGGCGGGGGAGGGTCATGTGGTCGTCTCCATCGGTGTCGTGTCGGTGTAGAACTCCGGGTCGGTCGAGGCGTCGTGCAGCAAGGCGGCAACCTTCGCGGGCTGCTGCGCGTGGACGTCGTGGTGGGCCGGGCTGAACCAGACCGCACGCCCGCGGGGGAGCAGGTCGAGCGCCTCGTCGACCGCCCGGTGCTTCGATTCCGACCAGGCGACGTCGCCGGTGTCGGCGGCGACCAACAGCGTCGGGACGCGCACCTCGGGAAACACCACGGACGGGGTGTGTTCCCAGAGACCGCGGAGGACGAGCAGGTGACGATCGAACGTCAGCCATGGCGCTGCGGTGCCGTCGGTGAGCAGTTCGAAGTTGGCCATCGTGCCCGCTCGACCCTGCTCGGGCCAGTCGGCTGCCGACCGTTCGAGCCATGTGCGGATCGTCTCGATCGGCGTGCCGGCGAGACGTGGCGGCGCGAGCGCTTCGACGCAGTCGTCCCAGTCCGGGAATCTCGCTCGGAGGTCGATGAATCCTCCATCGATGCAGGCGACCTGATCGACCGAAGCCGGGTGTCGGTGGCCGAGTTCGAGGACGACGTTGCCGCCCCACGACTGTCCGGCGACCGCCGGGCGCTCGAGTTCGAGGACGTCGATCAGCAGGGCGAGATCGTCGGCGCAGTTGTCGACGCCGTACCCGTCGTCGGGTTTGCTCGACCGGCCGTGGCCGCGCTGATCGACGGTGACGACACGATGTCCGAGCGCGGCGAGACGGTGAGCGACTCCGTCCCACAGCCGTGCGTTGGAGGCGAGTCCGTGCGTCAGCATCCAGGTCCGTCGAGTTGCACCGATCGAACGTGGTGGCTCCCACCGGAGGACATGCAGTTCGACGTCCGACGACAGGGGGTGCATCTCCTCGGTGGGCGCGACGTGGTCGGTCATGGTGTCTCGGTCGCGGCGCGGTCCGGTGGTGGACGAGAGTAGCGGAGGCTCACGAGAGCGCGGGCCCTCGTGAACGAGCGATGAACTCCGAGAAACATCGAGCTCGAGAGCTCGTTGCGTCCAGCTCGCAACTAGCTTTCTCATCGTGAGGAACGTGACGTGGCTGACGACGAGGGGTGGAGGACGTCGTTCGACGTTCGCAGCGGTGGTTGCGGCGGTGGTCGTCGTTGCGTCATGCGGAGGATCCGATGATTCCACGGGATCCGACGAGGCTGCACAGTCGAGCGCCGAATCGGATTCGTTGACCGTGGTCACCACCGTGGCACCGATCACGTCGATCGCCTCGCAGATCATCGGTGACCGGGCCGAGGTGGTCGGACTCGTACCGGAGGGAACGAACTCGCACACGTTCGAGCCTTCACCGTCAGCTGCGGAAGTGCTGAGCACGGCCGACGTCGTGTTCATCAACGGCCTCCAACTCGAGGAACCGACCAAGGAACTCGCGGCATCGAACCTGGCCGATGACGTGCCACTCGTCGAGATCGGCGACGAGGTGATCGATCCCGCTGAATATCGGTACGACTTCTCGTTCCCCGAGTCGGAAGGAAAGCCCAATCCTCACCTGTGGACCGACCCGACCCTGGTCAGCGCGTATGCCGACGTGATCCTCGAGACGATGGTCGCGGTCGACCCCGACGGCGAGGACGACTACACCGCCAACCACGTAGCGTTCTCCGAGCTCGTCGACGAATTCGATCAGTCGGTCAGCGAATCCCTCGACACGGTGCCCGAAGAGAACCGCAAGTTGGTCACGTACCACGACGCGTACGCCTACTTCGCGGACACCTACGGCTGGACCGTGGTGGGGGCGATCCAACCGGCCGACTTCGGTGAGCCCACACCGTCCGAGGTGGTCGACCTGATCGAACAGATCGACGCCGAAGGGGTCCCGGCCGTCTTCGGCTCCGAGGTCTTCCCGTCACCCGTGCTCGAACAGGTCGCCAACGAGACCGGAGCCGTCTACGTCGACGACCTGCGCGACGACGACCTGCCGGGCGAGCCCGGCGACGTCGACCACTCGTGGCTCGGACTGATGAAGTTCAACTTCGTCACGATGACCGAGGCTCTCGGCGGGGACGCGAGCGCCCTCGATGCGTTCGTCGTCCGCAACGTGGTTCCCGACGAGGCGTCGTACCCGCAATGAGAGAGCGATGAGAGAACAGTGAGACGGCGATGAGGCAGCCATGAGCACTCCGATGTCCGACGTCGAGGCGTTGATCACCGCGGAGCGGCTCACGGTCGCCTACGGCGATGCGCCGGTCGTCGTCGACGTCGACCTCACGATCGAATCCGGCGACATGATCGGGATCGTCGGTCCGTCCGGCTCGGGCAAGTCGACGCTCTTCAAGGCCCTGCTCGGCGGCATCGCTCCCCGGTCCGGGCTGGTGACCCGGCGCCCGGGCCTCACCGTGGGATTCGTGCCCCAGGTCGAACGCATCGATTGGAACTTCCCGGTCACGGTCGCCGAATGCGTCGCGATGGCCCGAGCGACGGGCTGGACCACGCCATGGATCTCGCGTCAGGAACGCCGCGAGGTCGACTCCACGCTCGACCGGCTCGGCCTCGGGGGTCTGGGGCGGCGACACATCCGCAACCTGTCGGGAGGACAGCAGCAGCGGGTGTTCCTCGCCCGTGCGATGTACACCGGAGCGGAGGTGATCTTCCTCGACGAACCGACATCGGGACTCGACGTGAGGACCCGACACGAGGTGCTGCACCTCCTCGGCGAACTGAACGGCGACGGCGTCACGATCGTGTTGTCGACCCACGACCTCAACGGCATCGCCACCCATCTCCCGACGATCGTCTGCCTGAACAAGGTGATCGTCGGTGCTGGATCACCGGTCGACGTGCTCGTTTCGGACGTTCTCGAGCGAACCTTCGGCTCCCCGATGGAGGTTCTCGAACACGGTGGAATGCGGGTGGTCGTCGACGCGGGACCCGCAGCTCGGGTCGTGCCGCTGCGGAGGGAACTCGGCGCATGAGTTGGTCCGAGCTGAGCGATCCGTACGCGTTCGAGTTCTTCCGCAACGGCGTGTACGTCGCAACGATTGCGGGCGCCCTGTGCGGTCTGGTCGGTTGCTACGTCGTCCTGCGCAACATGAGCTACATCGGCCACGGGCTGTCGCACGCGATCTTCGGCGGATACGCCGCTGCGGGCCTGATCGGGGTCAACCTGTTCCTCGGCGCGGGAATCTGGGGTGTGGTCACCGCACTGGCGATCGGGGGGATCGTGCGCCGTCGCCCGATCGGCTCGGACGCCGCGATCGGTGTCGTCACGACGGCCTCGTTCGCTCTCGGGATTGCGCTGGTCGAACGGTACGGGTCACCCGGACGCAGCGCCGATGCTCTCCTCTTCGGCAACATCCTCGGCGTGAAGTCGAGCGATGTCTGGTTGGTCGTCGGGGTCTCGATGGTCGCCGTCGCGTTCATCGCGCTCGCCTACCGCCCGCTCCTGTTCACGACATTCGACGCGGAGGTGGCGGAGGTGACGGGTGTGCGCACGACGCTGATCGACACCGCACTGATGGTGGTGCTGGCCGCCACCGTGCTCGCCACGATGAACGTGATGGGGGTGACGCTGATCGCCGCGACACTCGTGGTCCCCGCGGTGGTGGCGCGCATGCTGACCGACAGCTTCGCGGTGATGCTGGCGATCGCCACCCTGGTCGGCTCGATCAGCGGATTCGCGGGGATGAACATCAGCTATCACCTCGACCTGCCGTCGGGTTCGACGATCGTGCTGGTCGGGACGATGTTCTTCCTCATCGCGTTCGTCGCCGGCGGACACCTCCGTCGCCGAGCCGGCACCGTCGCCCACGCCCACTGACGCCCACCCCGTCCCCGCCCGCGCCCATCCCCGCCCGTGCCGCACCGTTCGGCCGCACCGTTTGTCCGGTGAGATGTGAGACGGAGGGGTCCTCTCACATCTCACCGCAAGGTGCAACCGTCCGTCACCGGTGAGAGTCGAGATGGACCGGTGGTCTCACATCTCACCGGAGGCGGGTGGCGGGGTACGGTCACGGGGTGCGGCCGGAGGGGACCAAGGCGATCGACGGACGACCGTGGGCGCCGGACGAGGCAGCAGACGCACTCCGCGCGCACGGATGTCGAGCGACCCGACCACGCGTCGCGGTGCTCAGCGCCCTGTTGGAGCACGGGGGCACGATCAGCGCAGCCGAACTGACCGCGTTGGCGCAGGAGATCGAGCCCGGACTGCACGAGGCCACCGTGTACCGAACGGTCAACGTGCTCACCGAGGTCGGCATTGCGAGTCATGTCCACGCCGGCCACGGGCCGTCGTTGGTGCGATTGGCGGGCGACGAGCGGCTCGTCGCCGTCTGCGAGAACTGCCGGGCGATCGTGCCGGTACCCATCGGCGCAGTCTCGGACCTCGTCGATGGAATGGCGCGTCAGACCGGATTCGCGCTCGAACCCGGTCACTTCGCTCTCGAGGGTGTCTGCGCGGAGTGCGCGCCGTGACCGAACGTCGGTTCATGCAACTCGACGTGTTCGCGTCGGATCCGTTCTCCGGAAACCCACTGGCGGTCGTACTCGACGGCGACGGATTGTCGTCCGAACAGATGCAGCGCATCACCGAGTGGACGAACCTCTCCGAAGCGACGTTCCTGCTTCCGCCGAGCGATCCCGGAGCCGACTACCGCGTTCGCATCTTCTGTCCCGGGCGCGAGTTGCCGTTCGCCGGGCATCCGACGCTCGGCTCGTGCCACGCGTGGCTCGCCGGCGGAGGCGTCCCGCACGACGCCGACACGGTGGTCCAGGAGTGCGGAGCGGGATTGATTCCGATCCGCCGGGACGGTAACCGGCTGGCGTTCGCCGCTCCGCCGATGACGCGCAGCGGCGCGATCGAGCCCGATGTACTCGCCCCGCGACTCGACCTCCTCGGCCTCGTCGAATCGGACGTCGTCGCATCCGCGTGGATCGACAACGGGCCGGGGTGGATGGGTCTGCTTCTCGGATCGGCCGAGGCGGTGCTGGATGTGACCCGGCCGACGGTTGCGGTCCCCGGATTCGACGTCGGACTCGTCGGTCTCCATGAACCGCGGAGCGAATGCGCGATCGAGGTCCGGGCGTTCTTCGCAGATGCAACGGGATCGATCCGGGAGGACCCGGTGACCGGAAGCCTGAACGCGTCGATCGCCCAGTGGCTCACCGAGACGGGTCGAGTGTCGACGCCCTATGTCGCAGCTCAGGGCCACTCGCTCGGTCGGCGC
>NZ_JBAVYV010000206.1:0-6831 GCF_049588435.1 Ilumatobacter sp.
TCGACAACCTCTACGACAACGTCCAGGCGAACCTCGTCCACCAGTTCACCGTGGCGCTGAAGGCCAAAGAGATCTACAAGCGCGACAAGGACTACATCGTGCAGGGCGGCGAGGTGAAGATCGTCGACGAGTTCACCGGCCGCATCCTCGAAGGGCGACGCTGGTCCGAGGGCATCCACCAGGCGGTCGAAGCCAAGGAAGGCGTGAAGATCAAGGAAGAGAACCAGACCCTCGCCACGATCACGCTGCAGAACTACTACCGCCTCTACGAGAAGCTCGCCGGCATGACCGGCACCGCCGCCACCGAGGCAGCCGAACTCATGAACACCTACGGGCTCGGAGTGGTCCCGATTCCGACCAACAAGCCCGTCGTTCGCGACGACGAAGCCGACCTGATCTACAAGACCGAAGAGGCGAAGTTCAACGCGATCATCGACGACATCGAGGAACGCCACGCGAAGGGCCAGCCGATCCTGGTCGGAACGGCGAGCGTCGGACGGTCCGAGAAACTCGGCCGCCTCCTCGAACAGCGCGGCATCGAGCGCGAGGTGCTCAACGCCAAACAGCACACCCGTGAAGCCGAGATCGTCACCCAGGCGGGACGTCTCGGCGCGGTCACCGTCGCCACCAACATGGCCGGCCGCGGCGTCGACATCCTGCTCGGCGGAAATCCCGAGGGTCTTGCCCGGACCGACGTGTTGCGCGCCGGATTCGACGAGGATCACCTCGCCCACGAGTTCGAGCTCTCGGTGCCCCTCGACCAGATGCCCGAGGAGTACCAGGAACAGCGCACCGCCGCACAGGCGCTGTACAAGGAGCGTCTTACGCACCACAGCGCCGAGTGCTCCGCCGAGGGCGATCAGGTACGCCAGCTCGGTGGGCTCTACGTTGTCGGCTCCGAGCGCCACGACAGCCGCCGGATCGACAACCAGCTGCGCGGCCGTTCCGGCCGTCAGGGCGACCCGGGAGCGTCGCGATTCTTTCTCAGCCTCGAGGACGACCTGATGCGGCTGTTCGCCACCGGCGCACTCAACTTCGTCATGGGCAAGGCACTCCCCGACGACGAGGCGATCGAGGCGAAGATGGTCACCAAGGCGATCGAGCGAGCCCAGACGACCGTCGAGACGAAGAACGCCGAGATCCGCAAGAACGTCCTCAAGTACGACGAGGTGATGAACGAGCAGCGCAAGGTGATCTACCGGCGCCGTGACCAGATCCTCGACGGCGAGGACCTGCGTTCGGCCGGGATGGAGTACCTGGCCGAGGCGGTCGACTCGCTCATCGCCACGCACTGCGCCTCTGCGGCCGACGACGAGTGGGATCTCGACGGGCTGGCGAAGGAGCTGACGCTCTACTGGCCGAACTCGGTCAGCCAGGAGGCGCTCGAAGGCTGCAGCGGCACCGACGAGATCTACGACATCGTGATGGCCGATGCAACGGCGCACTACGAGCGGCGCGAGGCCGAACTCGGCGAGGAGGTGCTCCGCCAGGTGGAGCGCCAGGTGATGCTGCGCATCATCGATCAGCGTTGGCGCGAACACCTCGAGGAGATGGACTATCTCCAGACGGGTGTCAACCTGCGGGCGATGGGTCAGATGGACCCGCTCACGGAATGGCAGCGTGAGGGCTTCGAGATGTTCGGGTCGATGATGACCGGCATCGCCCAGGACTTCGTCAAGTACGTCATGCACGTCCAGGTCGTCCAGAACGCGGCAGGCGCACCCAAGTCGAGCGACGGTCGTGCGGCTCTCGCCGATCCCGCCGACGCGAACCAGAACGGCATGATCGACTCCGGTGAGTCCGGGGTGAGCAACATGACCACCACGTCGTCCGACGACGTCGACAACAGCGGCTTCGAACGTGCGGCCGCCGCTCCGGGCGCAGGAGCGATGCCCGCTGCAGCGACCCCCAACGCGTCGACCAAGCAGCAGACCGTCGTCAAGGACGATTTCTCCAAGACCCCGCGCAATGCCCCGTGCCCGTGTGGCAGCGGGAAGAAGTTCAAGAACTGTCACGCGGCCTGATGGTCTCGGTCAGTCCGGTGGGCATCGACCCGACGAGGAACGATCATGCGTGACTTCACACAGGACCTGCGCGACGTGCAACGTCGCCTCGACGAAGCCGAGAGCTATCTCTCGGTCGCGGAGAACCGCGAGCGCTTCGCCGTGCTCGAAGCCGAGATCGCCGACCCCGCGCTCTGGGACGATCAGGATCGGGCGCGCAAGCTCAACACCGAGTACTCGAACCTCAAGGACGATCTCGACACCTTCGACGGCCTGTCCGCCCAACTCGGCGATGTCGAGGTGCTCCACGAACTCGCCCGCGACGAGGACGACGCGTCCCAGGAGGCCGACATCGAGTCGGAGGTGAACGCGATCGGCGTCGAACTCGACCGGCTCGAGCTCCGCAGCCTCTTCACCGGCGAGCACGACGATGCCGACTGCATCGTCCAGATCAACGCCAAGGACGGTGGGGTCGACGCGCAGGACTTCTCCGAGATGCTGCTGCGGATGTACGAGAAGTGGTGTGAGCGACGTGGCTTCTCGATCACGCTGAACGGGGTGTCGGAGGGCCAGGAGGCCGGGATCATGTCGGCCGAGGTCACGATCCAGGGTCGCTACGCCTACGGCCTGATGTCGGCCGAGCGCGGCACCCACCGACTCGTGCGGATCAGCCCGTTCGACAACCAGGGACGGCGTCAGACGTCGTTCGCGGCCGTCCAGGTGTGGCCGTTGATGGACGATGTCGACGTCGAGATCGACGAGTCCGACATCGAGATGCAGGTGTTTCGCGCATCGGGTGCCGGCGGCCAGCACATCAACAAGACCTCGTCCGCCGTGCGCCTGATCCACCACCCGACCGGGCTGGTCGCGAGCTCGCAGGAGGAGCGCAGCCAGCTCCAGAACCGTGAGCGGGCGATGAACCGGCTGTCGGCGATGATCGCAGCCAAAGCCGAGGAGGACCGTCAGGCCGAACTCGACGCGATCGCGGGCAAGCAGGCCCAGGTCGGTTGGGGCAGCCAGATCCGCAGCTACGTGATGCAGCCGTATCAGATGGTGAAGGACCTGCGCACCGAGGTCGAGACCGCGAACGTCCAGGGTGTGCTCGACGGGGACATCGATTTCCTCATCGAGGGCTTCCTCCAACAGCGCCGGGCGAACCACGACGAATCCTGACATCGGCTCGGGAGTCGTGGCAGGCGTCATGCCCGCCTGCCGCGTGTGGCGATCCATCGAGCGGTACCGTGTTCCAGCCTTCCAACCCGGGCGAGTTTCCTCATGATCAGACTCGAAAACGTCACCAAGAGCTATTCCACCGAAGTCGTTGCCGTGAAAGACGCGAGCTTCGACATCGCGAAGGGAGAGTTCGTCTTCCTCGTCGGCCCGTCAGGGTCGGGCAAGAGCACGCTCCTTCGCATGCTCAACCGACAAGACCGCCCCGAGCGGGGCGCCGTGTGGGTGGCCGGTCGCAACATCGTCGACCTGCCGAGTGGGCGCATCCCGATGCTGCGGCGCAACATCGGCAACATCTTCCAGGACTACAAGCTGCTCCAGGAGAAGAACGTCTTCGAGAACGTCGCGTTCGCCCAGGAGGTCATCGGCCGCCCGCAGCACGTCATCCGCCAGCAGGTTCCGGCGGTGCTCGACCTCGTCGGACTGGCCGGCAAGGAGGAGCGGATGCCGAACCAGCTCTCGGGTGGCGAGCAGCAGCGTGTCTCGGTCGCCCGGGCATTCGTCAACCGCCCGCTGATCCTGCTCGCGGACGAGCCGACCGGAAACCTCGACCCGGGGACCGGCGAAGGAATCATGCGGCTACTCGACCGGATCAACAAGACCGGCACCACCATCGTCATGGCGACGCACGACCAGCGCATCGTCAACTCGATGCGCAAGCGCGTCATCCAACTCGACCGAGGCATCATCGTGCGCGACCAGGCTCGCGGCGTGTATGAGTGAGGTGACCTGATGCTCTCCCGTATCCGTTACATCTTCCGCGAAACGTTCGACAGTTTCCGGCGCAACGCGACGTTGACCGTCGCGTCGATCATCACGGCGGCGATCTCGCTGCTCGGTGTCGGCTTGACCCTGCTCAGTCAGGAGGGCTTCGACAACCTGCTCTCCAAGTGGGAGGGCGGCGTCGAGATGATCATCTTCATGCGGCCCGACGTCACCGACGACCAGAAGGCGCTCATCGAGAGCAGCCTCAACGAGAACAACCAGTTCATCGAGTCGTGGGAGTACTGCGACGTCGCGTGTTCGATCGCCGAACGCGACCGCGTTCTCGCCGCCGAACCCGGCGTGCGTGACCTGCTCAACGAGTCGAACATCCCGACCCAGTACAAGGCCGTTCCGACGGAGGCGACCGACGTCGCACTGCTCCGTCAGGTGTCCGACGAGTTCGCCGGTGGACCAGGGGTGTTCGAGGTCGTGTTCGCGGAGGACCAGATCTCGTTGATCGAGCAACTCCAGTCGTTCTTCGGGTTCCGTCTGTTCCTGCTGTCGGGCTTCTTGTTGTTGGCCGCGATCCTGTTGATCTGGAACACGATTCGAACCGCGATCTTCGCGCGCCGTCGAGAAATCGAGGTGATGAAACTCGTGGGCGCGACCGACTGGTTCATCCGGATCCCGTTCATGCTCGAAGGCTTGTTGCACGGGTTGATCGGTGGCGCGCTCGCGAGCCTCGGGCTCGGCATCTGGAACTCGCAGTGGACGCGTGGCGTCCAGGGATTCCCCGAGAACAGTGGGTTCGCGTCGCTGGTGATCACGAACGGATATGACAAGACCGTCATGCTGTACATGCTGATCATCGGCGCGGTCGCAGGAGCCATCGGCTCCGGGATCGCCGCCTCCCGGTTCCTCGACGTCTAGCGGATCAGCTTCGTCCACGACCGTCGTCGGAGTTGACCGGTACCCTCCGGCCACGCATCGATCTCTCGTGGCGTTGTCTCTGACAGTTCTGATGGCGGGATCGGGTACCCGCGGCAGGATGTGCGTCGGACTGTCGGCTAGGCGATCTTGAGGTGCAAGCGGCCGTTCACGAGGAAGCCGTCCACCTCACCGTTCGCGTCGCGCACGAAGTTGTAGCGGGTCGGGAGGGGCGTGCCCTCTGGGCTCAGGTCCACGGCGTAGTCGTCCCGGTACAAGGCGATGAAGTCGACCGGCTCATCGGCGGCCACCGTGCTGTCCGGGTCCACCAGGCGAATGCCAATCCGGCCGTCGTCGGCGGTGAGCTCGATGATCGTCGTCACGGTGTCGCCGTTGAGGGTGATCCCTTCGGCCTCGTAGCGACCGAGGTATTGGGCCAGCTGCTCCGCCGACTTGTCCTGGGGCTCGCTCGGCACGTTGTGGAGGCCGGCGAACCGCGATAACGCCCAGTCGCTGACGAAGATCTCCTCGCGGAGCGAGTGGCCACCTGTGGAGTTCGTGAGGATGGCGATTCCGAAGTTCCGCTCGGGAACGAACATGAAACCGCTGTGCTGAGCGGCCCAGTCGCCGCCGTGCTGCACGATGGGGATGCCTTCGGCGCTCGGCCGCACCATCAAGCTCAGCGCGTAACCATCGAGCTCGCCCAACAGTGTTCCTCCCGGACCGGGGTGGGAGTGCATTGTTTCGAGCGAGCTGGCGCCGAGGATGCGGCTTCCGTCCGCTGCGGTGCCGTCCCCCAGGTGGAATCGCAGGTAGCTCATCTGATCGCGGGCGCTCGAGATGAGGGCGCCGGCCGGATTGATGGAGCGCGGGAGGTACCACAAGGACGGATCCAGGACCGCGTTGCCGTCGACCACGATGTGCGGACCAGCGAACGTGCGCCCGACGAGCTCGTCGGTGAAGAATCGGGTGTGGTCGAGGTCGAGCGGGTCGAGCACCAGGTCCTGTACGGCCTGCTCGTAGGTCGTTCCGTGCACCTTTTCCACCAGGTGTCCAGCGGCCACGACCGCTGCGTTGTTGTAGAAGAACGTGGACCCGAGCGGTCTCAGCTGCGGCAACCGGGTCATGCTCTGCACGTAGCGCTCGATCGCGTCCTCGCCCCGACCGAAGTCCTGGAGGTCATCACCCAGCCACCCGGCGCTGTGGTTCAGCAGTTGTCGCACCGTTACGCGCTCCGCCACGGCTTCGTCGGCGACCGAGAACTCCGGCAGGTAGGTCCGAACGGTCGCGTCCAGGTCCACCTCGCCCGCCTCGACCAGGCGCATCACCGCCATCCCCGTGAAGGTCTTGGTCGTCGAACCGATGCGGAAAGCCGTGTGCTCGTCGACCGGCACGGGCGCGTCGACACTGCAAACCCCGTACCCGCGCACGTACTCGTGGCCGTCGTGCAGCACCGCCACCGCGACGCCGGGCACGACGAACTCCTCCATGGCCGATTCGACCTTCTCGTCGAGCTCGGCGAAGAGTGCGTCAGAGGAGCCGGCTCCGGTGGCGCCGCTCGCAGTGTTCGGCGCAGCCGTAGTGGTGGTGGGAGTAGCGGTGGTAGTGGTCGCGCTGCTCTGACCGCTCGAGCTCGCCGTGCCATCGTTGACGCACCCCGCCAGGGTCGTGCCCACGACTGCGAAGGCGGCCAGATCGGCCGTCGTCCGCAGCATTGACCGCCGCGACAACTCGGGTGGTCCGGTGGGAACTCCGCTGCCGGGCTCGTCCATCGTTCGTCCTCTTCGGTTGATCCCCGAGAGCCATTCGTCGAAGGGCGACGAAGCGTGGACGTGTGACGACGCTAGCAGTTGGCGGCTGAGCCGCCTGTCGGCCCGGTCCAACCGGGTGTGCGCCTACGACCGGCCCGGGACGTTGGTGGGCGACCAGATCAGCCGGAGCGACCCCGGGCCGCAGCCCACCGACG
>NZ_JBAVYV010000207.1:0-2533 GCF_049588435.1 Ilumatobacter sp.
CCTCACGCAACTCGATTCCGGAGCCGACGGTGCAGGCCCTCGCCCATCTGCAGCCGCGACGCATCGTGGTCGTCGGGGGTTCCAGCGCCGTCAGCGACGCGGTGCTCACCCGATTGCGGCAATACACGAGTGGCACGGTCGCGCGTGTTGCCGGGGCCGATCGCTTCGCGACTGCCGTCGCGCTTTCGCGGTCACGCTTCCCCACCGGGGCCGGCACGGTGTTCGTCGCCACCGGCCGCAACTTCGCCGACGCTCTGTCGGCGGCACCGGCAGCGGCGCGGTTGAACGCGCCGTTGCTGCTCGTCGGCACGAACCGCATTCCTCCTTCGACTCTCGCCGAACTGAACCGGTTGAATCCGACGCGGATCGTGTTGCTCGGAGGACTCGGTGCGGCGAGCGCATCAGTCTTCGGCCAGCTCGGCGCCATCGCAACGACCGAGCGAATCGCCGGCGCCGATCGCTACGGAACATCGGCCGCCGTCGCTGCCCATTTCTTTCCAACCGCCGTCTCGACTGTGTTCCTGGCGACGGGCGAGAATTTCCCGGACGCACTCGCCGCCGGCGCAGCCGCGGCCCAGGTCGGCGGCGCCGTGCTCCTGGTCCGGCAAACGTGCGTGGGCCACGAAGGTGCCCTTCAGCTCACCCGTCTGGCACCGGTGACCGCCGTCGTGCTCGGCGGCACCGGCGCACTCTCGGACAACGTTGCCCGTCTCGGCACGTGCCCCACCACGTCGCGCTACCTCGGCGAAGGCCCGCTGGCCGCCATCCGGTCCCGAGCCGCGATCGTGGCCGCCGAATACCGCGCCGCTGGTTGCACGTCGATCGACTCCGACCGTCTGGCGGCAATGATGATCTCGCCGATCTTCAAGGAATCCGGCGCTGCGACCACCGCGGCCACCGCGCCGTCTCCGATGACGCTGTCGCGCTACGACGAGTGGAACGGACTCCGCAACCAGAACACGAACGCCAGCGGCAACCTCGGGTTGTACGCCTTCGCCAACCCGGCCACCACCTACTACCGGGCCTTCTGGCACCCCGGCATCGGAATGTGGCAGTACGACAGCGCGGGGGTCGGGGCACCGTTCACCGCCATCGCACGAATGGACGTCAACATCGTCGGCAACGATGTTGCACGAGGGATGGCCGGGCGCTACTGCGCCGCCACGGGCACCGCCGGCCAGCCTCCGACCGAACAGCAACGGCGGGACCGAGCCTGGAGCCCGTGGTTCTCGCCCGGGCAGAAGTGTCCACTGTGTCAGCGGGAGTATGCAGCGCTCATGCTGCAACCTGGCCTCCCCACGGTCCTCTCCGTCCCGGGCATCACGTCGACCGGCGGCGCGGTCAGCCGGACGTGCCGAGTTGGCGGCGCCACGCTGCCGTGCTGGTACGTGAACCCGTCGGTCTCGGTGATCCAGGGCAACAACTGGTGGGCACGGCTCGATCCCACCGGCGGCGCCGGACCCACGCCGGGCCAGACCAACCCGACCGTGGTACCAACCCCGCTCAGCTTCCCGTTCTACGTGCTCGAGAACAACGGCCGGGAGGAGCGCCATTGGCTGCGGGCCGATACGGGCTACAACATCGACATCTCGGCCAGCCGCATCCTCAACGCCAACGCCCGCCCGCGACCCGGTCAGGTGAACTCCGGGGTCCAGTGGTCCGGCGTGTCCACGCTGTGTGACCTGACCACCAACCGTGGTGCCTGCGCGATCCAGGTGACGTCGGCGCCGGAATCCTTCGTGCCTCCGTCCGATCCGATCCTGGCGCCCAGCGATTCGTCCGGCTGACGCGAGCTGCTGTCCGACGGTCTCTCCGAACCCGTGTCGCCGCGATCTCTACACTGACCACGTGACCGCGCCGACCGATGTCCTGACTTCCAAGCTGGCCGGGTTCGGGACGACGATCTTCGCCGAGATGTCGGCGCTTGCGGTTTCGACGGGCGCGATCAATCTCGGGCAGGGTTTCCCCGACACCGACGGTCCCTCCGAGGTCCTCGACGCGGCGGTCGACGCGATTCGAGCCGGGGTCAACCAATATCCGCCGGGGTTGGGTGATCCCGATCTCCGTCTGGCGATCTCCGAGCACCAGCAGCGCTGGTACGGCCTCGACGTCGATCCCGAGACCGAGGTCGTCGTCACGGCCGGTGCGACCGAGGCATTGGCGGCGGCGATGCTCGGGATGCTCGACGCAGGCGACGAGGTCATCGTGTTCGAGCCGATGTACGACAGCTACCAGGCTGGAATCGCGCTCGCCGCCGCAACCCCGGTCGCCGTGCTGCTCGGGCCCGATGACGCAGGACGATGGTGCTTCGACCCCGAGGCGCTGCGCGCCGCGATCACCGAACGAACCAAGCTGATCCTGCTGAACACACCGCACAATCCCACCGGCAAGGTGTTCGATCGCGACGAGTTGGAACTGATCGCGCAGGTGGCGATCGAGCACGACCTGATCGTCGTGACCGACGAGGTCTACGAGCACCTGGTCTTCGACGGCAGCGAGCACATCCCGCTCGCCACCCTGCCCGGAATGTTCG
>NZ_JBAVYV010000208.1:0-2624 GCF_049588435.1 Ilumatobacter sp.
GCACGGCGGTGGTCGCAGGAACAGCGAGCGCGACGGTCGGTGCGATGAACAACCGCAAGGCCTCCAAGCAGGCGACTGCGGCGAGCGCACAGCAGGCCGAGCAGGACGCCGCCGAGGCACAGCGCGAGGTTGCAGACCTGCAGGCTCAGCTCGACCGCGCCCAGGCAGCTGCACCGGTCGCCCCGGCGCCCGCACCTGCTGCCGGCGGCGACGACATGATCGCGAAGCTCCAACAGCTCGCCGATCTGAAGAACTCCGGCGTCCTCGACGACGCCGAGTTCGCGGCCGCCAAGGCCAAACTGCTCGCCGGCTGAACACCGCACCCGGAGAAGATGCGCGTTGGTGCCTGGTACCGACGCGCATTTTCGGGTCAGGTGGAGAGGGTGTCGATGTTGTTCAGTTCGGTGAAGGCCTGCTCGAGACGCTCGCCGAAGGCGACCTCACCGGAGCGCAGCCAGACCCGCGGGTCGTAGCTCTTCTTGTTCGGCGCATCGGCCCCCGTCGGATTGCCGAGCTGCCCCTGGAGGTAGTCGTGCTTGTCGGCCTCGTAGCCACGCACGCCATCCCAGAACGCCCACTGGAGATCGGTGTCGATGTTCATCTTCACCACGCCGTAGCCGATCGCCTCGTTGATCTCGGCTGCCGTCGAGCCGGATCCACCGTGGAACACGAAGTTGACCGGCTTGCCGCCGTCGACGGCCGGATCGGTCCCGAACTTCTCGGCGACGTGAGCCTGAGCGTCGCGCAGGATCGTCGGCGTCAACTTGACGTTGCCCGGCTTGTAGACGCCGTGCACGTTGCCGAACGCGGCCGCGATCGTGAAGTTCGGGCTGACCTCGAGCAGACGCTCGTAGGCGTAGGCGACCTCCTCGGGCTTGGAATAGAGGTCTTCGGGATTCGCGTCGGAGTTGTCGACGCCGTCTTCTTCCCCGCCGGTGATCCCGAGTTCGATCTCGAGCGTCATCCCCATCGGGGCCATCCGCTTCAAGAACTCGACGCAGGTGTCGAGGTTCTCCTCCATCGGCTCCTCGGACAGGTCGAGCATGTGCGAGCTGAACAGTGGCCCGCCGGTCGCGGCGAAGTGCTCCTCACCGGCGTCGAGCAACCCCGAGATCCAGCCGAGCTTCGGCTTGGGGCAGTGGTCGGTGTGAAGAATCACCCGGGCGTCGTAGGCGGCGGCCATCGTCTGCACGTGGCGGGCACCGGCGATCGAACCGAGGATCGAGGCCCGATCGCCGTCGACCGGGACGTTCTTGCCGGCGACGAAGGCGGCGCCGCTGGTCGAGAACTGGATGATGACGGGGCTGTTCAGCCGCCCGGCCGTCTCCATCACGGCGTTCATCGAGTTCGTCCCGATGCAGTTCGCTGCCGGAAGGGCGAACTTCTCGGCCTTCGCGAGTGCGAACACCTCGTTCACCGCCTCTCCGGTGAGTACGCCGGCCGGGAAGTCGTTCTTGAGCTGGGTCACGGGGTCGAGTGTAGATCGCAGGTGGGTTCCGGTCGGCAGTACCGTGCCCGACCATGGGAGAACTCGTCCGCGTCGACATCGCCGGGGCCATCGCCACGATCACGATGGATTCTCAGCACAATCGCAATGCGCTGTCCGAACAGCTGCTCGCCGAACTCCACCAGAGCCTCGACGCCGCAGAGGAAGCCGACGCGCGTGCCGTGGTCCTGCGCCACGAGGGGCCTGCGTTCTGTGCGGGCGCCGATCTGAAGGAACGCTCGGACGGACCGCCCGATTCGACTCCGTTCGTCTCGGTGCTCGAGCGGCTGATGGACACCGAACGTCCCACGATCGCCGCTGTCGACGGAGCGGTCCGCGCCGGCGGGATCGGACTGATGGCCTCGTGCGACCTCGTGGTCGTGGACACTGCCACGACATTCGCTCTGACCGAGGTCCGCATCGGCGTCGCAGCGGCCATCATCTCGGTACCGATCCTGCGTCGCGTGCAGCCCGGCAAGATCGCGGCCGCGATGCTCACCGGCGAGACATTCGATGCCGCCGAGGCCCGATCGATGGGACTCGTCACCCACGTCAGCGATGACGTCACCGCGACCGTCGGCGCGCTCGTCGAGGGCGTGCTCGCCGGAGCACCCCGTGCCGTGCACGAGACCAAGGCTCTCCTGTGGTCAGTTCCGGCCATGGACCGAGACAGCGCGTTCTCGGCGATGGCCGCCCTGTCGAACGAACTCTTCGCCGGTCCGGACGCTCGGCGCGGAATGCAGGCGTTTCGCGAGAAGCGTCGCCCTGACTGGACCAAATCGTCGGACTGATCCAATTTTGCGGACGCTCGAATTTCGCGTGCGACAATGGACACATGACGACGAGCACCGACCTGTACGACCGCATCGCCGGACGAAACCTCGCACAGCGCTTCCTCAGCAATGTGGAGAAGCACGGCGACGTCGAGGTCGTCAACTGGAAGACCGATTCCGGGGACTGGGCGTCGCTCACCCTGAACGACCTCGCCGACCACACCGCTCGCCTCGTCACGGCGCTCAAGAATCTCGGAGTCGGCAAGGGCGACACGGTGGTGCTGATGATGCGCAACCGTCAGGAGTTCCATGCGATCGACCTCGCCGTGCTGTTCTGCGGTGCCACCCCGGTCTCGATCTACAAC
>NZ_JBAVYV010000209.1:0-4806 GCF_049588435.1 Ilumatobacter sp.
GTTGGCGGCCGCGTGGCGGTCACCACCGCGGCAGGACGGGAAATCCGAGCATGCCGGATCCTGCTCGCCACCGGCCTGACCGATGTGCTTCCCGACCTCCCCGGCGTCCGCGAGAACTGGGGAGATCGGGTCATCCACTGCCCGTGGTGCCACGGGTGGGAGGTCCGTGACCAGCGCATCGCTGTGATCGACACCGCCGGAGCGGGAGCCCACCAGGCCACGCTCTTCACGCGACTCTCGGACGACGTGACGTTGGTCTGCGATCGCGAGGTCGATCTCGATGCCGTTTCCCGTGAGCGCCTGGGCCTCGTCGGCGTGAAGGTGCACGAACGTGCGGCCACGAGCATCGATGCCATCGGCGACGGCATGCGGGTGACGTTCACCGATGGTGCGACGCTCGAGGTCGACGCAGTGGTTGTCGGGCCCCGATTCGCCGCGAACGCCGCCCCGGTCGACCATCTGGTGACGGTGGGCGAGCACGCCTCCGGGATGGGAACCCACGTCGTCGTCGATGAGATGGGTTCGACCACGCACCCGGCCATCTACGCGGCAGGCAACGTCGCCGATCCGATGCAGCAGGTCGTCCACGCAGCGGCCAACGGGTCGAGGGTCGCGATGTCGATCGCGGCCGATCTGATGGAGGACGACATCGACCGAGCCCGCCGGTCGGTCGCCGAGACCGAGGAGTGGGACGGGCGATACCGAGAGCACGAGGGGGAGATGTGGAGCGGGCAGCCCAACGGCTCGCTCGTCGTCGAACTCGCCGATGCGCGCCCGGGGACTGCGCTCGATCTCGGGTGCGGTGAAGGCGCCGACGCCATCTGGCTCGCATCGTTGGGGTGGGACGTGACGGGGACGGACATCTCGAACATCGCCGTCGATCGCGCGCGTGACGCCGCCGCAAAGCAGGGCGTGGCTGTCACGTTCGCGGCCTCCGATGTGATCACCGAGCCGCTTCCCGCGGCGACGTACGACCTGATCGCGATCAGCTATCCGGCGCTGAAGCGGGACCCGGGGATCGCCGCGATGCCGAACATCGTGGGGGCACTCACCCCCGGCGGTCGACTCGTGGTGATCGGACATACCGAGATGGACATGGCGGTCGCCGCGGAGCACGGTTTCGACCCGGGCCAGTACCTCTCGATCGACGACATGATCGACGCTGTCGGCCGACTCGGCGGTGGCGACGATGGTGGCGAAGCGTTCACGATCGAGACCGACGAGGTGCGCGATCGCCCGAACCCGCCTCCGAACAGCCACCACAGTCGCGACCGGATCCTCACCATCCGCCGACGCTGACCCACCACCGGCCTCGACCGCCCGCCCGGTGCCGATCTCGTGAACTGTTCCCGCGCTCCGTGCGCGAACAGTTCACGAGATCGCTGGGCGCGTGGGCGGGCAGGGGTGGGGGTGCGTCAGACGAGGACGTCGGCGGGTGCGGGTTCGGTCGGAGCCTCTGCCGCCGCGGCCGCGTCTTTCTTGGCCTGCTTCTTGGCACGGCCCTCGGCAACCCCTGTCCGGATCGCACCGGAGATGCCCTCGGGATTCTGGATCGCGGTGAAGATCAGCAGGATGCCGCCGACGAACGCTTCCCACGCACCCACCGCATCGAGCAGCCGGCTCGTCAGGTAGAACGCGACACCCGAACCGGCGACCATGCCGGCGGTCACTGCGCCGCTGACGCTCGTGATGCCGCCGAGGTACGCGAACGCGAGCACGGTCAGCGAGGCGAGGACGCCGAACGACGCCTCGGACACCGCACCGAAGCGGTAGGCCATGAGCGTGCCCGCCGCGCCGGCGATGAACGCCGACACCGTGAACACGAGCAGCTTGACGGTCACGGTGTTGATGCCGAGTGCGCTGGCGGCGCGTTCGTTCGAACGGACGGCCAGCATCCGACGTCCGGTGCCGCTCCGGCGGATGTTGGCGACCATCAACGCGAGCATCGACACGACGATCACCAGGAAGATGCCGAAGATCGGGCGCGACGTCTTGGTGCCCAGCACGAGGCCGAAGTCCCAGTCGCCGATCGACGGGTTCGGCACCTGCGCGCCACCGGTCGAGGCATCGCCGACGTACTTCGGGTTCTTGAAGATGAACTCAGAGATCGCGACACCACCCGCGAGAGTGACGATCGCGAGGTTGGTACCTCGGAGTCGAAGCGCCGGAAGTGCCACCAGCGCGCCGAACACGGTGGCGAGCAGTGCCGCCAGGATCGGTGCCAGCGGAAACGGAATTCCCCATTGGACGGCCAGTTTGGACAGCGCGAACCCCGCGACACCGGCGAACGCCATCTGCGCGAGCGACGTCTGACCTCCGAAGCCGGTCAGGACGACGAACGAGAGTGCGAGCGCGACTGCGATCACCGTCGACATGATCGCCCCGCGCCACAGTGGCCCAAGGAACAGGATCCCGGCGATCGCGGCGACGATCGGGAAGCCGACGCTGAGCGGCGTGACCCGCGCCGCCGGCACCGCCGGAAGCTTCCAGTTGTCGACGGTGCCGCGATCGGGCAACCGGTCGCCGCGGAGCACCATCACGACGATGATGATCAGGAAGGGAATGCCCTCACGGGCACCGAATTCGGGCCACCAGCCGATGTCGATCTGCAGCTTGGTGAACATCGACTGCAGCAGGCCGATGCCGAATCCCGTGGCGACGGTGGGAACGATGGTGCGGAAGTTGCCGACCAGTGCCGCGCCCAGAGCGGGGATCAGGAACAGGAAGGTGAAGATCATCGAGCTCAGCGCGATCATCGGTGAGGCGAGGATCGCCACGAACCCGCACACCATCGATGCGGTGACGAAGCTCAGGCCGGCGAGGAAGCTGGGGGAGTACCCGAGCAGGACCGCACCCTTCTCGTTCTCGGCGGCTGCCCGGGTGACGAGGCCGAGTCGGGTGTACCGCGAGATGATCCACAGCGCTGCCGCGAGGAGAATCACGATCAGTGCCAACCACAATCCGTCGCGGGGCACGGTCACGTCGTCCATGATCGTGACCGGTTCGCTCGGGAGGATCCCCCCGACCCGGAAGCTGGTGTCGTCGGCGAAGCGCCGATCGACGAGTGACACGAAGATGATCAACAGGCCGACGCTCGCCACGATCTTGGCCAGGGCCGGCGCGTGGTACAGCGGTTTGAACACGAACCGATAGACCACCAGCCCGAGCAGTGCAGCGGTCAGCAACGACAGGATGAGTGCCCAGACGAAGCCGACGTCGTCGTCGAAGTGGTACCGGGCGGGAAGCCCCGGAATCGGGAAGGGATACGCCCCTCGCCGGAGGTCCGCGTAGACATAGGCCACCCACATCGCCATCGCCCCTTGGGCGAAGTTCACGACACCGGATCCCTGGTAGGTGATCACCAACCCGAGACCCAGTGCAGCGATGATCGCTCCAGCTCCGCTGCCGAGCAGGATGTAGTACAGATAGTCACTCATGCTGTGGCGGTCTCGCTGTGTGGATCGATGGCGATGGGGTGGACGACGATCACGGCAGGTAGGGAATGCTGTCGACCCTCTCGAGGCCCGGGATCGTGAGCACCTCGCCGCTCTCGGTGTACTCCGAAACCGGGTTGGTGTAGGCACAGATCGACGGGTAGTTCGCAGCCGCGCCGCATTGGATGGCTGCATCGGTCGGGCTGCCGGGCCAGACCATCAGGTCCTCACCGGTACCGATGAAGTCGTAGATCCCCGCTCCGGTGACCTCTCCGCCGGATTCGGCGAGCAGGTTGCCGTAGCTGGCGACCGACATCATCGTGACGAAACCGAGCCCACCGAGACCGAGGGCGGTCGGGTCGACTTCGCTCGGCTCCACGCCCATCGCCGGGGCGAGCACGTCGCTGAGGATGTCCAATTCCGGACCTTCCTGCTCGGAGGCGATTCCGACGAAGCTCCACCCGAGCGCATCGTCGCCGACCTCGGCGATGACGTCGCTGTCGGCGCAGATCGCCGTGGTGAGCACGGGGATCTCGATTCCGAGTGCAGCGCGTCCACGCATCGTGCCGATGCAACCGGCATCGGAGTAGAGCGAGATCAGCAGATCGGGGTCGCCGTCGGCCGCCTGGCGCATCAAGCCCTGGTAGCCGGCGTCGGTCTCGTTGTCGCCGCCCTTGACCGTGGTGTGCTCGATTCCGGCGATGTCGAGCGCCGCCGTGAGCCCGGCTTCGGTCGCGTTGGCACCGGCATTGTCGGCGCTGACGATCCCCACGCTGGTGGCACCGAAGTGGTCGACCGCCGCAGCGGCCATCGTGCCGTTCGTGGTGACGTTGCCGCCGGTCAGGTAGCGGACCGGAGCGGTGTTGTCGATCGGCGTGAGCGGGAGCATTCCGACGAGCGGTGTGCCCGCGGCCTCGTAGGTGGTGTAGTCGGGGAAGACATCGAGTCCGATGACGACCATCTCGACGTTCTTGCCGGTCAGTTCCTGGGCGCAGGCCTGGGACCCTTCCGGCGAACCGTTGGCGGTACAGCTCTCGATCTTGATCGGGCGGTCGCCCACACCACCGTGCTCATTGAGGTAGTCGGCGGTGGCGTTCATGAAGTTGCGGATGTCCGGGAAGTCGAGCCCGGGGACACCTTCGGTGTTGACCAGACCGATCACCATCTCCTCACCGGTCGGGGGACCGAGATCCGGGAACGCCGTCGCCCAGTCGGCCCCTGATTCCGCGGGTGCTTCGGTGTCGGCGGGTGCCTCGGTGTCCGCGGGTGCTTCGGAATCGGCGGGTGCCTCGGTGTCCGCAGGTGCTTCGGTGTCGGCCGGGGCTTCGGTGTCCGCGGGTGCTTCGGTGTCGGCGGGTGCCTCCGTCTCGGC
>NZ_JBAVYV010000210.1:0-1664 GCF_049588435.1 Ilumatobacter sp.
CTGCGAGCACCACGTGGCGAAGGGCGCCGAGCTGTGGTGCTACGACGCGCCCGGTCACGGGCGTTCGACGACCAATCGACCGCGGGGGACGTGGACGATGGACGAGTGGGCGCAAGCAAGTCGTGACTGGGCCAACCATGTGCACGAACTCACGGGGCTCCCTGTGTTCACGCTGGGTTCCAGCCTCGGCGTCGCGGCCGCGATCTCCGCGATCGACTCGCCCGCTGTGACGGGCGCGATCCTGATGGGTTCTGCCGCTGTGCCCGGAAGCCCGGTGCTCCAGTCGCACGCTGAACTGTGGGGAGACGACAAGGTCAGGGCGGTCCTCGCGCAGGTCGGGCGAGGCGCACGGCTCGACATCCCGACGTTCTTCAACTTCGACGTCGACTACGGGTTCCAGGGTGCGACCGAGCAGAAGAAGCTCGACCCGTACAACACATGGTCCTACGACCTCGCTTCATGGGCGTCGTTCTTCCAGTACCAACCGCCGCAACCGCTCGCCGACAACATCAAGCCGGTGCTGTATGCGGCGGGTGACAAGGATCCGAACATCACCCCGGATGTGGTCCGGATGGTGGCCGACGGCATCGGCGGGCCGGTGCGGGTCGAGATCTTTCCCGACGGCGTCCACCAACTGATGCTGTTCGAGACCGAGGCGTTCTCGACGCTCGTGCACGACTTCTGCACCGGCGTCATCACCAACGGCTGAGAACCTGCAAGATCACGAAAAGATCACAGGATTCGCCGGACTGTCGCCGATTCAGGCAGATGTGGCGAACTCGCCTGGACGATCTGGACAGCAGGCCCGTACAGAACGGCCGTTTCCGGACTCGGGCGGACGCATCGGACGGATTCGAACCGGCTTAAACCCCCCTTCCACTCACGTGGAGTGCGGGTTCAAATCCCGCCCCGGGCACTCATCCGCTGGTGTTTTAGCGGATCAGCTGGGGATATCGGATCGATCTCGGCCCCGACCCGGCCACCGGGAAGCGTCGGCAGGCATCTCGTCAGGGCTTCGCAACGAAGCGCGAAGCCGAGACAGCGCTGCGCGATGTGACCTCGTCGATGCGTGACGGCGTGGTGCCGACTCGCTCGGTTCGCACGCTCGGCGATTTCCTCGACGAGTGGTTGGAGTTGCAGCGTGATCGGCTGCGGCCGACCACTTGGCACAGCTACGGCCACGCGGTGACATGCATCAAGTCGGGCCTCGGTCGATCGAAGCTGCAAGCCCTCGCTCCACTGCAGCTCGAACACTTCTACGCCGAATTGCTCGCGTCGGGTGGCCGCACCGGGAAGCCGTTGTCGCCGAAAACGGTGCGGAACACGCACACCGTGCTCCGCAAAGCACTCGCCGATGCCGAACGCCTCGGACTCGTCGGCCGCAACCCGGCCGCCGCGGCCAAGCCGCCATCAGATGTTCGCGTCGACCTCGACGCCGCCCTCGATTGGGCCGGCAAGTGCGCCGCCGCCTGCGAAGGTCCCGTCGAGCTGCGCCCGATGCAGGTCGAGTAGCGCACGTGTCTCGACCATCGACATCGCCGAGGACGCGGTCGCGGAGGCCTTCGCCATCGCCGCCGAGAAGTGGCCGACGGAAGGCGTCCACCCAACCCCGGCGGGTGGATCACCACCACTGCTCGCAACCGTGCCATCGACCGGCTCCGAAG
>NZ_JBAVYV010000211.1:0-5521 GCF_049588435.1 Ilumatobacter sp.
GATCACGTGGCACCACGGTGTCGCGGTCTCGGTCGGGCGCACCCAGCACATCGTCCCCGACCGGACTCGACGAATCGTCGAGTACCGCGACGGAGGATGCCGGGTGCCCGGGTGTCGCAACGGCCGACACGTCGAGGTCCACCACATCATCCACTGGGCCGACGGCGGACCGACCGATACAGCAAATCTGATCTGTCTGTGTCCCAAGCATCACCGACAGCACCACCAGGGTCGCCTCGGGATCACCGGCAACGCCGACATCGACGCGGTCGAATTCACCGACGACAACGAAAGATTGCTCACCGACAGCGGCACCAGACCCGAGCCCATCGGGGCACCTCCACCCCCGATCCGGGGCACCTGGCAGCACCCTCTCGGCGAACGCCTCGACTTCCGCTGGCTCTCCTTCAACGACGATCCCGCCCGACGCAAACGCACTGCGTAGCCGGTTGCCGTCGGCGGTCAGTCACTCACGTGGAGCGTCAGCCAGTCGATGATGTCGGCGGTGACATCGTCCCGGTTCGTCTCGTTGAGGATTTCGTGGCGACCACCGGGGTACAGGGTCACCGTCACGTCGCCGAGGCCGGCGTCGCGGTAGCGCTGCCCGAGGAGTTCGACCAACTGGCCGCCTCCGGCGAGCGGGTCGTCGGTGCCGGAGGTGATCAGGAGCGGGAGGTCGCTGCGGATGGCCCCCAGTACGGCGGGGTCGGCCAGGCGGGCGGCGGGAGCGAACAGCGAGGGGACCATCTTGTCGGGAAGGGCGAATCCGCACCAGGGATCGGCGACGTAGGCGTCCACCTCGGACTCGTCGCGGGACAGCCATTCGTACCCGGTGCGGTGTTCGAAGCCGGCGTTGAACGCTTCGAGACCGGCAGGCCCCTCGGACTCGGCGAGTCCTGCGGCGAGGACGTCGAGCGCCGTCGACCCGGACAGCACGACCCCCGCATACGGCTCGGCGCCGTCGGCGATCACCGCCTGCGATGCGAACGAACCCATCGAATGGCCGAACAGGAACAACGGGATGGTGCTGTGGTCCTCCGCGATCGCCGCTCCGTACTCGGCGACGTCGGCGATCAAACCGTCGAAACCCGCGCGTCCGAAGTCCCCCAACCGTTCGCGGCCGGTGTGACCGTGGCCCCGATGGTCGGTGGCGAACGCCAGGAAGCCCGCGTGGTTCAATGCCGTCGCGAACCGGTCGTAGCGGGCTCCGTGCTCGGCGAGACCGTGTGCGATCTGAACGGCGCCGCGCGGAGTATCGGCGGTGTCGACCCACGAATAGGTGGCGATGGTCGTTCCATCAGCCGACGAGACGAACGAGGACCGTTGAGCGCTCACGGATCGATCATCACACATCGGCGGAGAGCGCGCCACCGTTCGGCTCGACGCCGACGCGGCGGTCAGAGCTCCCGATTCCGGGGGTGGACCCAGACGCCGGGGCCGAGGAGTCGGTGTGCCATGGCCCAGCTGACTCCGATGGCGAGCTTCTTGGCGTGCTCGGTGTTGGGTCCCGTCCAGCCGCCGTCCACGGTGTCCTCGAAGACCTGCAGCCATCGGTCGATCAGTTCGGGAGTGAAGGCGGCGTGCTCGTGGAGGTGGCGGTGGATCTCGATGACGTCGACTTCGTAGTCGGGCGTGTACAGGAGCACGTGACACCAGTAGTCGGCCACGGTGGCGATGTGGCTCTGCCAGTCGATGAAGCCGGGCTCGAAGTCGAAGTAGGGCTCGAGCAGCTCGTCCTGGACCACGTCGACGTACTGCCGGGTCACCATCTCGAAGATCTCGTCGGTCGTGTCGAGGTCTCGGCCTCGGTGTTCCCACGGCCCGGAACGGTGGCGCGCGTCTGCTGGAACTTCGCCGGGAACGATCGGAGCGTCGGGCTCGCGGTAGAACTGGATGAAGAACTGTGCATCGGTCGACGGCTCCACCATGTGTTCGATTCCGGGAACGATTGCTGCACCGTCGCCCGCCTCGATGATCACGTCGCGCCGTTCCTCGCCGTCGAGGTCGATGTACCGGACACTTCCGGCCTGGACGAGCATCTGCGCCCAGACGGTGGTGCGGTGGGATTCGGCCAATGGGTCGGGGAGCGAACGGAAGTCGAACAACGGGGTTCGTCGGGCCTCGACCAGGTGGGCGGGGAGGACTGGTTCGGTCATGGTGCCGACCTCTCTCTGGGATCGGTCGTCGAGGAGGATGGAGTGCTCACGGAGCGATCTTCACACATCGCTCACCCTGTCGCGGTCGTGCGAACGGCGCGATGTCAGCCGATGAGCGTGTCGGCGGTGTCGTACTCGAAGCGGCGACCCGTGATGATGTCCGGGACCAGCCGGACATAGCTCGGCTTCGATCCCGCATGCCAGGAGCGCACGTTCAGCTCGAACGACTCGATCAGCTCCTCGTGGAGGTGGACGACGTTCATCGGACCCTTCGCGACCACGCTCCACGCGGTTCCGCGATCGACGGAATCGGCCTCGAACGTGGCCCTCCCTCCGTCGAGCGCGAGCGACAACTTCGTCCCGGCCCCGGTCGTGAAGACGACACTGCCGTGATCGACGACGAAGTTCACCGGAAAGACCTCGATCTCGCCGGTCGGTCCGTTCATCGCGATCCGACCGAGCCCCACCTGGCGCAGCAGTGCCCAGCAGATCGAGGCCGAGAGCTCGTCGAGGCTGGATTTCGCGGTCGGGTTCATGGATGAATCGAACCTCGATCTGGTGGCCTGACGCCAGAGGCGAAAGACCCCGATCGTTTCGTCAGTCCAGCGGTGACCACAGTTCGATGCGGTTTCCCTCCGGATCGAGGAGGTACGTCGTCCGCGCACCCCAGCGTTGTGCGATCGGCGTGCAGGCGACGCCGCGGTCGACGAGGCGTGTCCGCTCGACGTCGAGGTCGGTCACCTGCCAGCCGAGCGTGATGCCGGCACCGTGGGCTGAAGGAATCGTCGCCCGCGCGGTGTCGGCGATGCTGAGGAACGCTCCGGGACCGAGAGCGAACTCGACGAACCAGTCGTTCTCGAAGGACGTTTCGAGGCCGATCACGTCGCGGTAGAAATCCACCGTCTCGTCCCACGTCGAGCAGTACAGGATCGTGTTCGTGCGGTCGAGCTTCATCGCGTGCCGCCCTATGTCCGACGCCGTCCGCGTGCGGTCGTCACGCCCAGGTGGGCGATGCCGAAGGCGGTGGCGGACCAGGCCACGAACGCGCCGGCGAGGGCGAGCTTCGGCAGCCAGCCCAGGATCTCGAGGTCGGTCGCCTGGCGCATCCGAAACGTCGCGGCGCTGTACATGCCGATGGGGAAGACGAGTGACCAGTACGACGGGTGGTAGCGCAACGGCACGCGTTTGACCAGGTGTCGCCACACTCCGATCGCGACCATCAACGGAAACCAGAACGTCGCCGTGGCCCACGCGAGGATGACCATCCCCTCGATGAACGGAACGAGCAACTCGATGCGTTCCGACGCGTCTCGTGCGATCAGGATGTTGGACCCGGCGAGCACCGTGATCGCCACGGCACCGGCAGCGATCCATGCGGGCGGGTCGACCTCGGTTGCGGTGAGTTTCGTGAACGTCCAGCGCAGGAACACCATCGTCATCACGATCAGGTACAGCACGATGCCCACCGTGAAGCAGCACAGCACGGTGAACGTCAAGGCGGTACTCGGATGCATCGGCAACAACAGTGCGCCGAGCACGGCGATCGACTGGGTGGCGACCGTGAGGAGGAACCAGGTGCCGTTGATGCCGTTCTCGAGGCCGGGCTTCCCGTCGAGGATCACCACCGAGATGAGCGTGATGTAGGTGAAGATCACCCACAGCACGACGCCGATCCACCACAGGACGAGTGCGAGGTCCCACCAGCCGTGGATGATGCCGCTGGCCGCGCCGAGGACGTTGATCCCCGCGACCGTCGTGAGAAATGCGAAACCTTTGGCGTGGTTGGTCACATCGGCCATGAAGCGCGACCGAAAGAGGACGATTCGAGCGATGAGCATCGCGGCCAACACGACATAGCCGATCGCTGCGATCCAGTAGAGCGCCGTGGACAGCCACGTGATGTCCTGCTGATCGAGCGCGATCGCGACGATTCCCGTCGCCATGACGAGCGCGAAATAGCCGGGGAACAGCGTGGCGATCGGCGATGGCGATGGCGACGGTTCGGCCGCGAGGACCTCGCTGTCCGCGCTCACGGTCGGAGGTATCGGATGAACGCGAATGCGGCTGCGGCCATCACGACCGAGACGCCCGCCGTCGACCAGGCGAGAGCTTCGTCGTCGTCCATGAACGCCTCGACCGCGATCGTCATCAGGAACACCTGGAACGAGACGAGGATGATCACGTAGATCAGGACGGCCGATGACGACCGGTTGCTGCGATTGGTGACCCTCACGCCGAAACTCCCATCACTCTGCCACGACGATCACTCGTAGTGCTCCGAGACCTTGCCGAGCGCCCAGATCCGGCCGTCGTCGCGTACCTCGACCTCGATTTTGCCGAGCGGTCGCGTCGGGGGACCGGAGATGACCTCGCCCGTCACCGGTTCGAAGTTGCCTTCGTGGCACGGGCAGTGCCAGCGGTCGTGGTCGGGTTCGAAGTAGACGACGCAGCCGAGATGGGTGCACTTCTGACTGAACGCCACGACCTGTGCGTCGTCGACACGCAGCAGCACTGCGGGATCGGCATCGGTCGGATAGCGGAACAGGTAGGTCCCGCCGACGGACACCTCGTCGAGCGCGATGATCTCCATCGGCTCACCGGTGTTGATGCTGCGCAGTTGGGTCCAGGCTGCGAGTCCCACGTTGGCGGCAGCCATGGTTCCCGCACCGAGCAGCAGGTAGCGCGCGAACTCGCGGCGCGTCACCTCCTCTTCGGATTCGGCCTCATAGGGGAAGTCGCGCTTCCAGATCGGCGGGTCGACCGGAACGGCTTCGACGTCGACGTGTTCACTCATGACGGCACCGTTCCTCCTCCACCTTCCTCGAGGCCGAACGGGTCGTCGAGCCACGATGTCGCAGTGCCGCCGACGACGTCGATCGGCCCGCCGGCGAGATCATCGACGACGGTGTAGACCTTCGTGCGCACCTCCTGTCGGCCGAACATGAAGTCGCGCAGCAGCGAGCCGCGTCGCGTGTCGTTGAACTGCTCGATCGTGCCGTACCAGAGCGCCTCGCTCGGGCACACCGACGCACACATCGGCTTGAGCCCCTCCGACGTGCGATCGGTGCACATGTCGCACTTCATCATCTGGTCGAAGTCGGCGATGTACTTCGGAACCCCGAACGGGCAGGCGATGACGCAGTTCGAACACCCGATGCAGCGTGGTTTGAGTGCCGACTGCACGATGCCGTCCTCGGTCTGCTTGATCGCGTCGGCCGGACAGACCTGGGCGCAGGTGGGGTCCTCGCAGTGCATGCACACCATCGGTGCGGTCTGGGTGGACGTCGCCCGATCGAGTTTCTCGAGATGGATCAGTGACTGTCCTCGATGGGTCCCGCATTCCATGCACGCCTGCACGCAGGCCT
>NZ_JBAVYV010000212.1:0-19957 GCF_049588435.1 Ilumatobacter sp.
GCACGAGGTTCTCCGAGCTCGTCGGGGTGTCTCCGTCGGTCTATCGGGACCAGGACAGTCGGTGGGCGGAGGGAGTTGCACCGTGCGTGGCGAAGCGGGCGACGAAACCGGTCAGGAATCGAGAAGCCCGTTCCTGAGGCGTCGCCTACCGTGACCGGCATGGAGATCACGATTCATCAGAGCTTCCTTCCGCATTCGGATCCGGACGCGTCGGTGGCGTTCTACACCGACGTCTTGGGCTTCGAGGTCCGTCTCGACGTCGGATACGAGAACATGCGCTGGATCACCGTCGGTCCGCCGAACCAGCCCGACACGTCGATCGTGTTGGAGCCGCCGACACCGGACCCCTCGGTCACCGACGCCGAACGCGACATGATCCGAGCGATGATGGCCAAGGGCACCTACGCCGGCGTGAACCTGGCGAGCCGAGATCTCGATGCAACGTTCGAACGGATCGAAGCCGCCGGCGCCGAGATCGTGCAGGAACCGATGGACCAGGACTACGGACTGCGCGATTGTGCCGTTCGGGACCCGGCTGGGAACCTGATCCGGATCCAACAGCGTTCCTGAGAGGAGCACCGACATGACAACCGACCACGACAGCACCGGTGAGGTGAAGCTGCTCTCGGGTGGGAACCCGCAGATCCCCAAGGGAGACGGCGAGGCGCCGGTCCAGGCGTACCTCGCTGCGATGCCCGACTGGAAGGGCGAGATCGGACGTCACCTCGATGCCCTCGTCGACGTGGTCGTTCCCGATGTTCGCAAGGCGGTGCGGTGGAACTCACCGTTCTACGGCGTCGACGGCAACGGCTGGTTCCTCAGCCTGCACTGCTTCACGAAGTACGTGAAGGTCACGTGGCTCAACGGCGCGCAACTCGATCCGCTGCCGCCGGTCACGTCGAAGGACGAGCGAGTTCGGTACTCGAACATCGCCGCCGTCGACGAGATCGACGACGACCAGTTCCGAGACTGGATCCGCCAGGCCGCCGAGGCTCCCGGCGACGAGTTGTTCTGACGGCCACATCATCTGCGAGGGAACGACCGATGAAGTCCATGATCTGCCGCCAACTCGGCGGCCCCGTCCTCCTCGGCGTCAGACGATGACTGCGAGAGAACCCGACATCAGCCAGGCGCTGCGCATCGAGCGGTCGCGTCTCTGCGAGATGCTCGAGGAACTCGATGCTGCGGGGTGGTCGAAGCAGTCGCTGTGCGACGACTGGACCGTGCACGAAGTGGTCGCTCATCTCTCGTTGAGCACCAGGACGTCCGTGCTCGACTTCTTCACGGGGATGGTCCGCTGCCGCGGGAACTTCGACCGGATGGAAGCCGAACGGGCACGCCGCCGCGCCCGCGACGTCACGCCGCTCGAACTGATCGAGCAGCTGCGATCCGACATCGACTCGACGAAGACGGCGCCAGGAGGCTCACCGATCGATGCCCTCACCGATTTCATCGTGCACGGCCAGGACATTGCGATCCCGCTCGGCGTGAATCATCCGGTCGCACCGGAACACTCGATCATGGCGCTCGACCATGTTCGGTCGAGCCGTTGGTACGGAGCGAAGAAGCGCATCGGTCCCGCAACCCTTCGTGCAACCGACATCGACTGGAGCGTCGACGGTGGTGCCACGACGATTTCCGGGCCCGCGCTCGATCTGCTCCTCGCCGCCAGTGGGAGGTCGGTGGGCTTGTCTGGACTGAGCGGCGACGGTGTCCGCCACGTACGAGCGGAACTGGAGTCCTGATCAGTCGCTGAGCGGGGGTGAACATGGAAGGCCATCGGGAATAGTTGCGAGCACAAGTAAGTTGTACTGGTCGACTCTTCTGAAAGGACCAGAACATGACCAGCACCTCCACCCCCACACCGACCACCGATCGGGACACACTCCGTCCGGTCGCGGGTGTCGTCGGCAACGGCCGCTCTCACTGGGTCGGTGACGGATTCCGCGTCGAGGGGATGTTCGGTCCCCACGACGAACTCGCCCGACTCGTCGACCCGTTCCTGCTGCTCGACTACCACGCCCCCTACGAATACGGCCCGACCGACACTCCCCGTGGCGTCGGAGTGCACCCGCACCGCGGGTTCGAGACGGTCACGCTCGCGTTCGACGGCAGCGTCGCCCACCACGACAGCACCGGAGCCGGTGGGGTGATCCGACCCGGTGACGTCCAGTGGATGACCGCGTCGTCGGGCATCCTCCACAAGGAGTATCACGACGCCGACTGGGCCCGTTCGGGCGGTCGGTTCCACATGGTGCAGCTGTGGGTCAACCTGCCGGCCGCCAGCAAGATGGACGCGCCGCACTACCAGCCGCTCACCGCCGAGCAGATCGGGCAGGTCGAACTCGAGGACCACGGCGGCTCGGTCCGCGTCGTCGCAGGAGACTTCGACGGCAACTCGGGAGCTGCGACGACCTACACACCGATCAACCTCTGGGACGTCGAACTCAATGCCGGCTCCCGGATCAGCCCGTCGGTTCCCTCCGACCACAACGTGGCCGTGCTCGCGCTCGACGGCAACCTGACGGTCAACGGCGCCGACGTGCCGTCCGGTCGACTCGCGATTCTCGACAGCAGCGGACCCGGACGCGACGGCGTCGAGGTCGCCACCGTCGCCGGAGGACGCGCGCTCGTCATGACCGGTCGGCCGATCGACGAGCCGGTCGCGGCCTACGGACCGTTCGTGATGAACACCCGCCAGCAGATCGCGGAGGCGTACGACGACTTCCAGGCCGGACGATTCGGCCATCTCGACGGCTGATCCCAGCGTCTGGTCACTGAGGCAGGGCGACGACAGTTGGGCGTTCCGGCGCGGTTCGAGCAGGGCACGCATTGCGGATTCCGGGTTCTCGACAGGATGATCAACGGTCGGGTCTGGCGAGCTGAGGGTGCCTCGAACGGGGACTGGTTCCCGAGCGGCTGGGGACCGGATCGTTCAACACCGACTGCCCCGTCGCGACTCAGTTCGTCCTCGCCGACGACGGGTCCACCGTCTCCGGGTCGCTCAACGGCACCGAGGTCGCCGACGTGGCGGGCGAGACCGAATGGCTGGACTCCGACCTGTGTGCCTGACCCGCGAGGTGTAGATCCACACTCGCTTGGATCGCCCGAATCGTCTGACCGACGTGACCGCTGCTCAGACGCCCGGGACCGAGCGGACCGGCGTGGTTCTCGCCGAGAGCCGGCAGGCAAGCGAGGACCCGGGCGACGGCGTCGCCCATCGCTGCGACCTGGCGCGATGCTTCGGCACGGGTCGCCTCGTCACCGTCGCAGCCCACATCCAGCGTGGAAGCCTTCGCCGCGTACCCCGCCGCACCGAGTGCGTGAGCTCCCATGTGCGCGACTGCAGCCGCCTGCTCGGCGGCGTACGCCGCAGCCTTGGACGCTGACGTCGGGGCCTCGCGGGCCGCCGCTCCGGCATCGCCGCCTCGGCATCGAATTGCATCGGCCACACTCAGTTCGCCTGAAGCAAATGCTCGTGCCTGACCGATTGCATCTCGCACCCGGGTATCACTCGGCACCGCCGTCTCGTAGATGGCGAGCACGTGCTCAGCGCAGTCGGCCGCCCACGACGCGACGAGCTGACGGTCCTCGACGGTCAAGGTCTGTGGCGACGTCGGCACCGCGTCGACCGTAGTCCTGCAGATGCTCAGAAGATTCCGTCTCCCGAGCTCCGAACATCTCCTGATCGAGCCGTCCGATTCGTACCCGAGCGTTGAGGATCTGCGACGACAGACGTCGGTCGGGTTTCGATGAAATGCGCATCGCTATGGTGGGGATCGTGATCCGCCGAGCGTTGCTTCGAGGTCGGCGGAGGTGACCGAGCCGGCGTCGGGACTGACGTTCGACGAATTCTTCGTGCATGAGTTCCCGCGCCTCGTCGCGATTCTCGGGGCGTCGACCGGGAGTCGGCATGTCGCCGAGGGACTCGCTCAGGATGCTCTGTTCCACGCCCGGGAGCGTTGGAATGTGGTGGCTGAACTCGACGAACCGGGCGTCTGGGTGCGCGGTGTCGCGCTGAACCGGCCGGTGGACGAGGGACGCGGGCGCCGTCGGGAGCGAACGGCACCCGAGCGCATCCACCGCCTGCGCGAGATGTCGCAGTGGGAACGGCCGTCGATCGACGGCTCGCTGTGGGCCGGCGTTCGTGCTCTCCCGGCAGAGCAACGCGACGCGATCGTGCTGCGCTACGTCGACGACCTCCCCGTGACCGACATCGGACTGATCCTGGACTGCGACGAAGCTGCGGTGGAGGACCAACTGCAGCAGGGCAGTTCGGCGATCGCCCGATCGGAGTTCGACGACCGTCCAGGGGAGCGACGGACCGATGACCAGGACGTCGAGGAACTCCTCGTCGCGGCTGGCGAGCGACGGCGGGCTGCGGCACCCGACGCCGCCGAAACACGATCGGCACTGCAGCAGGTCGACAGCCACCGCGACGTCGGGGACGAACCGGATGATGCTGTTCGACATCGCAGGCGGTTGATCGCGCTCGCCGGCGCCGGAGCGGCCGCCCTCGTGATCGGCGCCGTCGCGATCGGGATGTCGGTGACCGACACGGACAGCGACGCACCGGCGGTTGGAGCGGACGTCTCGTCACCGCGCTCGGACACCGCTGCCACCCGCGATTCGCCGGAGGTGCCGGACCTGGCGTTCGGCGAGCCGGCTGCGCGTGCGTTCGAAGGATTGCCGCTGACCGACATCGCCGTGTCGCCCGACGCCGAGCTCGTCGCCGCCGTTCGCGACGACGAGCTCTGCATCATCTCGACCACCCCGTCGACGCCGTCCGACGAGGATCGCTGCGTTGCGGTCCCGGCGGGAATCGACAGCAACTCGATGAGCTGGTCGCCGGACGCGACGACGGTGGTGTTCCACGAGGATCGCTTCGGGAACGAGGAGGCCGGCCTCGTCGAGTTGAACCTCGCCGACGGTGAGTCGACGGTGCTGATCGGCGATGGCGAAACGTCGAGTGGCGACAGCATGGAAGATCAAGTCTTCGCACCCACGTTCGCCGCTGATGGGACCCTGTACGTCTTTCGTGTGGAGCCCGGGGACAGCCTTCGCTCGGTCCTCCACCGGTACGACGGTGACGGTGACGGTGAGGTCGCGGCGACGGGCCCGGAGTTCGACGGCGTGGCCCAGGCGGCCGGCCGCAGTGGCGGTGGCGAGACGATCGTGAATCCGGTCGTCGACGGTCAGGACACGACGCTGGTCTCGGTCGACGTCTCCGACGGAACGAGCCGATCCGTTCTGGTCGAAGGCGGGCAACCGCTTGTGGCCGACGTTGCCGGAAATCGCGTCCTGCTCGTCGGATCGGACGGCGTGCTCGCGAGTGGATTCCAGATGGGTGTCGCCGACTTCACGACGGGCAACGTCGACCTGATCGATGTGCCGCAGATCGACGGGACCTCGATGCGTCTCGCCGGCGGCGGACTCTCGCCCGACGGCACACAGGTCGCGCTGATCGTCGCGGCCCAGAACGACGCTGAGGGGCATCTGCTCCTCGTGGCCGACATCGACGCGGACGGGTCGGTCGGCCTTCCCGCTGTCATGGCAACGGGAACAGAATTCGTTCCGAACGCCGGTGACCGGACGATCAAACCCGCAGGTCTGGGGAACGCCGGTGAGATCGTCTGGACCGACACAGCGTTGATCTACACCCTCGGCCCCAGCGAGATCGTCACCCTTCCCCTGCTCTGACAGTCCCGCCCCTGAGCGGCGACGTCAATCCTCGATGACGTCGAGTCCTGCTTCTCTCAGCCGAGCGATGTTGTCGAGCATCTGGTTCAGGACCTCGGGAGGGTGGCCCTCCCAGTCCTGCACTTCGTCGACGACCCGGAGCGAATCGCGAGTCCGGTACGACTGCGTGACGTTGCCGGGGAATTTCTTGTTCGTCACGTTCGGGTCGTCCTCGAACGGACCTGTGGGCTCGACGACGTAGATGTGTCCCCGACCGGTGGAACCCGTCAGCACCGTGGCCAACTCAGCGCCCCAGGCCGCGGTCTCCACGAGCGTCGAGAAGTAGACGTTGTTGGAGGTGCGGCCCGCTTGGAAGTTGGAGCCGTGGCCAGGGACCAGGAGATCGCCGGCCTCGAAAGCGGACTTCGTCCCGTGGAAGAACGGCCCATCGATGTGGTCGCATCGGTCGAAGGTCACCGGGACGTATGCGCCTTCGTTCGGGACCCCGGCCGTGTTCTCGACGTGGTCCTGGTTGGTCAATGAGTCCTCCGATCGCTCGCCACCGGCGCCCATGGCCGGCTTGCACGCCTGGTTCTGCTCGCTCGGGATTCGAGCGGACTCCCCGTTCGAGGGAAGCAGAAATCCGAACGTGTCACAAGCCTGATCTCGACCCGCCCTGAGAACAGCGCCGGATTCGCCCGACGTCGCTGGACGTCGGGTCGGAAAGTACGGTCGCACAATGACTGACATGATGAGTGACCGACTCGATGGGAGAGTCGCGCTCGTGACGGGCTCGACGCGAGGAATCGGCCGAGCGATCGCCGAGCGGCTCGCAGCGGTCGGGGCCATCGTGATCGTGCACGGACGTTCGGCGGACTCGTGCGCCGAGGTCGCCTCCCAGATTCCCGACGCCATCCCCGTGCCCGGCGAACTGGATTCAGCTGACGCGGGTGATCGGTTGGTCGCCGACGTGCTCGAGGCCGCCGGGAGGATCGACATCGTGGTGAACAACGCCGGAGTTGCGCTCGACAACTTCATCACCGGCGTCACCGACGAACGTTGGGAGGACACGCTCGTCGCCAACCTCACCGCCCCGTTTGCCATCATCCGCGCAGCAACTCGAGCGTTCAAGACGCAGGGGACCGGCGGGGTGATCATCAATCTCACGTCCACGTCGGGTGAGCGGGGAAACGCGGGTCAGTCCGCGTATGCCGCGAGCAAGGGTGGTCTCCATGCCGTCACGCAGACAGCCGCGCGCGAGCTCGGCCGGTTCGGTGTCCGGGTCAACTCGATCTCGCCGATGGCCGCGACGACGATGAACGGCCTGGTCGACCCGGACCGACGCGCTGCCATCGCGAAGTCACTCCCGCTCGGCAAGGTGGCCGATCCGTCACACGTGGCGGAAGCCGTGGCATTTCTGGTCAGCGACCGTGCCCGAGTCATCACCGGCGAACTCATCCACGTCGACGCCGGCTTCCATCTCAGCTGACGGGTGCGCGACAGCTCGTCCCCACAGCGGGCGGGTCAGAGTTCGGCCAGCGCGCTCGTGATCTGGGCGATGTCGTCTTCGTGGTTGTAGAAGTGGATCGCCAGTCGGAGATTTCCGTCGCGAGCCGAACAGATGATGCCGCGTTGCTTCAGTGTCGCGAGCAGCTCGGCGGGCTCGGCGCCAGCGAGAGGCACGGCGACGATGGTGCTGCGATTGGCCACCGGAAGATCGATCGCCCCCCGACCGATCTCGGTCAAGGCCGAACGGAGGAGGTCGGCGAGGTCCATGTTCCGTTGGAAGATGGCGTCGGCACCGAATGCGTCGAAGACCGACAGGGCCGCTTCGTCTCCGATTGCGGCGAGCCAGCTGATCGAGTTGTCGAAGCGCGACGCCGTGGAGGAGAGGTCCATGGTGGGCCCGAAGAAGCTCTCGAACGGCACGCGTCCGGCCTTCCACCCGGCGTTGAGCGGGGAGAAGCGGTCTCGGACCTCGGGAGAGAGGTAGCAGTATCCGATTCCGCGCCCGGCGTTCATGAGGAACTTGTGGTCCGATGTCGCCAACACGTCGATGTGTTCGATGTCAGCAGCGACAGGAAGCGCACCGACCATCTGGGAGCCGTCGACGAAGACGAGCGCACCGACCGCATGGGCCGTGTCCGCGATCGCCGCGATGTCGGAGCGATGTCCTGATGCCGTCTGCACTCCGCTGAACGCGACCAGCTGTGTCGCGCGGTCGACGTGGCGTGCGATGTCCTCGGGTTCGAGGCCACCGTTGCGGAACGGAACTTGCCGGACTTCATAGCCTTTCGCCGCGAGCAACCGCCACGGGAAATGGTTCGAGCTGTACTCGCGTTCACCGATCACGACGTTCTGTCCGTTGCTGGCGGGTCCGAACTGTGCGGCGATCAGCCCCGCTGCGGCGGACACGGATGCGATCAATGCGACGTCGGAACGATCGGCCCCCATCAGTGCAGCAACCGAGGTCCGCGCGGTTTCGGCGGCTGCTTCACCCCGGGCGTAGTCGAGACCGTTCTCGGACCATTCGTCGACATATCGGTGATACGCAGCCGTCAGCTCGCGACTCGCCAATCCCACCGCCGCGGTGTTGAGGTAGGCCGAGGATGACGTAGCGGGGAACAGAGTTCGTGCGTCTCGGATGTCGTCGATCCGGCCCGACTCTGTGGTGGTGCTCACCTACGAAACGTAGACGTTGCTTCGACTCGTCGCGGACAACCGGGGAAAGCCGGCACCGTCGGATGAGCATCGAGCGCGTGCCGGATCGGACCGGCCGCGAGGGCCGAACGATTCTCAGCGGTGCTCGATCCAGTCGAGAATCGCAGGACGCAGCCAGAGCCTCGGCCGACCGTTGCCGAGGTCGACGACCGGCCGCGGCATGTCGGCGTAGCGACGCTGGTACAGACTCACACTGTTGGGGTGCGCCAGTCCGAGCAGGGCTGCGAGTTCACGGGAGTCGATCAGTTCGTCGGTGTTCACCATCGGCGCCACGTCGTCAGCATATCGTTGCCGTCTCCACCCGTAGACAACGATCGTCGATGCCCGTAGAGTCCCCGCGATGAAGCTGAAGTCGAACGATCCGTGCTGGTGCGGCAGCGGAGAGAAGCACAAGCGGTGCCATGGCGACCGCCGAGCGCTCGACTGTCCACCGGTCCGACTCGGCAACGTGTCGGCACCCCGAGCCGTACCCGACTCGATCGTGCGACCCGACTACGTCACGACCGGAATCGTCCCGCCACCCAGGACCCAGATCCAGGACGCCGAATCCCTGGTGCGATTGCGTCGAGCGTGCGCGGTCGGTGCCGAGGTCCTCCTCCGGACGGGCGAGCAGGACGCGGTCGGTGTGACGACCGAACGACTCGATGTGTTCGCCCACGACGTCTACGTCGAACTCGGCGCATATCCGAGCGACCTGCACTACCGAGGCTTCACCAAGTCGATCTGCACCTCGGTCAACGGGGTCATCTGCCACGGCATCCCCGACGACCGACCACTCGAGGACGGCGACATCGTCAACATCGACGTGACCGCCTACATCGACGGCATGCACGGTGACACGTCGGCGACCTTCCACGCCGGGACCCCCTCCCGGGCGGTCGCCGGCCTCGTCGACACGACTCGCGAAGCCACGCTGCGCGGAATCGCAGCGATACGTCCTTTCGAACCGTTGCAACGGATCGCGGAAGCGATCGAACCGTTCGCCGAATCGCGGGGTTACGGCGTGATCCGTGAGTACGGAGGCCACGGGATCGGCGCCACGTTCCACGGCGCCCCTCATGTGTCCCACCACATCGATCGCCGCGACGACACAGTCGTCGTCCCGGGCATGACGTTCACCGTCGAGCCGATGCTGACCTCCGGGCGACCGACGTTCCATCAGGCGGCCGACGGGTGGACCGAACACGCCAACGACAACCGACCGTCGGCACAGTTCGAACACACCGTGCTCGTCACCGACACCGGTGTCGAGATCCTCACGGTGACCGATGGCGGCCGGAGTGCTGCGGGAACCCTCGACTCGCTGCACGCCACCCGATAGGAGCCGCCGTCGCTGGGGAGGAACCCGCAGCATCATCGGGCTGAACCCGCGCCGGTCGGCACGTGTCATCATGTCAGCCTCGTGCTGTTCTTCGACCTCGACACCTTCTGGCTCGACGTCTCGCTCGTCGTCGTCATCGGTGGCAGCACGCTGGTGGGAATCGCCGCCGGCCGACGCCTCCGGGGACGACCTGATTCCAGCAGTGAACCCATCGGCGTCGTCCAAGGAGCGTTGCTCGGCCTCGTCGGGCTGCTGCTCGCCTTCGGGCTCACGATGGCCGTCGGTCGGTACGAGGCCCGCCGGACTCTCGTCGTGCACGAGGCGAACACGATCAGCACGACCTACCTCCGCGCCCAGTTGCTCCCCGAGCCGATGCGATCGACGTCGCTCGATCTCCTGAAGCAGTACGGCGACATCGCCGACGACCTGGCCGACCAGGTTCCGTTCACGGATCAGTTCGACGCCGACGTCGCCGAATTCAACGGATTGCAGCGTGGGTTGTGGTCCGAGGCGGGGCGTGCCGTCGAGGTCGATGCGACCGGCACCGGGCCCTTGACCTACATCCCGATGCTGAACGAGATGTTCGAAGCGCACACGGAGCGGATGTCGTCGCTCCGCAACCGGGTGCCGACGTCGGTGATGTTGTTGCAGATCGGTGGGAGCGCAATCGCGATCGGCGTGCTCGCGGCGTATCTCGCGCTCCTCGGTCGGAGCGAGATCACGGCATTGCTCGCCGCTGCCTTCGTCGTCGTGATCCTGTTCGTCTCGTTCGACCTCGATCGGCCACAACGTGGGTTCATCACCGTGCCGTACACCGCACTTGTCGAGGCCCGGACCGAGATGGATCTCCCGCCGGCTGCCGGACCCTGATCATCGCCGCGGCTGGATCCCGTTCGCCGCATGACCCGCTGACGTGCTCGGCGGCGCCGTGGCGCGGAATCCACAGCCGCCCCTGCGTATCAACTGGGGTCCGACCCCAGTTGATATGGGCCGGGCACCGCGGCGGGCGAGGATCGTTCCGTGGTCGAGTGCGCGCTCGCCGTCCAACGGGGGTCGGGTCCCAAGTTCGCTGTCGACGAACCCGGCCTGCTGAAGCCCGACTGCGATCGTCGGCGAGAACAGCGCGTAAGCCGTGACGATCGCGTGGTCGAACGGCGATCCGTGCGTCCCGGCCGAGGATGCGGCGAAGAACGACACGAGGAGCGGCGCACCGGGCGCGAGAACGCGGAACCACTCGCGGAAGATGCCGTCGAGTTCCGCAGGGGGCACGTGGATGAGGGAGTACCGGGACACGATTCCCGCGAGCGACGACGTGGCGATGTCCAACGCACCGAGGTCCCCGACGTGAAACTCCGAGTCGGGGAACGCACATCGAGCTTCGGCGATCATCTCGGGCGAGATGTCGTAGCCCGTCGCTGCGACTCCGAGGTCGGTCAGGTGGTCGACGATGTGGCCGGGCCCACATCCGAGGTCGGCGACCGCTCCATCGCGGAGGTCGGTGAGTTCCGCGAACCGCGCGAGCCATGCGCGATCGGTGTGCACCCGATCGAGGTCGTCGAGTGCGAATCGCGCGTAGAGGCCGGCGTTGGCGTCGTAGGAGTCGCGCACCTCATGGCTCACTCACCCACCCTTCCATCCCGGCGGGCTACTGTTCGCGTCCGATGAAACGTCCATTCCTTGTTGCGCTCGTTGCGATCATCATGATCCTGACGGGCGCCCTCCAACTGCTCGTGGCATTCCTCGCGTTCATCGACCGCAACGATGCCGAGATGTTGAACGACGCGGATGCCACCTCGTCGCAGATCACCACGGCGGTCATCGCACTGGTGATCGCCGCGTTGATCTCGATCTTCCTCGGCTCGAATCTCTGGCGTGGCAAACGTTTCGCCCGGGCACTGATCGGGATCTTCGAGGTGTTCCAGATCGCCGGTGCGATCTACCTCCTCGTCGTCTCCGAGCACAAGGACCACGTCGGCACCGCGATCGGGACGATCCTCGGCGCGCTCATCGTGCTCTACTTCCTCTTCGGGACACAGAAGGCCAAGCAGTTCTTCGCCTGACCACCCGCGCACCGCGACAGATGCACGTCGGTGCCAGGCACCGACGTGCATACTGATCACGTCCCGGTCAGCGCCGTCGCCGCACCACTACGATCGAGGCCGTGCGGGCGAAATTGATCTTCTGGGTGACACGATCGCGGGGCGTGTCCTGATGACCGATCTCCTCGGTGTCGTCGATCGGGCACGCTCCGTTCCCCGCCAGGTCTCCCAGACGGTGATCGAACGTCACCGACTGAACCACCTGTATGCGTCATCGACGGGACGGGTGATCCGCGTCCTCGCCCCTGGCGGATTCGGGAAGTCGTCGCTGGTGGCGAGGTGGACCGCAGACGAGAGCCGCCGTGTCGTGTGGGTCGACATCGAACCGATCGACAACGATCCCGGGGTGCTCGCCGCGGCACTGCACGGTGCGTTGAACGAGCTCAACCCGGCAGGGTTCGCGTCGATCCCGGTGGCGGCGGCCGGGTCACCGAGCTTCCGCGACTGGGTCGTCCCGGCGCTCGGCGCGGCGGTGCGTGGCTGCGCGGAACCGTTCGTCTTGGTGCTCGACGACGTACACGAGATCGACAACCCCGATTCGGACGCGCTGTTCTGCGCGATCGCGGAGAATCTGCCGGAGCGCTCGACGCTGCTGCTCGCGGGCCGCGCTCACCGGATCGACCGTTCGATCGCCCGTCTCCGACTGAACCCCGGCGTGATCGACGTGACGGCATCGGATCTCGCGCTCGATGCCGCGGAGTCCCGAACGCTGCTCGTGGCGATGGGGCTCGATCGCGACGCCGACCTCGACGATGTCATCGCTCGCTTCGAGGGTTGGCCGGCCGGACTCCGCCTTGCCGGTCAGGTGCTGTTGACGAACCACGACTTGACCGGGTTGTCGGCGATCGACGTCTCGGACGCGACGCACATCACGGACTACCTAAGTGCAGAGTGGACGTCATCGATCGATCCCGACGACGTTCCACTGCTGCGGGAAGCCGCCTGTCTCGAACGATTCACCGCGGACATGTGCGACGAGGTGCTCGGACGCAGTGGATCGAGAGGCGTTCTGCGTCGGTTGGAGCGCGAGGACCAGTTGGTGCTTCCGCTCGACGTGCGCGGCGATTGGTTTCGCATGCATCAGCTCCTCGCCGGCTGGCTCGAGGCCGAACTCCGCGACGCTCAACGCGCCCGGTGGCGCGAGGTGCATCGTGCCGCGTGCGACTGGTGGGAGGCCCGCGGCGACATCGATCGTGCCCTCGCACATGCTGCACGGATCGGCGACATCGATCGCTGCGAGTCGCTCGTGATCGAACATGCCGCGATTCGATTCCCGATGGGCGCGCACGACACGGTCCGGCGCTGGCTCGGCATGCTCCCGGAGGAACGCATCCGTGCATCACCGGGGTTGTGTGCGCTGGCGGCGGTGAGTGCTTCCCACAGGGGTGATGGCAGAGCAGCGCTCCAGTGGACTCGGCATCTCGCAGGTGTGGTCGGGCTCGACGGCTCAGGCTCCATCCCTCATGCGGTCGACGACAGGGAGCGCTGGGCGACGGCGCTGGCGCTGACCGCGACGCTCGAGAACCGTTCGACGGTCTCACAGATCGCAGCGGCCGAAAGCGCGCGCGACGCGCTTCCCGTCGGTCTGTGGAGGACCATGGCGATCTGGGCGCTCGGCGGGCACCTGTTCATGATCGGTGACGATCGGGCGACGGAGGTGTGGGCCGACGGGGCGATGACCGCCGAGTTCCTCGGCGCACCCAACCTGGCCGCGAACTGTCTGGCCTCCGAGGCGATCGTTCACGAGTTGAGCGGAGACCGAGACCGTGCCATGGAGCTGGGCCTGCGCGCTCAGAAACTCGTCCGATCGGTCGGCGGGACGCTTCTTCCGCCGTCTGCGATCACGGTGGCCGTGAGCTCGCTCGTCGAGGCCCGTCGTCGCCCGGACGTTGCCTCGACAGAGTTCGCGATCGCTCGCCGTCATCTCGAGAGTCACCAGGACGTCGCACCGTGGTTCAACGTGATGGCCCGGCTCGCGCTCGTGCGGACCGCCTTGCTCATCGACGACCGCCCGGCCGCTCGGACGCTCCTACGCGAGGCCGAGCACTGTGCCGCCCGACCCGGCGACGCCTCGGGTGTCGAGCCGCACCTCGCGGCGCTCTGGGCTCAGGTCGACGCGGTGTCGGCGACGACCGCCGACGGGTCCTCAGCGTTGACCCCGTCCGAACGCAAGGTGCTCGCGTACCTTCCGACCAATCTGTCGTTGTCGGAGATCGCCACGGAACTGTTCGTGTCACGCAACACCGTCAAGTCCCACGCCACGGCGATCTATCGGAAGCTCGGCGCGACATCGCGGAGCGAGACCGTGGCGCTCGGCCGGCGCGCGGGCCTGATCGACCACGTGTCACCCGATCGTTGACCGACCGGGCGTCGACCGCGCCGAATCGAGGTCGCGTGGATCCGGAGCGGGCCCGATCACCTGCTCGAGCAGTCTCCAGCCGTCGTGGGCCGGGCCCACTTCGTCACGCCAGCGTCACTGACGGGCCATTGCAATCCGCATGCGTTCGTCCGGGTCGATGAAGTGGTCGTTGTCGTCGTCACCGAGGTCGATCTGGACCCATTCGATCTTCCCGCTGAAGCGGCTGGTCTCGGGCGTGTAGTCGGGTGAGACACACGTGCCCGACTCGTATCCGATGTCGGTCGTCTCGTCAGCCGAGAAGACCATCGGCTGCGTCGCCTCGACCCGTCCCGAACCGACCGCGGTGCCGTCGTGGTAGAGGGTCACGTCTCCACCCTTGGCGAGGCCACCACCGTCGTAGGCGAACTCGACGCGCACCTGGTGCTTTCCCGCGGGGATCGGCTCGTCTGCGGTGGTTGCGAACTCCTGGATGCCGAGCACGTTGTAGACGAACTTCAGCACTCCGTCCTTGGTGTACACGGCCCATCCGCCGAAGCGCCCGCCCTGGGCGATGATCACACCGGAAGCGCCGCTTTCGGGGACGTCGATGTTCGCGGTCACCGAGAATGACTTGTTCTTGATGCTCACGACGCTGTTCTCGGAGAGCCGGCCCATGCCGGAGAAGAACAGCTGCGAGTTGCCGTGGATCAGCGTCGGGCGTCCCGCCATCGACGGTTCGAGTCGCTCGCCGGTGCGGTCGTCCATCGGCAGGACGTTGTACTTGGTCGCCTCGATCAGCCACAGCCGTTGCAGTTCGGCGAGCCTGCCGGGCTGCTCGGCCGCCAGGTCACGCGCCTGGCTGTAGTCGCTGTTGCCGTCGTACAGCTCCCAGATGTCGTCGTCGAACGCGGGGAGGTCACCACCGACCATGATCCACGGCGTCTTGTGTTTGGTGACGGCGCTCCAACCCTGGTGGTAGATGCCGCGGTTGCCGAACATCTCGAAGTATTGGAGATCGTGGCGCTCCGGCTCCGACGCCTGCTTGAAGGTGTACAGCATGCTCGTCCCCTCCATCGGCGACTGCTGCACTCCGTTGACCATGGTCGGCTCGGGCAGCCCGGCCGCCTCGAGCACGGTCGGTGCGATGTCGATGACGTGGGTGAACTGCTCACGCAGTCCGCCGGGCTCGTCGATTCCGTTCGGCCAGTGGACGATCGTGCCGTTGCGGGTGCCACCCCAGTGCGAGGCGACCTGCTTGGTCCATTGGAGCGGCGTGTTCATCGCCCAGGCCCAACCGACCGAGTAGTGGTTGTACGACGCAGGCGAACCGAATTCGTCCATCTTCGACTGCATGAACTCGGGTGTTTCGAGGGCGGCCATCCCGTTGAAGTTGGCCATCTCGTTGAAGGCGCCGTTCATCGTCCCCTCGGCCGACGCGCCGTTGTCGCCGACGATGTAGTAGATGATCGTGTTGTCGAGGACACCGAGGTCGTCGACGGCATCGATCAGCCGGCCGACGTGGTGGTCGGTGTGCTCGAGGAATCCAGCGTAGACCTCCATCTGCCGCGCCAGGACCGGCTTGAGTTCGTCCGGCATGTCGTCCCACGCCGTGATCTCGTCGTGGCGTGGGGTCAACTCGGCATCGGCAGGGATCACACCGAGTTCCTTCTGACGCGCGAACGTGCGCTCACGCTGGACGTCCCAGCCGTCGTCGAACCGTCCCTTGTACTTGTCGATCCACTCCTTCGGACAGTGGTGCGGGGCGTGCGTGGCACCCGGAGCGAAGTAGACGAAGAACGGCTTGTCGGGCATCAGCGCCTTCTGCTGACGCACCCAACCCACAGCCCGGTCGGCGAGGTCCTCGGTGAGGTGGTATCCCTCCTCGGCCGTCGCCGGGGGCTCGACGGGCGTGGTGCCGTCGTACAGCGCCGGCTCCCACTGGTTGTCCTCACCACCGATGAACCCGTAGAACGTCTCGAACCCGCCGCCACCCGACGGCCACGCATCGAACGGACCCAACGGCGACGACTGCCAGACGGGGACCTCGTGGCACTTGCCGAACTGGGCGGTCGAGTAGCCGTTGAGTTTCAGCGTCATCGCCAACGGGGCCTTCGTGTTCGGACGCACCGAACTGTTGCCGGGAGCCGACGTCGCCGTCTCGGTGATACTGCCCATGCCGACCGAGTGATGGTTGCGCCCCGTGAGCAGTGCCTGACGCGTCGGCGCGCACAACGCCGTGGTGTGGAACCGGTTGAACTTGAGGCCACCGGCGGCGAGACGCTCGGCATTCGGCGTGGCGCACGGACCACCGAACGCGCTCGAGGCACCGAATCCGACGTCGTCGAGCAGGATGACGACCACGTTCGGCGCCCCGTCCGGCGGTCGGAGCGGCTCGATCGGCGGGAACGACGTGGCCGGATCCTTGGCGTCGTAGGTGGTTAATCCATGCACCGGCCGATCGGGGATCGGCAACATGGCACGGGAGTGGCGGTCTGGGTTCGATGGCATGGGAGGGCTCCGTTCGGGTTCGTGTCGTCACCGGTCGTGTCCGGACGGTGTCGTGGCACGTTGCCAGGTGACGACCGCTCCATGATCCTCGCGCATGTGCTCCGGAGCATCGGCCACTCTGGGTGAATCGCCTCACAAATCCCTGGACGGCGCTTCCTTCAGTCGGAGGAAGTTCGACGAACATATGTGCGATCAGAAGCTTGTGTGCTGGGATGAGATGGAGTACGATGCTGTCATGTTCTCGGATGTGGTGGACGAGCTGATCGGACTTTCCGATGCCGAGCTCGTCGCCCGGATCGAGGCGAACGAACTGGAACGCCGCCGCCATGATGCCGAGATGTCTGCAGCGTTGGCTGTCGCGAAGGGTCGCGGCGTGCACGCGGTGGATGGGCATCGTTCGATGGCCGCGTTCTGTCGTGCCCGGCTGAACTGGTCGAACACCGAAGCTGCTCGCCGTCTCGGTCTGGCCCGAGCCGTCGACGACATCGAGGGACTCGGCGACGCCTGGTTCGACGGTCATCTCGGATCTCCCCAAGCCGTCATGTTGTCGATGGCCAACGCCAACCGGCGTGTCGCTGATCGTCTCAACGAGTTCGCACCACGGTTGTTGGAGCACGCGGAGCAGATGCCGTACCCGGACTTCGCGACCGTGGTCGACCATTTCGTATCGCGAGCCGATGAGGACGGTTCGCATGACGATCGCGATGCGGCGATTGCGGGGAGGCGGGCCAGAGCGGTCGATGCCGGCGGAACCCTTGACCTCCGTGCCTCGGGCGGAGACGGTCTGGTCAGCGCCGAGATCGTCGCGATCCTGGAACGCTTCACGCAGATCGAATACCAGCACGATCTCGAAGCCCGCCGCCTCGAGCACGGCGAACTGGCCGATGGCTTCCAACTCGCGCGCATCGACCGGCGACGCCAATTCGACGCGTTGATCGCCATCTTCCGTGCCGCTGCTAAAGCGGGCGACGTGGGCACCGTGGCCGAACCGTTGGTGAATGTGGTGATCGATGCGGCGACGTGGGGGCGGATGCTCCACGCAGCCGGACTCAGCTCCTCGACCGACCTGGACGGTCGTCCGATCGACCCGTTCACCGGCCTCGCCAACACCGAAGCCGACCGCTTGGTCGGTGACCTCACCGGGTTCGACAGCCGGATGTGTGAAACCACGAGCGGTACGTCGTTGCATCCGCACGACGTGTTGCGCGCCGCGCTCGCCGGGCACGTTCGGCGGGTCGTGGCCGATTCGGAGCGGGTGGTGATCGATCTCGGTCGACGCCAGCGGCTGTTCACCGGGAGTGCGAGGCAGGCGGCGATGTTGTTGATCAAACGCTGTGAGCACGCTGGATGCGAGCTGCCCGCCAATTGGTGTCAGGTCGATCACCATGACGAATGGGCTCGCGATCACGGACGCACCGATCAGAACAACAGTGACGTCCTGTGCGGGTCGAACAACACGCACAAACACGAGCACCGATGGCGAATCAGGCGAGCGCTCAACGGATCGAGCTACACCGTCCGCGAGGACGGCACGATCATCCTGCCCGTCGGCGCCCGACCACCCGACTTCGCCGACGATGACGCCCCTGGAGACCCTGACGGCTTCGACGAGGACGCCCCCGACTTCGTCGCCCGGCAGGTCATCAGCGCCCGCAGCCGTGTCGCCGGTATCCGACGACCCCGAGCCGCCTGACACCCGCCACCCGAATCCCGTCCGGGTCGAGGACGATCGCACGCCGACGCGCTACTCGGCGAATCTGGATCGAGGCCCGCGACGTCAGAGCGGTGGCCGGGACGGATCAACGATCGGGTGATGTTCTCGCGGCTGCCGGTCGGCTTCCGGCGCGCTGAGTGCCCTGCTGCGGAGGCGCCGGAACCGGCTCCGGCGGCTGGTCCGGGCGATGCTCAGCGCCGTGATCGGCGCGAACGCGATCGACACGAGCACCAGGACCGCCGCGATGAGTGTTGCGAGCAACGTGGGCAGCCATGCGCCGTTCACGGCGTGCGGCTTCAGCGATGGCGTCGAGCTGGAGCGGGTCGCGGTCACCTCGGTGGCCTCGACTGCGGCGGTGGTCGGCGGGGATTCGGGCACCGAGTCCGGGACTGGGTCCGGTTCGGCACGCGCCAGGACGAGATCAGGCGAGCGCTCGAGGTTGGCCGCCGTCAGCCCGGGGACGTCGACCGTTCGGATCGAAGTCCGGTAGAGCGACGCGTCGCGAACGGCGTCGTCCATGTCCCATGCGTTGTTCGAGTGGGCGATCACGACCTGGTCACCCTCGAGATTCGGGAGGACGAACGCTCCGTAGTTGTTGCACTCGTCGCCGCATCTCGTGTCGGGGGTGTAGCGCGTGGCTTCGGTCCACGGTCCCTGAGGTGCCGAGGCGGTGAACACGACGACTTCGGCGCCGAACCAGTCGCCGACGTCCGAAGCCGCAACGTAGGTGTCACCGAATCGCTGGACGGACACGGGCATCGAGGGCGTTCCGGTCAGGACCGGCACACGTGCGTCCCGATTGAGGGACCAGCCGTCGTCCGTCCAATACTGCGGCTCCGCGTCGAAATCTCCGTGCGGGACGCGCGCGACGTAGGCGTGGGGTGAACACGACGAGTCGAAACCGACCAGGCCCGCATCGTCGAACTGGCGATAGCAGTGCCCGTACAGATATGACCACTCGCCGTCGGACACCACCGAGTAGCCGAACAGGGACCGCGACGGGTCGGGTGCCGGCTGCATTCCGATCAACTGCAGATCGGGAAGTGCGTACCGAGCGATCCACGTGCCGACCGGGAGTGCACCGCGAGCCGCGCCCGTCTCGTTCGGGTTCTGCACCTCGGCGAGGAACAACCACAGATCGCCGTCATCGCCGATGGCGGCATCGAGCGGCCACAGCCAGTTGGACAGACTCGACTCGACCCACGATCCGATCCACGAATCACCCTCGCCACCTGATGGTCGCCGCAACTCGAAGCAGTCGCCGTCCTGCACCAGCGCCGCGTTGTGCGCGAACGTGTCGCCGTCGAGGCGGTCATCCGATCCGAGGAACGCGTCCTGGAAGTACCACAGGAACCGGCCATCCGGGAGTTCGATCGCGTGTGGATAGTCGGCACCGGCGAGCCCGGCGGCGTCGTCAGACGCGAAGAAGGCGTCCAGCCCGGTCGCGGTCGACGACTCCGCACACTCCGCCGCCGAGACGGAGGTCGGGGTCCATCCGATCGCGACCGCGCCGACGACGACGACGATCAAGCGTGGCAACCACACCAGACCATGGTGACATCGTCGACCGCGAGAGG
>NZ_JBAVYV010000213.1:0-1965 GCF_049588435.1 Ilumatobacter sp.
TCGGTGCCTGGCACCGACGCGCATCTCGGCCTGGGTGGGAGCCGGATCTGCCGCGTACGATCGCGGGATGGCCGAAGCACCCGACTTGCCGACGACCGACTCCGGAATTCCGATCGCCAAGATCTACACCGGTGAGGCGCTCGCGGACTGGAACGCCGAGCAGCGTCTGGGCCTTCCCGGGCAACCGCCGTACACGCGGGGCGTGTATCCGTCGATGTACACGGGCCGGCTCTGGACGATGCGCCAGTACTCGGGCTTCGGTTCGGCCGAGCAGACCAACGAACGCTTCAAGTTCCTGCTCGATGCGGGCCAGACCGGGCTGAGCTGCGCCTTCGACCTGCCGACGCAGATGGGATACGACTCCGACGCGGGTCGTGCCGAAGGCGAGGTCGGCAAGGTCGGCGTGGCGATCGACACGATGGCCGACATGCGGTTGCTCCTCGCGGACCTGCCGCTCGACAAGGTGTCGACGTCGATGACGATCAACTCCACGGCCTCGATCCTGCTGCTGATGTACGAACTGGTCGCCGAGGAGCAGGGTGTGCCCGCCGACAAGATCAGCGGCACGATCCAGAACGACCTGCTCAAGGAGTACATCGCCCGGGGGACCTACATCTTCCCGCCGCGGCCGTCGATGCGGATCATCACCGACATCTTCGAGTACTGCTCGAAGCACGTGCCGTCGTGGAATACGATCTCGATCTCCGGCTACCACATCCGCGAAGCCGGTTCGACGGCCGTTCAGGAGATCGCGTTCACGATCGCCAACGCCATCGCCTATGTGCAGGCGGCGGTCGATGCCGGCCTCGACGTCGACGACTTCGCGCCTCGGCTCAGCTTCTTCTGGAACGGTCACAACAACTTCTTCGAGGAAGCGGCCAAGTTCCGCGCCAGCCGACGGATGTGGTACTCGATCATGACCGAACGGTTCAACGCCCAGGATCCGAAGTCGTCGATGCTCCGATTCCACACGCAGACCGGTGGGTCGACGCTCACCGCCCAGCAGCCGATCAACAACGTGGTCCGTGTCGCGATCCAGTCGATGGCGGCCGTGCTCGGTGGTACGCAGTCGTTGCACACCAATGGATACGACGAGGCGCTCAGCCTGCCGACCGAGACCGCAGCGCGCATCGCACTGCGGACGCAGCAGATCATCGGCTACGAATCAGGTGTCACGGACACCGTCGATCCGCTCGCCGGTTCGTACTTCGTCGAATCGTTGACCGACGAGGTCGAACGCCTCGCCTGGGAGTACATCGAGCAGATCGACGAGAAGGGCGGGGCCGTCTCCGCGATCGAGTCCGGATTCCAGATGGACGAGATCGAGAACGCCGCATACGAATACACGAAGTCGATCGACGACGACGAGCGGGTCATCGTCGGCGTCAACAAGTTCACGGTGGAGGATGAGGCGGAGATCGAACCGTTCCCGATCGATCCGGCACTCGAGACGAGCCAGATCGCGCGCACCAAGGCGTACAAGGCCGACCGGGACCCGGCGCTGGTCGAGTCGGCGCTGGCGGCGGTCACGGCGACAGCGGAGTCGAGTGACAACCTGTTGTACGTCATGAAGGACGCCCTGCGCGCCGACTGCACCCTCGGCGAGATCAGCGACAGCCTCCGTGGGGTCTTCGGCACCTATACGCCGTGAGCAACAGCCTCCGAGCGTTACATAACGGGTCAGACCCGTTGCGTCACGCTCGTAGCCTGCGGGGATGGCGTGGGAGCTGTTCCGTCGTGATGCGGCGGGTGGAACGGTGATGATCGGGGTCGACGGCGAACTGCTCGACGTGGCGTCGATCGCCGGCCTCCCGCTGGCGTGTGAGATCACGATCGATGCGCCGTCGACGATGCCGGAGTTCATCGGCCCGGCCGAGGCGTCGATCGAATCGATCACCACACGGTTGGGTGGGCGGATCGTCGGGACACGACGGACCGCGACTCGACTCCGGACGCTCGTCTACC